>NZ_JACIFT010000015.1:0-182731 GCF_014197575.1 Rhizobium sp. BK538
CGAAGTCTTCGTCCAGACCGCCGAACGAACCGCTCTCTCATACCTCCTCAAGCCATTCACCGACCAGATGATGAAGGCATTCAGGGAGGAGTAGCAAGGAGGGGACTAGGGCGGCATTGACATCAGGTCGGCAACGACCACCGACACAGCAACCGTGCTGGATGACGGAGCATTTCAAGTTCAATTGCAGGCTGTTGTCTGCCGCGCCATGTATTGCAATAATATATACCTCTATCGTTGTAGGAGTGGGATGGATGTTAACCATTTTTTAACACGGCGGCGGATGCTATTATTAGAGGTCTCCAAGGTATTAAGGGGTGCTGGTTTATCCTCGAGATAGTGCCGTTTGGTCCTTGCTCAAAATGAGCGCCTTGCCTGTTGTCTCCGCTAGCTCGCGCCCACATTTTCGGCCTTCTCATGCCGATTCAGCTATTCCTGACCGGATGACGAAAGTATTGGCGGGGGGTAGCGCGATTTTACTACTGAAACGAAATGTGTAGTGAAAGAGACATTGTCCCATCGTAGACTGATTTAACTATCACTTAAGTATTATCTTCAAAAACACGTGTTGGTGCGCTAGGGTAGTACTTAAAATGAGAGGGGAGCGGCATGGCGATTTCAGTAGCGTTCGTCGATGATCATCCAATACTACTCGAAGGATTGGTCAGTCTCTATTCAAACAAGGAAGATCTGGCGATTGTCGGCAAAGGGGAGAATGCGGTTGATGCATTGAAGCTTGTCGAGGAACTCGACCCTGATGTGATTGTGGTCGACCTGAGCATGCCTGGCGACGCGCTTTCCGCGATCGAGATCATGCTGCAGCGCTATCAGCGTACCCGCATCATCGTGTTTACTGCCAGCTCCAGTATCGAGTCGGCGATCCAGGTCTTGGGTCTGGGTGTTTCCGGTTACGTGTTGAAGGGCAGCACCGCCTCTGATTTGCATGAGGCTATCCGCACGGTCTATGCCGGCAATACCTTCATCACGCCCGGTTTCGCCACCAAGGTAATCATGTCGATGAAGACCGAGGCGCTACGTCGAAAGACGCAGGTGCATCTCCGGTTGAGCGCCCGCGAAGAGCAGATCGTCGGCTACTTGATGCGTGGCAATACCAACCGGGAGATTGCGAGCTGTCTCGACATCAGCGAAAAGACGGTGAAGCACTATATGACCGTCCTGATGCAGAAGCTCGACGCTCGAAACCGGCTCGAAGTCGTGCTGGCCGCTCAGAAGCTGAGCGTGGCGCACGAGGCTAGTGTGCAGAGGGCTTACACTTGACGGCGTGGCCGGCGCCCTACGTAGACAGCCGGGTGGCGCAGAGTATCTGCCGACGCTCCCACCATACAAGCGTGAGGCTGGAGGCGACGATCAGCCCGGCACCTGCCACGACATTGACCGTCGGGACTTCCGACCAGATGAGATAGCCGTAAAGAAACGCCCAGACGAGGCCGCTATATTCCATCGGCGCCAGCGTCGAAGCAGGTGCATGGCGGAAACCCTCGTAGAGCAGATACTGGCCGGCTGCAGCCACGAAGCCGAGGCCGATCATCAGCATCCAGCCGAAAAGATCCGGTGTCTTCCACAACCACGGCAGCGTCGCGCCGCAGGCGACAACGAAGGCAAAGCTTGTTGCCATCATCTGGTTCGCGGTGCTTTCGGTGCGGCTGACGAGGCGAACAAGCACGGTGCTCCACGCCCAGCAGAAACCGGCGAAGATGACCATCCCTGCGGGCACAAGGCTTGGTGCTTCGGCGGGATTGGCGGCGAGCAGCACGCCGACGAAGCCGCCTATGCATGCGAACCATCGCATCGGCCCGACGTTCTCCTTGAGGACGAGGATCGATAGCAGGACCACCATGATAGGCGCTGAGAAATACATCGTGGTGATCTCGGCGAGGCCGAGGTGGCGTGCAGCAGAATAGTAGGCCATCCATGCCGCAAGCATGAGCCCTGCGCGCAACAGCAGGGACTTCCGGTGCGGGCTTTTTAATATTGAAGGATGCCGCAGCCGCTGAACCATGACGCCGGCGATAACCACGATCATGATGCTGCGCATGAAGAGGATTTGCGGAACCGCGTAATCGGCCACCAGCCACTTCACCACCGCGTCCTGAATGGCAAATAGCGAATAGCCGGAAGAAGCAAGCGCAATTCCGACGAGCGGGCTCGCGGCGTGGTCATGGGATCGTTGGAGCATTGGCCTGTGGCGGGGGATTACATCTTATGGATGATGCCTATCAAGAAGCCCGCCGCGTGACAATCGCAAGAAATCAACACGGCAAAGTTGCCGTCGGGCGGCCAGCAGGCATTTTCGACGTATCCGGCTGGTCCGCGCCTGTCAGTTGCTTCAAGGGTGTGGCCTTATGACAGATCGTCGCTTCGGGCCTTGCCTGACGCACCCAAGTCCGGTGTATCATAAGACGTCAGAGGCAAGGTAGAGGGTGCGCGTGATGAATGAGGGCAAGTCGGCACTTTACATGGCGACGTCGTGGGCATTGTGGCCAGCGCTCTTCGCCGCGGGATTGAGTGGGGCCGGCTGGGCTTTTCATACAGGCGCGCCGCTGTTGTGGTTCAACGTCGTCTATCTGTCGATCGTCGCGGCGATCGCAGGCTTCGAGCGGCTGATGCCCTATGAGCAGGAATGGCTGAAGCATGATGGCGAAACTTTCAACGACATCGCACATACGCTCCTGACCAAGGGTGGCGTACAACTTGCCGCGGCCATTGGAGCGTCTGCCCCAATGGCGATTGCCACAGTCGTGCAGCCAGCGGTCACGTCGCCTGCGGCGGTATGGCCGGACCACCGGCCCCTTGCCTTCCAGGTCGCGCTGGGTTTGGTCATCGCCGAATTCGGTCTCTATGTCGCGCACCGCGCCGCGCACGAGATCCTTTCGTTGTGGCGGTTTCATGCCCTGCATCACAGCGTCGAACGCCTGTGGGTTGTCAATACCGGCCGCTTTCACGTCGTCGATTCGCTCTTCAAGATCGCGCTTAGCCAAATCCCGCTCTATGTCTTGGGGGCGCCCCTCCCCGTTTTCCTTTGGATCAGCGCGGTGACAGCTTTCATCGGCCTTCTCACCCACTGCAACATGGATGTCAGGACAGGCCCGCTCGACCGGATTTTCAGCACCCCGCGCTTGCACCGCTGGCATCATTCGAAGGTGCTTTCCGAGGGAAACACCAACTACGGCGAGAATCTCGTTTTATGGGATCAGATATTCGGGACGTATTTCAATCCGCCTCGCAGACCGCCGGCTGAGATCGGGATCAGTGGACGGATTGCCGAGGGCTTCGTTGCCCAGCTCGTTCAACCGTTTTCGGCGAGAGGGTTCAGACAGATACTAGGACGTCGCCACAAGCCGCAGCCGACCGTCGCGCCCCAAAAGGAACACACGGCGTATGAGTAAGATCTGGCAGCGTTTTTGCGACTCTTTATTGCAGATACTCTCGTTATTGCAGATAAAGTCGCGCAATCGAAGAAGGCGCGCAGACAACAGCTGCGCGCCTCCCTGCCTTAATCTTCCATAATTACTGGAACATGTCGTTGAGCTTGTAGGCAACTTCCGTGCGGTTGGTCGCCTTCAGCTTTTTCATGATATTTCGGATATGAACTTTGACCGTGCTTTCGCGCAGGTTGAGTTCATAGGCGATGATCTTGTTGGCCTTGCCTTTGCGAAGCGCTTGCACGACCTCGGCTTGCCGCAGCGTAAACAGGCGCGATAGTTCATTCGGCCGCTGCTGCTGGTTCCGGTCAACTGTGGCCGCTGCACCAGGGCAGAAGGCGCCACTTGCGAGAATGAAGGTCCCGCCTGCGATCGCCAGGGAAATTGCCTCGACGCAGACCTCGATCCCGACAGAGGTTGGAATGAAACCGCGAGCGCCGTATTGAAGGACCTTCAACGTCTGGTTCAGGTCGTCACCATCCGCCAAAATGATAACCGGCGCTGGCGCGACTTCCGACGTTATGTGCTTGATCTCATCGTACAGGGTGGCGTCATCCATCCTGCGACCGGCGATGTTGAGCAGGACCGCACCAACAGGCTGGTCCTTGTCTTTCTCTTCGCGCCACTCTCCAATTGAAGCAACGGTCAGGGCGTCCATGCGCAGACCATTCGCCCTCAGCGTTGTTGCAAGGCATTGACGTTCAAGTGTTCTGGCGTCGATAATCAGCACGCAGCGATCATCGTCTTGCGCCCCGTCAGAATGCTCGAAGTCCGCTTTCGCCCTTGATGTCACCGCATCATGCCGAAGCCTATTCAGTGGTATCCGTCCGCTTTCAAATTCCGAAGGTACGTAATTCATACTAGCCTCATACCCCTAGAGTTCCGGAGAATAGTCGTGCGTAATGAATGCAATACTTTGCGACGACCCCGGAACGATTTGATGATCCCCTTAGTATGCCTCCAAAGTAGAAGTACTTCGTATGATCAATCACAAGTCTGCTGATCGCATGGTTTCTACTTTATTAAGAAACTACATACATGGATGCTAATAAGCAATACAAAAATATTTCAGACGGTTAATGCTGAGAGTTGGAGTATATAAAAATATGCTTTCTTTTCGGAAAACTCGGAATGTATTTTCTCAGTAGCGAAAGTACATCGGCATGCAGTGAGTGGTATTGATCTTGGAAGGAATAAAATTCCTTACAGATGTTATTGAAATTAGGTTGCTTCAATGAAACTACTCTTATCAGGCGCATTTAAGTTTGGCCGTAGCTGCGAGTTGTGCCGGTTTCAGCCGTTGATAGTTAGGCTGCAGTTGCTGTCGTAGCAGTCCCACTATCGACGTTCCCGTCAAGTGTTCACTGTGCTCCCTGTGGAGTGCGTTCAGTCTCATCGTGTGAGGTCATTACATCATCGGGGGTGATTTTCTCTCAAGGATGAAAGTGGGGATTTATGCAAAGAGGTGGATCGCATCGGGAAGTCGGGTAGAGAAACTAAAGGCAAGAGCACCCTCCCGGGATGTTCAAGGCTTAAGGAGGAGCCCGGAAATGTCATCGCTTCGTTTTGCCCTCAACCACATGGCGGCGCCGTCGCTGCCGATCGAAGATTTCTTTGCGCTGACCACGTCGCTTGGCATCGATGCAGTCGAGATACGCAATGATCTCACGGGCAATGCGATCCTCGATGGAACCACACCAGAGGTGATCGCGCAGGCGGCACGACAACACGCGTTGACCATTATCTCGATCAATGCGCTGCAGCGCTTCAATGAATGGAACGCTGCGCGCGCGGAGGAAGCGCAGGCGTTGATCAGCTTTGCGAAAGCGTGCGGCGCAAAGGCGCTCGTTCTTGTTCCCAAGAACGACGGCACCGGCCGAGCCGACGGCGAGCGTCAGGAGAATCTGCGCCAGTCGCTGGCGGCACTGAAGCCGATGCTCGAGGCCGCCGGGATCATAGGGCTTGTGGAGCCGCTGGGCTTCGAGATCTGTTCCCTACGGTCAAAGGCGGAGGCCGCGGCGGCGATCGATGCCGTGTCGGCCCGATCGACGTTCAAGCTGGTCCATGACACGTTCCATCATCATCTTGCCGGCGAAGGACAGCTCTTTCCCGACCTGACCGGGCTGGTTCATATCTCTGGTGTCAGCGACCCTGACGTTTCGATCGCGGATATGCGCGATCCTCACCGCGTGCTGGTGGCGGCAGATGATCGTCTGGACAATGCCGGGCAGATGCGTGCACTCGTAGAGGCGGGTTATGCCGGACCGTTCTCCTTCGAGCCGTTCGCTGCCGAAGTGCACCATCTCAAGGATCCGGCAAAGGCGTTGCGGGCGAGCATGGACTACCTTTCGGCGCAGGTCTGAGCCGCGTAGCCCCTCCCCCTCACCCTCTGCCACGAAAGCGTCGCTGGTATGCGGCGTCGTAGAGCGAACTCTCACGAAAATCGCTGGCCGAAAGTGACGGGCCGACGAAGATGATCGCCGTTCGCTCTATCGGCTCGGCGCTCAGCTTTGCCTCGATGTCGCCAAGCGTCCCCCGGATGATCAGTTCATCCGGCCAAGACGCCTTGGCGACGATCGCGACGGGGCAGTCGGCGCCGTAGAGCGGCGTCAGTTCCGCGACAACCTGCTCGAGCGCATGTATGGCAAGGTGGATGGCCAATGTTGAGCCGGTCGCGCCAAATTGCGCCAATGTTTCGTCGTTCGGCATCGGCGACGCACGACCCGAAACGCGCGTCAGCACCAGGCTTTGCGCGACGGCTGGAATCGTCAGTTCCCGGCCAAGGGCGGCGGCTGCCGCCGCAAAGGCGGGCACGCCGGGCGTCATCGTGTAGTCGATGCTATGCTTTTCGAGCCGGCGGATTTGCTCGGCAACGGCGCTCCAAACGGAAAGGTCGCCCGAATGCAATCGCGCAATGTCCTCGCCGGCTGCGGCGGCCCGCAGGTACTCAGCCTCGATCTCGTCCAGCGACATCGGTGCCGTATCGATGATGCGCGCGTTAGGCGGGCAGTATTGCAGTAGTTCCGGGGACACGATCGAGCCCGCATAGAGACAGACTGGGCATTTGCCGATGAGGTTGCGGCCGCGCACCGTAATCAGGTCCGCCGCACCCGGCCCGGCGCCGATGAAATGCACTGTCGTCATCTGCTTTGTCTCACTTCTTTCCATAGCGCCACTGGGTGACGGGCATGGCTTGACGCCAACCGTTCATGCCGCCGAGGGGTGCTGCGCGTGCGATTTCAATACGGGTCAGCGTGCCGCCGTACTGCCGATGCAGCGAAAGCAGCATTGCCTCCATCTCAAGCGTCACGGCGTTGGCAACCAGACGCCCTCCCCTCTTCAGGGCTTCAAGCGCTGCCTCGAGCACGCCTGCCTCGCTGCCGCCACCGCCGACGAAGATCGCGTCGGGTTCCGGCAGGTTCGCAAGCGCCTCGGGGGCGGTTCCCTCGACGATCGCAAGGCCGGGGACGCCGAAGGCAAGCGCATTTCTTGCGATGCGCGCGGCCCGCTCGCTCGATTGCTCGATGGCGATCGCCCGCAGCGATGGGTCGGCCAGCATCCATTCGATGCCGATCGAGCCGGAGCCGGCGCCGATGTCCCAGAGCAGTTCGCCATGGCACGGGGCCAACGCGGCAAGCGTGATTGCACGGACGTCCTGCTTTGTTAGCTGGCCATCGTGCTCGAAAAGGGCGTCATCGAGCCCCGGTGTGAAGACAATCGTCCGCGCCCCCTGCCCTGCCACAACCTCGATCGCACAGACGTTCAGCGGGTCGATCTCCGCAAGGTCAAAGCGATCGGCGCGCGCGTGACGCTGCCGCTCGCGCTCCCCGCCAAGCGCCTCAAGAACGTGCAGTTCGGATTGGCCGAAGCCGGAGACGCGGAGAAGCTCCGCGAGTTGGTCTGGTGTCTCGCCGTCCGACGTCAATGCGATGATCCGCCTGCCGTGATGCAGGTGCGGTCGGATCAGATCCAACGGGCGGCCGTGTAGCGAAACACTGGCCACCTCTTGCAGTGGCCAGCCGAGCCGCGAGGCAGCCAGGCTGAAAGAGGATGGGGCCGGGATGACATGCATTTCCTCGGCACCGATGCGTCGCGATAGCGTCGCGCCAACGCCATAAAGAAACGGATCGCCCGAGCCGAGGACGACGACCGGCAAGCCACGGTGCGCAACGACCGCCTCAACGGACTTCTCGAAGGGGCTTTCCCAGATGAGCCTCTTGCCGGTGATGATTGCTGCCGCCAGCTCATGATGCCGTCTTCCGCCAAAGACGACGGACGCGGCAGCGATCAATCGCTTGGCCTCGTCACCTAGCCCGGCTGGACCATCTTCGCCGATGCCGATAATAGTCAGCCAGCGTTGGCTGGGAGCGGAAGGCATATCAGACATGGGCAAAATCCGCATCCTGATGCTGGGAGGCACCGGCGAAGCGCGCTCCCTCGCCCAAGCGCTCACGAACACCGGCCGGTACGATGTGTTGCTCTCGCTCGCTGGCCGAACGGAAAAACCGTGCGATCAACCGGTTCCTGTTCGCATCGGCGGTTTTGGTGGCGTCGACGGACTGGCTGCTTTTCTGCGTGATGGTAGCTTCGACCTCCTGATCGACGCAACGCATCCCTTTGCAGCTCGCATCTCCAGAAACGCCAGCGAGGCCTCGGCGGCGATCGGCATTCCCGCATTCGCGCTGCGCCGGCCAGAATGGGTGGCTGAACCTGGTGATCGGTGGACGCATGTTGCGACCGTCACAGAAGCCATTGAGAGGCTTGGCCCCTCCCCTCGCCGGGTCTTCCTGGCGATCGGTCGCCAGGAAGCGCATCGCGCCGAAGTCGCGCCCCAGCACTTTTACCTCGTGCGTAGCGTCGATCCTGTCGAGCCGCCGCTTGTCCTTCCCGACGTTCAGCTGGTCCTCGATCGCGGCCCTTACGATGTCGAAAGCGAAGTTTCGCTGCTTCGCAGTCATCGCATCGACGCCTTGGTGACCAAGAACAGCGGCGGTTCGGCGACTTATGCCAAGATCGAGGCGGCGCGAAGGCTCGGTATCGAGGTGATCATGGTCGTGCGCGTGCCGGCCGCTGCCTTGCAGACGGTCACCACGATCGAAGCGATGCTGGCGGCGATCGATCACCTGTTTTCCCCTGCGATGAACCGCGGCGTGTAGACGAGGTCCGGCTTGCCGTCTCGGGCGATCACCTTCGTCTCAGGCGAGCCAATGATGACGCAGGTTGCCATATCCGCGGTCGCAGCGTCGGCTTCGGCAAGTGGCTGGATCGTGATGCGTTCGTCGGGACGTCCCGCAGCCCTGCCGAAAATCACTGGCGTTGTTGCGGGCAACGCTAAGCGCAGCAGTTCGAACGCCTTGCCCAATTGCCAGGGCCGTGCCTTGCTGATCGGGTTGTAGAGCGCGATGACGAAGCCCGCCTGCGCAGCCACAGAAAGTCTATTCTCTATTATATTCCAAGGCTTTAGGTTATCAGAGAGTGATATTGCGCAGAAATCGTGGCCGAGTGGCGCCCCGATGCGGGCGGCGACCGCAAGCATGGCGGTAATCCCCGGGAGCACGACCAGATCAACGGCGCGCCATTCTTGCGGACCGCTATCGATGGCTTCGCAAACGGCCGCGGCCATGGCAAAGATGCCCGGGTCGCCGCCGGAAACGACGCAGACGGTCGCGCCGGTTGCTGCGGCATGCAGAGCGGCCGCTGCTCGATCCAGCTCCTCCCGGTTGTCGGATGCCTGCCGCCGCTGATCGGATCTGAGGCGCAGCCGGTCGAGATAGGGTCCGTATCCATAGAACTCCGTTGCCTGGGAAACGGCGTCGGTAGCTTCCGGTGTCATCTGATCCGGATTGCCCGGGCCCGTCCCGATCACGAAGAGCTTCCCGGTCATCGGGCGGCCTCCCAACCGGGCACGAGCACCAGCGAAAAGTACGGCGCATCACCATCCGGCCTGTCGGCAAGTTTCGTCATCGCCGCATTGACCATTGTGCCCCGCTCCACATAGACGGCCTCGGCGAGCCGGCCGGATGCCTCGAGCGCGCGGCGGATCTTCGGAAGGTTGCGTCCCACCTTCATGATCACAGCGGCCTGCGTGTCCGATAGTCTGCGCTGCAGCTCGGCCTCAGCCATCGTTCCCGGCAGTACGGAGAGCACGTCATCTCCCTGGACGATTGGAATGCCGGCGAGCGACCAGCATCCTGACATCGCGGTGATCCCGGGAATGACTTCGGTCTGATAGCGGTTTGCCAGGCGTACATGCAGATGCATGTAGGAGCCGTAAAACAGGGGGTCGCCCTCGCTCAGCACGGCGACGGTGAGACCGTTTTCCAAGTGCCTGGCCACTGCAGCCGCTGATTGATCGTAAAAGGCAGTAATCTGACCCTGGTAGGCCTCGTCCGTTTTTTCGATCTCGGTCGT
Source organism: Rhizobium sp. BK538 (assembly GCF_014197575.1). Classification (NCBI taxonomy): domain Bacteria; kingdom Pseudomonadati; phylum Pseudomonadota; class Alphaproteobacteria; order Hyphomicrobiales; family Rhizobiaceae; genus Rhizobium; species Rhizobium sp. BK538. The sequence goes on from NZ_JACIFT010000015.1 coordinate 9,855, forward strand.
CACCGGATAGTAGAGCGGTAGGAGCGTCTTTTCTGCGTTCAACAGATGCTCGACGATCGCCTTGCCGTTACCGCCCCTGCCCTGCTTGGCAAAATACGCAACGACATGTGCTGCCTCGATCGCCTTGACAGCCTTGACGGTCAGGAGCTCCGGGTCGCCGGGACCAGTGCCGACGCCGATAAGACGGCCAGAATTCTTCATAGGCCAGCTCTCGCCAAAGCGTTCAGGGCGGCTGCCGTCATCGCGCTGCCACCGAGGCGGCCACGCACAATCGAAAACGGTACGCCGTAGGAGTTTTGCGCCAAGGCATCCTTTGATTCTGCTGCGCCGACGAAACCGACCGGCATGCCGATGATCGCTGCCGGTTTCGGCGCGCCGTCTCGAAGCAGTTCAAGCAGATGGAAGAGGGCTGTCGGGGCATTGCCGATGGCGACGACGCTGCCTGCCATCCGCTCCAGCCAAAGGTGGAGCGCCGCTGCCGAGCGCGTGTTGCCGGTCTGCTTTGAAAGCTCCGCCGTGCGCGGATCGTGCAAGGTGCAGAGCACGTCGTTGTGGGCCGGCAAGCGCTTACGCGTAACACCGTGTGCCACCATTTCCGCGTCACAAAAGATCGGTGCTGCGTCGTGCAGGGCGGCACGCGCGGCGCTGACGAAGCCGGGCGAGAACACGAAATGCTCTGCCGCTTCAACGAGCCCGCATGCATGGATCATCCGCACGGCAATATCGGCTTCCTCAACAGAAAACCGTGAAAGGTCAGCTTCGCTGCGAATGATCGCAAAGGATCGCTCGTAGATCGCGTCCCCGCTGTGAATGTAGTCGTAGTCAGGCATTCCTATCCCTGTCGCAGCGCCCTTATGGCGTCGTGTTTGCCGATCCGTCTAAGGCATGCGGCAGCCGATTCGCCAGCTTGTCTCTCGTTTTTGATCAGGCGAGCGAGTTTCTCTATAGCGGAATCGATGTCGCCGCTAGCAATCTGTGCATCGGGAATATCCGACGCTACGCCGTCCAGTATGAGATGGTAACCATCTTCGGCGCCGACAACACAAAGAGCGGGTCGTGGATGGGCGCAACCCTTGGCGCAGCCGGAGAGGTGAACAACCATCGAACCGTCCAGCAATTCAGGAGCGATCGTGACCAACCTCTCGGCGCGAACCTTGGTCTGAAAACGGCCTGAAGCGCAGGCACCGGCGCCTGCACACGCAGCGATGTGCATCGCCGGATCATCGATGTCGGCAGACAGAGCGTACCGGGGTGCCATTTGCGCAAGGGTTGCGGCTGACTGAGAAGAAAGCCCAGCCAAAAATAAGACGCGCTTAGGGCTTGGCCTGACTTGCGTTGCGCCGAGCGCTTCGGCGGCGCCAAGGAATGCAACAAGCTCGCTGGCGTGCATTTGGCCGAAGCGAGGCCTAAGGCCGAGAACCGCGGAACCGTCGGACAGGGCGAGGGTGCCGACCAAAGGACTTTTGCACTCGGGCGTACCTGCAAGCGGCATGGCCTCCATCGAAGGGAAAGCTGACCGCAGATGCTCACGCTCGATATCACGGCACCGCTTGTGACGGCCAAGCGAAACGAGCAGATGAAGCAGATCTCCCACCGCCCGAACTGCCGTATCGGCGTTTCCCGTCAACAATGGCAGGGCCGTTCGCTCGTTGCCGTCGATGGCAACCCGCCAGACGCCAGCGCAAACCGCGGTCACACGAATGTCACCGGTAAGTGCAGCAAGGCCACACGTGCCGCCGCCGTCGATCAGGATTGACAGCTTCGGCGCAAGCAAGGGCGAAAGAAGCTCCGCAGCGAGTTCTTCGCGCAGCAGCGCTTCGATCTTAGCTGGCTTCCCGATCTCGTCAGGCGCGATGCCATGCAGCGGCGAGAGCTCGATCACGGGGCCGGCGGGAACCGAGATACCGGCGGTGTTGAGATCTGCGGCGAGCGGTTGGACGGTCTCCGGTCGCAGGCCGCGGATTTGCAGGCTGCCGCGCGCCGTGATCTCGAGGATTCCGTTCCCGTGTCTTTGGGCGGCCTCGGCCAACTGGATGAATTGCGGGATGGAAAGAATGCCGCCGGCGGGCCGCAGCCGTGCCAGGAGACCGTCACCGGTTTGCATCGGCATAGCGAGCGTTGGGCAGGCGCCACGGCGCATCCAGGCCGAGGGGGCCTCTTCCCGACTGTTGCGCGCCGTCTGTTCGCCAAATGCCATCGTCGCCAATTCCTTCGATCACGTCCTTACATGATCGGCGCGATCATCGCAAAACCATGATCCATGTCAAAGATCGTCGAAATCATGCCCCTTGCGCAGCAGATAGATGTCCATGATCCAGCCGTGACGCGCCCGCGCTTCGGCCCGGAGCGCGACGATCTCGTCAGCAACGTCCGCCAATCGGCCGGCGCGTGTGATCTCGTCCGGGGTTCCGAGGTAGGCACCCCAGAAGATCTCCGCGTCGGGGTCATCGATCTTTGAAAAGGCGAGTTCGCCATCGAGCATCACGACCGTGCTGTCGGCCCGATTGCCTTGCTCGACAAGACGCCGACCCGTGGTGATTTCAAGCGGTTTTCCAACAAGGTTGATCGCAATACGGTGGCTTGCGGCAAGCGCCTGGACACTTGTAATGCCGGGAATGACACTGAATTCGAAGACGATACGACTGGCTTGCCGGGCACGCTCGAGAACGCGAATGGTGCTGTCGTAGAGGCTGGGGTCGCCCCAGATCAGGAAGGCACCCGTACCGGCTTCTGGCAGGCCCTCGATCAGCCTGACATAGGTCTCGGCAATGGCGGCATGCCAGGCATCCACGCTTTCGAGATAGGTCCGGTCGGCTGTGGTGCGCTTGGGCACCGCAAATTCGATGATCTCAGTCTTGTTGTTCGTGACGTAGCGGTTGCAGATTTCTCGTCGGACAGCGGCAAGTCCGTCCTTTTCAGCACCTTTGGTCGGAATGAAGATCACATCCACGGCATTCATCGCGTTGATCGCCTGGACGGTCAAATGCTCGGGATTTCCCGTCCCGATGCCGATGATGTGGATGTGTCGCACGCCTTTTCCCCTTCAATTCTGGTCGTTTCTGGCGCAGCCAACCCGTCTCCGCAAGTGCCCGGGCCGAAGTTGGCCGCGGCCAACTTCGCGAATGTCTGCCAGCCATGGCTGTTATTGTCGCGATTCGCGAATCATGGCATCTTCGATACGCTTTTTAGCGCGATGTTGATAGAAAAGCGCATTGATAGGGATCGGGTGTTTTGGACAACATTAGCGTATCGACGACGGACGTGCGCATCGAGCGGCACGCCAACCAACTTTCACGTCAGCTGAAGCTTCTTCGAGAGAAGCTCTTTCCGCCACTGTCACAGAAGACATTGCGGACTTTCACATCCGGGGAAGCCGCGCAGATGATCGGCGTATCCGACGGATATCTGCGCCAGCTCTCGCTCGACGGCAAGGGGCCGCAGCCGGAGGTTTCCCTCAATGGCCGGCGTTCCTATACGCTCGGTCAGATCAACGCGTTGCGGCACCATATGGTGCGGATCAAGCCGAAGGATGCGCTGTCCTATCTTCCATGGCGGCGGCCAGGCGAAAAGCTGCAGACGGTTGCGGTGACGAATTTCAAGGGCGGTTCGGCAAAGACCACGACCACCCTTTATCTCGCTCAATATCTGGCGCTGAACGGCTACCGTGTGCTGGCAATCGATCTCGATCCTCAGGCATCTCTGTCGTCCATGCTTGGAGTCCAGCCGGAGTTCGATTTGGCTGACGGCGATACGCTCTACGGCGCGATCCGCTATGACGCGAGCCGCCGCTCGCTGAAGGACGTGGTGCGCAAGACCTACTTCGACGGGCTCGACCTCGTGCCAGGAAATCTCGAATTGATGGAGTTCGAGCACGAGACACCGCGCGCGCTCGGTGATCGCCAGCGGACCGGGGAGGTGTTCTTCCGGCGTGTCGGCGTTGCCATTTCAGAAGTCGAGGCCAACTACGATGTCGTTGTCATCGATTGCCCACCGCAGCTTGGTTATCTGACGCTCGGCGCCGTCTGCGCGGCAACGTCGCTTCTCATCACCATCCACCCGCAGATGGTCGACGTTGCGTCGATGTCGCAGTTTTTGTTGATGACATCGGATCTTCTGTCCGTCGTGCGCAAGGCGGGGGGCGACCTGCAACATGACTTCATCAAATACGTGGTCACGCGCCACGAACCGTTCGATGCCCCGCAGTCGCAGATCGTGGCATTGCTGCGCAACCTTTTCAGCGACGACGTGCTGACGGCGACCATCCTAAAGTCCACGGCGATCGCCGATGCCGGGCTGACGAAGCAGTCGCTCTACGAGATCGAGAGAGGGCAGGTCCGGCGTTCTACCTATGACCGAGCATTGGAATCGGTGAACGCGGCGAACGGTGAAGTGCTGGCGGGAATTCACAAAGCATGGGGCCGGACATGAGCAGACGCGATCGACTGAAGGGGCTTTTCGACGATACCGCGCAGGAGTTGGCCGCGGCCAACCCGGACGATGAAACGCCGCTGCGCGGCCCCGCAGGTCCGGTTCGTTCGATGGCGCTGACGCTCGGGCGCATGGAAGAAGAAAGTAGGGCGATGCAGGAGGCGCTGCTCTCCGGCGAGCGCGTCGTTGAGCTCGATCCGGACCTCGTCGACATGTCCTTTGTCAGGGATCGACTGGCCGAGTTGCCGCAGGATCTTGCCGACGAACTGGTGAGGTCGATCGAGGAGAATGGACAGGAAGTCCCCATTCTCGTTCGGCAGCATCCCGAGAACGCTACGCGCTTTCAAGTCGTCTATGGGCACCGGCGGCTTCAGGCGCTACGGCTGCTTGGGCGTAAGGTGCAAGCGATCATCCGGAAACTTGACGATGTCGACGTCGTCATCGCGCAAGGCATCGAGAATTCCGCAAGGCGCAACCTGTCCTATGTTGAACGCGCCGTCTTTGCCTTCAATCTCGAGAGCAAGGGCTTCGAGCGACCCGTCATCATGAAGGCGCTTTCGACCGACAAGACGGAATTGTCGAAACTGATCTCGGTTGCCAAGAGCATACCGATGGATGTGATTATGGCCATAGGTGCCGCGCCGGCCGCTGGACGGCGCAAATGGATTGCGCTCGCGCAGGGCTGGACCAATGCGACGGCGTCCCGCCTGCGGGGTCTGCTTGGCTCGGCACAGTTCGCTGCTCAAGACAGCGATCGCCGCTTTGAACTCGTCGTCACCGAACTGGCACGGAGGCCGGACAGGCAGGCGGTGACCGAGTACGAATGGTCCCCGAAGCAATCGGGTAAGATCAAAGGCCGCATCAAAAGCGCCGGCGATTCTTTCACCCTCGCGCTGAAGACGGGCGAGGCGGCGGACTTTGGCGACTACATCTCGCGCCGCCTCGACGAACTCTACGAGGCGTTCAAGAGTGGAAAATAGCCTCCGAAGCCGGCACGGACGCTGACCCTGCCAATCAACGCCGCATCTCCAGCATTTAGAGGGAATTTTTGCTGTCCGGCGGTTTGAATGCGCAGATCAATCATGCCATACATGACGGAAGTTAAGCGTGATTTAGGTTCCGTTGCAGGGAAATCAAAATAACTAACAATGCGCTATGAAATCGACAGTCCGTTGCTGGTCAGCCTGTTGCCCGCGATTGTCGAGGCCGAGGATGGCTTGGCGAGGCTGGATGAGCGGGCGGCACGTGCAGCGGTCGCAGAAGGCTTTGCCGAGCGCCGGCATTTTTTCGATGCCGTCGGTGCCCTCTGGGTCGCTGGTGAGTTGATCCACGTCGAGGACCTCGTCCTGCACGACGCCCATATGGATACGCGCACGCCAAGCCACGAACTGACGATTGCCCATTCGATCCTGCGTGTGCGACGTCGCATCTGGACGGCAGCGCCGGACTGGGCGCTCGGTCCCTCGGGACTGTCGGCCCTGGCCGGCGGCATAGAAGGGGAGGGGGCAGCCCTGGAGATCAAGAGCGCAAGGTTCCTGGTCGATGAGGATGTAGATGGTGCGACGGATAGCCTTCTCTCCGCTGAACTGGCCGAGATCGATGCGATCCTGGAGAGATCGCAGCGACTATTGGATAGTCATAACCGTCTCGGCGCTCCCGAACTGAGTGACACATCCGACCGCGCTCGTGAGAAGCGGAACGACGATCCCCTCGGCTTGTTCGATGATGAGGAATGGGACGAGCCGGCGCGTCTTCGCGCATGGCGTAAAACTGTCGTCATCGCCGACGGCTTACCCGCGACGCTTGGCGCAGCTTTGATATTTGATGCCTGGGAGAGGATCGAACCTCTCCGCCGGCAGCATTGGCTCGGAGGTCTCCTCGTTGCCGGCTATCTGCGCGCACGCGGCAAGGTCACGTCGCACCTTTTTGCCTTCTATGCCGGCCTCAAGACAATACGCCACGAGCGACGGCGTGCGCGTGACCGGCTGACGCGGCTGCAGGCGTTTCTTGAGGCAATGGTAGAGAGCGCTGCCGCGGGCCTGAAGGAAATGGACCGTCTTTCGCTGGCGCGCACGCAGATGGAAATCCGCTTCAGGGATCGTCGCTCGAACAGCAGCCTGCCGCAGCTTGCGGACTTCGTTCTGTCGCGGCCGATGGTCTCCTCGGCAATGGTGGCCCGCGAGCTGCGGGTGACGAGCCGCGGCGCGCTCAATCTGCTGAATGACATTGGCATCCGCGAAATCACCGGGCGAGGGCGTTACCGTGCCTGGGGTATCATCTGATCGGAGGTCAAAAACGAAAGCGGCCGGGTGTGGAGACCCGGGCCGCTTTCGTTGAGTGAGCACCCGATCCGCGCATCCTGTCACAGAGTGCGGACCGGGCGCCCTAGCGCTTCCTTTGCCCCCAGAAGCGCTTATCTTTACTCCCGCTCGCCCGTGAAATTGAGCAGCAGCTGGAAGATATTGACGAAGTTCAGGTAGAGCGACAGCGCACCGAAGACGGCAAGCTTCTGGTTCGATTCCTGATCGTAATTCTCGGAATACTGCGTCTTGATATTCTGCGTGTCGTAGGCCGTCAGACCGACGAAGACGAGGATACCGATCACCGAGATCGCGAACTGCAGGGCGCTCGAGCCCAGGAAGATATTGACGATGCTTGCGATGATCACGCCGATCAGGCCCATCATCAGGAACGAGCCGAAACGCGAGAGATCCTGCTTGGTCACATAGCCGTAAAGGCTGGTAGTGCCGAACATGGTCGCGGCAATGAAGAAGGTGCGTGCGATACTCGTGCCCGTGAATACCAGAAAGACGGATGCGAGCGAAAGGCCCATGACTGCGCAGAAGGCCCAGAAGGTCATCTGTGCAGCGCTGGCCGACATCGTCTGGATCTTGAATGAGAAGAAGAAGACGAAGGCGAGCGGCGCAAGCATCACGACCCACTTGAGCGGGGACTGGAAGATCGGCACATAGAGCGCCGGCGTGCTGCCGACGATAAAGGCGACGATGCCCGTGATAACGAGGCCGAGGCCCATGTAGTTGTAGACGCGCAGCATATGCTGGCGCAGGCCCTCGTCGAAGAGCGCCTGCGAGCCGGCGGCTGAGCCGTAGCCAAAACGCGGATTGGTCGGGTTCATACTGATCTCCTCGGTTGAACTAATAAAGGGTGCCGGCGAGCCGATCGGCCTCCGCATCCAGATTTATTTCGCGATCGCCGGCCACGAGCGCATAGGCCACATCGCCGATCTGCCAGTAGGCAGCTTCTGCCTTGTCGAGCGCGACGTGGCTTACGGACCGCACTGCGAATGCACCGGGTCTCACGGCAAACAGCGAAAGCTGCTTGCTGTCCGCCGTCTTGATCGCCATCTCGACGCTCGGGCCGAACTCGGACGGGAAGATCTGCACGTCAGAAATCGTCCAGTCTTCCGGCAGCTGCGGCATGACGATCGCAGTTGCCGCACGAATGTCCTCTGGCTTGTAGCTCGCCACAGACTGAGACGGCACCGACTGGCGCAGCATTGCCGTCTGATAGGCGCGTACCGCATCCTCAACATAGGCCGGGGCAGGCACCGAGGCGGCAACCTCCGTTGCTGTAAATGCGCCGAAGGAGGTGTGCGCGACCCAGCCTGCGGCGACCAGAATGACGACAGCCGCAATCCGCTGCATCGAATGGAAGATGCGACCATAGGTGAGGCCGCGCTCCAGGCGTCGAGCTGCATCGCGCGTTTCCGGACGACCGAATGCACTTTCGCTGGCGAGCGCGAGGCGCAATTCACCCCTCATGCTCAGGTCAGCCATGACCTTCGCGGCAATGGCGGGGTTTTCTGAAAGGAAGGATTCGACCTGAATGCGGCGCGCCACGTCGAGTTCTCCGTCGACATAAGCATCGAGATCAGCGTCGATGACAGGATCAATTACCTTCATTGCCGTTCCCTCCGATTAGTCTCAAGTGCGCAGCGCGTGGCGTGTTCTCCTCGAACTCACGAAGCTGCGCGCGGGCGCGCGAAATGCGCGACATCAAGGTGCCGATCGGTATCCCGAGGGCTGCCGCTGCTTCCTGGTAGGAAAGGTCCTCGATCGCGACCAGATGGAGCGCCTCTCGCTGTTCCTCCGGCAGATGGAAGAATGCGTCTCGCACCTGCTGGAGACGGACGGCGTGTTCCTGGCCGGCTTGCAGCGATTGTTCTGTCTCGACGGCGGCTTCCTCGTGCCGACGTGCCAAAGAGCGGTCCTGGCGGATGCGGTCGATGTGAGCATTGTGCATGATCGATAGCAGCCAGGTGCGCAGGTTGCCGCCACGGCGGAAACTCTGCTTCTTTTCGTAGGCCCGCAGCAGCGCGTCGTGAACGAGATCTTCCGCATCATCCGAATTGCGCACGAGCGAGCGCGCATAGCGCCGAAGCGCTGCAAGCTGGCCGATGACATCGAATGGGCGTTCTTTCCGTTCCATGATTGAGTATACGGATGCGAGCGACGAATTATTCCAGCCGTCGAGAAAAATTTCGAACGAGAATCAGTGATAGACGGCTCGCGGAAGCCGACAAGGTTGTGTCGCGACAACGCGCGCGCGTGATTTGCCCAAGGCCCAGGAACACGAGATCGCCAATTGGCTTACCACTATCCGCGTATCCGCGGGCGCACGCGCGGATACGTGGCGTGGAGCGCCGGACATGTTCAACATGAGATCATGCAACGCTTTGGCATTATGCTTACCGCCGCTTCCGCGAATAGTTTGCTTCATTCTCCTCTCCCGACCAGAACGCCCAGGTCGGTTATCAGCGCACCAGTTCTAATTAAGGAGCAGGTTCACTCCGCTGGTAACGGCGGGTCATTTCGGCGGAGGCATGTCCGAGCTGCTTCTGGACGTAGCGCTCTCGTCGACTTCGGCCGACGAGGCGAGGCCGGCGCACAGCGAGTGGCCTGAAAACTTCAGTCCCCGTTCGATATCGGGAAGATCACCGCGTATGCCGGCGGCGACCCCGTCTTCTTGACGAGGCGGGCCACTTCCTGGTCATTGAGGCGGTCCGGGGCGACATTTTTGCCCTGACCGGTCACACGACGGAAGAGGGGACCTCTGGCGAGTTTGGCAAACTTGATCCAGGTTTCGGCGGTCGCAACCGGGCAGGTGGCGTCGGACGAGCCGCGGCCGATCTCCACCTCGCGCCAGCCAGTCTTGCCGCGCAGGGTGACGAGTAGGCCGTTGTCAAAGATTTCGATCCAGCCGCGTCCGTCGTCCGTCTGGTCGCGGCCGAGGTCCAAGCCAGTGATTTCCGAGCGGCGCATGACGACGAAGCACTTTCTCTCTGCTTTCGGCATGGAACCGTTGCGCGACCTGCCGGACCGATGGCCTTGTCTTGCGCAGATTAAACCGCGCACGCTTAACGCTGGAGATGAGTGCGTCGGGAAACGCAACGCGCAGGTCGACCAGGAAATCATCCGGAGATTGCCTGGTCACGCCGTAGTGGAGGAGGTCTGGTGCCGGAAAATCCTTGAGGTTCCAGGTGACGATGATGGAGGCTTTTCCCGGCGATGGCGGCTGCGAGGACATGCCGATCGTCCAAGTCTGGTAGTTTAAGGTCTGCGATCAATGGGCGATAGTTCGCCACGTCTGCCTCCGGCAGGACGGCCCTCATCCTGTCACGCGTGGCTATCAGGCGCTGTATGGGCAATTCATGTGTGTCGGCGGCAAGATTACGCATCCACTCGTCATGGATGCGCTTCATTCCCCTGCCCCGAAACCGGCCGATATCCGCGATAGATGTGAGGTGTTGGAGAGTCGTTGCTAGTGCGGCCAAGACGACTGATCGCGCGGCAATCGGTTGTCTGGATCGTGTACACTTACTTCATCGCCAGCAGCGAGATTGGCCGGAAAAATTACCAGGTTGGTTCCGCCGGCGTGCCGGAGTGATGGAAAAAGAAGCCCCCGACAGCCGGCCGAAATGACCTCGTCAGCCAGCTTCCACGACGGAGGCACCTTCTTGTCGATCCGAGCGATCTTTCGCCATGCACAGTCCCATCGAGCTCAAGCGACATCCCATTGAAGCCGATCGAAGCCTTCCGAAAGGTCGGCGACCTCGTCAAGCGTGATCTTGTACGCGGCAAGCGTAGCCGGCGGTGTTATGCTCGCGCCCTGTCGATATTCCTCGAGCGCGGTCTGGGGTGCCAGGGAAAGATAGAGAGCCTCCACGCCGGGGCGATTGAAGCGGCCGCCATCAATGGCGGCGCCGGCTCCGCTGGTCGGAAGAAATGCCCATTTCGGTGTCAGGTAGCGATGAATGACCGCGTTTGGGCCAATACGGGTGATCTTCACCCGCGCGCTCCATTCTCCAGGTCCCGGATATACGCTAACACAGCCTCGATCTCACCGTCCGCAACAAGCTCTGCGGCTGTGCGATGTCCGTAGTCAGCAATCGGTTCGTTTCGATACCAATAGATTGCCTTCTGAAGATCGCCGCTCAGCTCGGCTGCAGCCGAGATTGCTTTGATCATTTCCCGCATCCTGCCCTGCAAGCGCTCGGAGGATGGATTGCGCAAGGTATTGCGATGAACGCCGGTCAACTCCGCAAGGTTGGCCACCTTGACGCCGAGCGCCTTCGACAGGCGCGACGCGAAATATAAGGTGTCCGCGGCTCGCGAAGGCTATCGACAAACCCGGAAACGACTGCGTAAGGATGTGCTATCTGAGCCTGTGCCATATCTAATCTCCGCTCACTTCAAAGCACAGTATATGCACATCAAGTTTTTTGACGAGTAGTGCCTTCTCCTCGACGATTATCACAGCGAGTTGCTACTGCCCGAACCGGTAACGACGAGATTGGCAGCGTCATGACGATCGCCATCAGTTCGAACGGGGAAGCACGGGCGCGGCAGATGGCGGAAAAGATCGCCGCAAATAGCCTGCGGGTCGGCTACGGTTTGCAATTGAGCAAGGCCCGCGAATGGGGTCTTCATATTTCGACGTCGCGCGGAAAGACATCGATCGGCATCGAGGAGCCTCCACTGTTCTCAGAGCCTGGCGTGTTTTTGGTCAAGCCCGACCAAACGATCTACTATCTCTTAGTGCAATCGATGCCGTTTGTCCGGCCCAATTCCAGTGAAATGGTGCAAGCCTTGGACTTCATCATCAAAAACGACTATCCGGCGAGAGGCGAATACGCGGGCGCCGTGTGAACAAGTCTTGTCGGGCATTCGACCCCATCGGCAAAGCGCTCATCGCGTAGCCGATCGCTCACTCAGCATGGCCGCCAGGTGGGCGGTGAACCCGAACAAGTTGCGAGCGCAGGTCATTTGAGGCGTGGCATGACAAGCGGATCAATCGCGATCCTGCCGCTACCGAACACAACCAGCGCCAGCGCCATCGCCGCCCAGGGCAAATGGAAGTTCGCCCAACCGTCCGGAATGGTGAGTTGAATAACCGCGGTCATCAGCAGCAAGCCGAGGGCTGCGAAGCGCGTCGCCAAGCCAAGGATCAACAAAATCGGCAGGATCAGTTCCGTAATCCCGGCTGCCGTCGCCATCGCCAGTGGAAACGGGTAAGGAATTTCGCTGCCGAAGATATGGAGTTTGAACTCCTGCTCGAAAAGATATCTTGCGCCCTGCGAAAGCGTTAGGAACCCGTCCCATTTCGTCAATCCCGACTTGAAGAAGGGAACAGCGAGCGCAAAACGCAGCGCGAGCAGCGCCAACGACCGGGGAACGGAGGCGAGCAGTCCATCGGCGCGTATGATCAGGGCGGTAAGGGCTGCGCCAAGGCCGTGTGAGGGTGCGGCTTCGGTCTTCATGGGACGTTTCCTTCATCCTGTTGGAGGGCGCTGAAAGCGCCGAGACTTGCAAGACCAGCCAGCGCCGCCCCGAAATCGAATTGGAGGCCAGAGGCAAATGCCGCCTCTGCCGCCTCGCCAAGGGTGGCATGGTCGAACAAGGAGTTTGCAAAGATGACGTCCTGCGGCGGCAGGATATGAACTTCGACCGTCATCTCCGGCCGTGCGACCAGGACAGCCTGCGGCCGCCAGTCGGCGACCGGTGTTACCATCTCCTGCTGATGCGCGCCCCAGATCGAGCCGATGGGGTATTCCGACCGGATCAAGGCCGCCGAAGGGTGCGGGACGAGCCGCAAGTCCGCAAGCATTTCGGGCGCCACAGCTGCGAGTACCGCAAGATTGATCGGCACGGCGTCCGCCGCGTGGTAACTTCGCATCCAGGCGGCCTCGATCAGGGCGATATCCGGCAGATAGGCAAGCTCCCTCGCCGGCTGGAAGCTTGCAATGAAATCCGGAAAGTCGCCGCCATATTCGATCATCAACGGTGAAGCCGGTTTGTGATCCTGAGCATAGGCCCGCGCCATTGCCACGAAGAATTCCGTTCCAACGAGCCGCTCGGTCACCGGAAAGTGCTGCGCCAGTGCCTTTGTCAGCCCGACGAAGACATTGTTGCGGTAGATGGCAAACCGCGCTGTGTCGGCTTCGCCGCGTGCGGTGGTAATGCCGTCCGGCACTGGTCGGTCGGCGTTAAGCAACGCGGCAGCGAAGGCGCTCTGGCTGACAGCGAATCCCATGGTCATGCCGCCCGAATCTGGTCGCGGCGGAGCGCTTCGGCGGCGAGCATCGCGTCCGCTCGTGCCGCCTCCGCATGCAAGGTGGCGAAGTCCGGGACGTCGTTGTCCCATTCAATCAACGTCGGTAACGGTCCGCTGCGCGCAAGTGTGTGTTCGTAGAGCGCCACCACGTCACTCTTCACCGCCGTACCATGCGCATCGATCAACAACCGGTCGCCGGCGTCATCGATGGTTTCGTCGTAACCGGCAAGGTGGATCTCGCCGACCAACTCGACCGGGAAACGGTCGATATACGTGGTGGCATCGAGCCGGTGGTTCACTGCCGAGACCATTACGTTGTTGACGTCGAGCAGAAGGCCGCAGGCGGTCCGCTCCGCAATCGTCGCGAGAAAGTCCACCTCATCGATCGTGCTGTCGGTAAACAGCACGTAGGTCGAGGGGTTTTCGAGGAGCAGCGGTCGCCCGAGCGCCTGCTGCGTTTCGTCGATATGGTCAATGACGCGCGCCAGGGTTTCAGGTGTATAGGGAAGCGGCAGCAAGTCGTTGAGAAAGCCCGTGTCGTGGGTCGACCAAGCCAGATGTTCGGAGAAGCTCTGCGGCCGGTAGCGATCGATCAGGCTGCGCAGCCGCTTCAGATGCGTTTTGTCGAGCCCGCGCGCCGCGCCGATCGACAAGCCGACGCCATGCAGCGAAAGTGGATAGAATTCCGTGATGGCTTCCAGGTAGCGATGCGGCGGCCCACCCGCGCCCATGTAATTCTCGGCATGCACCTCAAAGAAGCCGACATCCGGCCGATTGGCCAGAATGGTCTCGTAGTGCTCGGGCTTGAGGCTAAGGCCGGCACGCGCGGGCAGGGCGGTAGTTGGGATTTTTGAAGCGGACATCGCGGTTCTCCCCGGATTTGTCAGACAACCGGCGGGGCCCGTGCAGCCGGGCCCCGCCTGACAGTCAGCCCTTGATCGGCTCCAGCTTGCCCATGTGGCCATTGACGTTCATGGTCGTGCAGGTACCGATAGGGACAGCCTTCCAGGAGTTGCCCTGATAGTCCGTCGTCGAGGTGCCCGCGCAGGTCGTGCCGGCGCCGGCGGCGCAGTCGTTCTGACCCTTGAGCGCGATGCCATAGCATTTCTCGTTGCCGACCATTTTCTCAGCCGGCAACGGTGCGGCGAAGGCAACCGATGCAAGAGCGGTGGCGAGCGAGCCGGCGAGGGTAAGTGTGAGCGTGGAACGGTTCATGGATGATCTCCTCTTGGAAGTTACGCGTGCCGGTCATCGGCCGCGTAATCCTCCCTTCGGTCTGGCGAAGACTTCTGTTACGCATGGCAACAAACACGAATTCGTGATCGACGGTGCGGCTTGGTTGGACATTATTTCGGGCGGCGCGTAACAAAGCGGCCTCAACGCGCGTATTGGAGAGACAAGGGTTGAACGGCGACGCCGAAAAAGAACTTGCCACGTTGCTGCGCGCTGCGATCGCAGGGGACGAAGGGGCGTATGCGGCATTTCTGGGACGCACCGCTGCCATCGTGCGCGGCTTCGCGCGCCGGAAGATTGTGCAGGGCGGCGTCGATCCCGAGGACATTGTGCAGGAAACGCTTCTGGCAATTCATATGAAGCGTCATACATGGATCAGCGACGCGCCTGTCCTGCCCTGGATTTATGCGATCGCGCGCTTCAAGCTGATCGACGCCTTTCGCAAGCGTGGCCGCCGCGTCGAGATCGAGATCGGTGACATCGCCGAGATGGTCGCCCAGCCGGAGGCCGAGACGGTGAGCGACCGCGAGATCGGCCGTGCGCTGGATGGGTTGGCGCCAGGCCAGCGTTCGGTCGTGGCCGCGATTTCGGTCGAGGGGCGCTCGATCGGCGAGACGGCCGAGAAGTTCGGTATGACCGAGACGGCGGTGCGCGTGGCGCTGCACCGGGGTTTGCGATCGATCGCGAGAAAGTTTGGACGGAGCTGAAATGCAGACCAACGACCTCATCAATGCCCTGAAGGCAGATGCAGCAAAGCACGCGATGCCGCTTGGCCATGCGTGGTGGGTGGCGATCGCGGCTGCGACGATCGTTGCGGCGGTCGCGTTCTTCGTGCTGATCGGTCCGCGCCCGGACTTCGCGGCGGCCGCCCATACGCTCCGCTTCCTGTTAAAATTCATCGTCACCCTCACGCTCACCGTCGTCGCCTTTGGGCTCTTGCGGGTGTTGTCTCGACCCGGTTCAAACGTCAGAGGTGTCGCGTATTGGCTCGTTCTGACACCGGTCCTTCTCGGCGCCGCGGTCGTGGCCGAGCTGTTCGTCGTGCCCACTGATCAGTTGCTTGCAGTCTGGTGGGGCAGCAACGTCTATGTCTGCCTGACTTTCATCCCATTGATCGGTCTCGGTCCGCTGGCCATTTTTCTCGTGGCACTGCGTCACGGCGCGCCGACGCGCCCCGGTCCGGCAGGCGCCGTCGCTGGTTTGCTTGCCGGTGGCATCGCCGCAACCTTTTACGCGGCCCACTGCACCGACGATTCGCCTCTGTTCGTCGCGACCTGGTACTCGATAGCGATCGCGGGGCTTGTGGTGCTCGGCACAATCCTCGGCCGCCGTGTTGCGCGCTGGTGAAGTCTCCCCAACGGGAGGGAACGCAAGCGTTCCTCCTCCCTTTACCGCCACCGAAGTGTTGCAATAGGGCCAGTTTGGCGCGTGACTTTGCTGAGCCTTCGTTCTCGTCATGCTGTTTTGTATGTTCCAAAGACGGGAAGAGGCAGCGCGACCGAGCCAGCCGCTCTCGAACGACAGCTCGCGCGGCAGCGGCTTCCTCGTGCCGACGTGCCAAAGAGCGATCTTGGCGGATGCGATCGATGTGAGCATTGTACATGATCGATGGCAGCCAGGTCCGCAGGTCACTACCACGGCGGAAACTCTGCTTCTTTTCGTAGGCCCGCAGCAGCGCGTCATCGTGAACGAGATCTTCCGCATCATCCGAATTGCGCACGAGCGAGCGCGTATAGCACCGAAGCGCTGCAAGCTGGCCGATGACATCGAATGGGCCGGATGCGAGCGACGTATTATTCCAGCCGTCGAGAAAATTTCGAACAAGAATCAGTGATAGACGGCTCGCGGAAGCCGACAACGCTCGTGCAAAACCGTATCGAGTTGACCGGAGCTACCCGGGCCGACCGTCCGACAGTTCCTCAAGGATCGGGCAATCCGGTCTGTCGTTGCCATGGCATGCGTGGACCAGATGTTCCAACGTCCGGCGCAGCCCCGTGAGTTCCCGGATCTTGCGATCGATTTCCGTCAACTTCGCCTGCGTCAGTTCCTTTACATCCGCACTCGCCCGGCTCTTGTCTTCGTAGAGTGCCAGCAGCTGACGACATTCTTCCACGGAAAAGCCGAGGCCGCGCGATCTCTGCAAGAAGTGCAGCTTGTGGACGTCACTCTCGGCATAGTCGCGATAGCCGTTTCCGCCCCGGTCGGGGCGGATCAAGCCGATATCCTCATAGTAGCGGATCGTTTTCGGCGCCAATCCGGAGCGTTCCGATGCTTGCCCTATATTCACGGCGATCTCCTATAGCTTGACGAGCCGCAGTCGTAGCGCATTGCCGATGACCGACACAGACGACAGGCTCATGGCGGCAGCAGCGATCATCGGCGACAGCAGCAATCCGAACACAGGATAGAGCGCACCCGCTGCCAGCGGTACGCCAAGTGCGTTGTAACCGAAAGCAAAGCCGAGGTTCTGGCGGATGTTGCGCATGGCGGCCATCGCGAGCCGCCTTGCACGAACGATCCCATTC
Organism: Rhizobium sp. BK538; assembly: GCF_014197575.1. Lineage (NCBI taxonomy): Bacteria > Pseudomonadati > Pseudomonadota > Alphaproteobacteria > Hyphomicrobiales > Rhizobiaceae > Rhizobium > Rhizobium sp. BK538. The sequence goes on from NZ_JACIFT010000015.1 coordinate 26,615, forward strand.
AGATCGCCCTTGACGAGTGTCAGGCCGGCGCTTTCCATTGCAACATCAGCACCGGTGCCCATCGCGATACCTACGTCGGCCGCGGCGAGCGCAGGCGCATCGTTGACGCCATCGCCTGCCATGGCGACGACTGCACCCTTAGCTTGCAGTTCGTCGACCAAAGCCTTCTTGCCTTCGGGCAGGATGTCGGCGCGTACCTCGTCGATGCCAAGGCTTTTTGCCACGGCGCGCGCGGTGCGTTCATTGTCGCCTGTGGCCATGATGATGGTCAGGCCGTTCTCGTGCAGCGCCCTGATTGCAGCTGCCGTGGTCGGCTTAATCCGGTCGGCAACCGCCACGAAGCCGGCGAGCCTTTCATCGACGACCAGGAACATCACGGTTTTGCCCTCATCCCGGAACGACCGAACCTGTTCGGCAAGAGGTGTAACGTCGACACCGAGATCGTGCATCATTGCGGCATTGCCAAGCGCGACAATGGTCCGGTCGGCTTTGCCCACCACACCCTTGCCGGTTCTTGCTTCAAAGCCGGTGACGTCGCTCAGATCGATCCCGCGCTCCTGCGCGCCGGATACAATGGCCTCGGCCAGCGGGTGCTCGGATCCACGCTCAAGGCTGGCAGCGAGCTTCAGGAGGCGAGTTTCCGCGACGCCGCCAAGGGAAACGACATCCGTAAGTCTCGGCTTTCCTTCCGTCAGGGTGCCTGTCTTGTCGACGATCAGGGTGTCGACGCGTGCGAAGCGTTCAAGCGCTTCCGCGTCCTTGATCAGAACGCCTTCCTGAGCGCCGCGGCCCGTCGCGATCATGATCGACATGGGTGTCGCCAGGCCGAGTGCGCAGGGGCAGGCGATGATCAAAACAGCAACGGCGGCGAGCAACGCATGTGGCATGCGGGGCTCGGGGCCGACAAGGCTCCAGACGATGAAAGCGATGATAGCTGCGGCGACAACAGCGGGAACGAAGATGGCGGAAACGCGATCGACCGCTCCCTGAATGGGCGCACGCGAACGCTGGGCTTTTGCGACCAGGTCGACGATGCGCGACAACGTCGTGTCGGCACCGACCTTCTCGGCGATCATCACGAGCGTTCCGTTCTTGTTGATCGTGCCGCCGGTGACCGCATCACCCTTCTGTTTTTCGACCGGGATCGGTTCGCCTGTTATCATGGCTTCGTCGAGGGTCGACTGCCCTTCGGTGACGGAACCGTCGATCGGAATACGCTCGCCCGGGCGAACACGGACACGATCTCCGACTTGTATTTCATCGACAGCGACGTCGATTTCGGAGCCGTCCGCATTGATGCGTCGCGCCGTCTTCGGTGCAAGATCAAGCAATGCGCGTATCGCCGAACCAGTCTTCTCGCGGGCCTTCAATTCCAGAACCTGGCCGACAAAGACCAGAGCCACAATAACGGCAGCCGCTTCGAAATAGACGGGAACGGTGTCTCCATGACCGCGCAAGGTATGCGGGAAGATGCTGGGTGCGATCGCCGCAACGACGCTATAGACGTAGGCCGTTCCAACGCCGAGCCCGATCAGCGTCCACATATTGGGGCTACGATTGACGAGCGAAGCCCGTGCCCGTCGGAAGAACGGCAGCGCGGCCCAAAGAACGACCGGCGTGGCAAGAAGAAGTTCGATCCACGTCGCCTCTGGTTCGCCGATCCAGTCGCGTAGCGGCAGACCGATCATCGGTCCCATGCTGATTGCAAGCAGCGGGATCGAGAGTGTGCCGCTCACCCAGAGGCGGCGGGTGAAATCCACCAATTCCGGATTCGGGCCTTCATCAGCCGGTGGAACACCCATCGGTTCCAGCGCCATGCCGCATTTCGGGCAGTCGCCCGGATGATCGCTGACGACTTCGGGATGCATCGGGCAGGTATAGAGTGTGCCTTTCGGCATCGGCTTCTCGGCGGGTTTCTTGCCGCTTCGATAAACGCTGGGGTCTGCTTCGAACTTCGCCTTGCAACCGGCCGAGCAGAAGTAGAGCTTTTCGCCCTCATGCTTCAGCATATGCTTTGCACTGGCGCGGTCGACGGTCATTCCGCAGACAGGATCCTTCGCGGTCAGGTAGTCCCGTGGCATTGCCTCGAACTTTCGCCGGCAGCCATCCGAGCAGAAATGGTAGGTCAGCCCGCCGTACTGAAGCGAGGGTTTGCCAGCCGTGGGATCGACCGTCATCCCGCAGACGGGATCGCGAACAACTGCGTCAGTGCCTGCATGATCAAGATTGTGACCGTGATGATCGTGGTGGGGATGGTTCTGCGTGCCGTCCATGCTGTTCTCCTTTGCCCCAATAGGGCAGTGGACAACCTTATGAACCTTCCAGCAACTGGAAGGTCAAGCGGAAAGATCCGGCACGGCGCCATTATCAGGGCGAGCGACCCAGACACACGAGAACATAGCGTCCATCGTAGCCGACGGACCAGGCATCGCGATAGCCGTAGCTTGTGCAGGTCTGGTAGCGATCCCCCGTTTCGGAGCGCCGGGCGGCGGCATGACACCGGAGAGTATATCGGCGACGTTCCAGACGGCCACCGGGTCCGGCGGGGCTTCACCGTCGATCTTGCCTGGCCGCTCGTTGACGCTACTGCTCGAAAAGCAGCAACTAGCGCGGCCCTGACAAGCCAAAACCGTTGAACGCTCCTCTTTTGGTCGACAAGCCCTGAAAGCAGATCTGACTGGGGCTTTGCGAAAGCATGGTTCAATGTGCTCTCGACCACGGGCGCCAAGCGCGATAGCTGATGTGCCTTCGGTCAGCACGCCCCATTGTGATGCCGATGTAGCCAGACACACCATTGGGGGAGATGGATACCCGTTACTTCCAGGTTTGCTGAGCGTTCCGCCGTTAATTCCTTGCTTTTCAGCTTGACAGCTCGTCGATGCGTGGCATTGTAAAGCGGTTTAGTAAAACGCTTTACTAACGATGGGCCATAACGATTGGGCTAGAGAGACATCATGTCTAACAGGCGTGCCACTAGTCTAAAGGACGTCGCCGATGCAGCTGGCGTATCGGTGGCGACCGTCTCGCGCCTGCTCAACGGATCGCTCCAACTTCCGCCCGAAACAAAGCAACGCATCGACAGTGCGATCCAGGCTCTCAAATACGAGCCTAACCCTCATGCTCGCCGTCTAAGCCGAGGTCGTTCGGACACGATCGGTCTCGTCGTCCCGGACATCGCCAATCCCTTCTTCGCAACGCTTGTCTCCGCGGTTGAAGAAGAGGCAGACAAGCGTGGTCTCGCGCTGTCGCTTCATGCGACCCTTAACCGCCCTGGCCGCGAGATTTCCTACGTGACGGCGCTTGGCCGTAACCATGTCGACGGCCTTCTCTTCATAACGAACCATCCCGACAACGGCGAACTCGCGTCCCTAATCAACCAGACGGGAAAGGTCGTCATTGTCGATGAAGACGTGCCGAACGCGGTGGTGCCTAAGCTGTTCTCAGACAACGAGATGGGTGGCTACCTTGCGGGGCGTCATCTTGCGGATCACGGTCACAGGCGGGTCGTCTATATCGGTGGCCCTCAGGCGATGATCAGTACCCTCCGTCGTTCAGAGGGGCTTGAGCGCGCGCTGAGGGAGCGGGGCGAGCCGTTCGAGGTGTTGCGATATGAGGGCAATTATACGGTTGAGTTTGGCCGACAGGCCGCGCGCCGGTTCATTGATGAAGGAATGCCGGCTACGGCAATCTTTGCCAGCTCCGATGAGATCGCAATCGGCCTCATTGATGTCCTGCGCGCTGAAGGCGTCTCTGTCCCGGGTGAAATCTCGCTCGTCGGTTTCGACGACGTCGGGCCGCTCCACCTTTTCTCACCGCCGCTGACCGCGATACGACAGCCCGTCCGGGCACTCGGCGCGCGGGCGCTGGCAATACTCCTGGAAACAAACTGGCAGGATCCGGAAAGCCTCGCTTGCGAAGAACTGCTGCCGGTCGAAATCGTCGTGCGGGATTCCGTTGCACCGCCGTCGAAACCATAAAAGCAACGACCATGAACCAAACCAGAGGACGAACACATGACTATTCTGAAACGCAGGATGTTGACCACAGCGCTAGCCGCAACCGCCCTTGCGGGCATTACCTTCGGCTCCATGGCCCACGCTGCTGACAAGACCTTCGCTCTTGTGCAGATCAACCAGCAGGCGCTATTCTTCAACCAGATGAATGAAGGCGCCCAGAAGGCCGCCGATGCCGCAGGCGCGAAGCTCGTGATCTTCAATGCCAACAATGATCCGGCAGCCCAGAACAGCGCGATCGAAACCTATATCCAGCAGAAGGTCGACGGCCTTGCTGTCGTCGCGATCGACGTAAATGGGATCATGCCGGCCGTACAGCAGGCGGCTGCCGCGGGAATTCCGGTCGTCGCTATCGACGCTATTTTGCCGGAAGGTCCGCAAAAAGCGCAGATCGGTGTCGACAATGCCAAGGCCGGCGCAGACATGGGCAAGTTCTTCCTTGATTACGTGAAGAGCGACATGGGCGGCAAGGTGAAGTACGGCGTTGTCGGCGCGCTGAATTCCTTCATCCAGAACGTCCGTCAGGAAGGCTTTGAAAAGACCGTCAAGGACGCCGAAGGCGTTACCACCGCCGGCGTCGTCGATGGCCAGAATATCCAGGACAACGCTCTCGCCGCGGCCGAAAATCTGATTACCGGCAACCCCGACATGACGGCCGTCTATGCCACCGGCGAGCCGGCGCTCATGGGCGCAATCGCCGCTGTCGAGAGCCAGGGCAAGCAGTCCAACGTCAAGATCTTCGGCTGGGATCTCACCGCCCAGGCGATTGCCGGTATCGATGCGGGCTATGTCACCGCCGTCATCCAGCAGGATCCGGCCGCCATGGGTGCGGCAGCCGTCGATGCATTGAAGAAAGTTTCGGACGGTGGCAGCGTCGAGAAGACGATCTCCGTGCCGATCACCATCGTAACGAAGGAAAACGTTGAACCCTACCGGGCCGTCTTCAAATGATTACTAAAGGACAGCACTCAACCGCTGTCGCAGGGGCCGGGGGAAGAGATCTCCCCCGGCAATCCGGCGAGGGCGCAATTCGCCAGCCGCGTATTTCGCTTCGTGGTATTCGTAAGACATTCGGTTCGCATCAGGCGCTGCGTGGCGTCGATCTCGACATCTACCCGGGCGAATGCCTCGGCCTTGTCGGCGACAACGCTGCTGGTAAGTCGACGCTGACCAAGATCATTTCCGGGACCTATCTCCCGGATGATGGCTTGATCTCGATCGAGGGGCAGGATGTCCGTTTCAGCGGGCCGGCTGACGCCCGCGAGCGCAATATCGAGATGGTGTTTCAGGACCTGAGTCTCTGCGACCATGTCGACGTCGTCGGTAATCTATTCCTTGGTCGCGAGCTGACCAAAGGACCGTTTCTGGATCGCTCTCGGATGTTGTCCGAGGCCCGCGCCATGCTGGATGCGCTCGAAATCCGCATTCCCAGGCTCGGCGCAAAAGTTGAGAAACTTTCGGGTGGCCAGCGTCAGGCGATTGCGATCGCACGTGCGGCCTCTTTCAACCCGAAGGTCCTTATCATGGACGAACCGACATCCGCTCTGGCCGTTGCTGAAGTGGAGGCCGTGCTCAACCTGATCAACCGGGTCAAGGCCAAGGGCGTTTCGGTGATCCTGATCACCCACCGCCTGCAGGATCTCTTCCGCGTCTGTGATCGTATCGCCGTCATGTACGAAGGCACCAAGGTGGCCGAGCGTGACATCGGCAAGACGGATCTGCAGGACCTCGTGCAGTTGATCGTTGGAGGGCAGAAGCATTGACCGCCTATACCGAACGTGCTGCCGGTTCCCCGATCGCTGACTTCTTTTCCGAACACGCGCAGGTCCTTTCGATCACCGTGTTCTTCCTCGCGTGCCTCGTGTTTTTCTCCCTCACCACGGACACGTTCCTGACACTCGGCAATGTCCTCAACGTTGTGCGACAGGCAGCTCCGATCCTCGTTGTGGCGGTGGCGATGACGCTTGTCATCATTACCGGAGGCATCGACCTGTCGGTCGGTTCGCAGGTGGCACTTGTCAATGCGGTCGCGGCGATCATCCTCGCCATGGGCTACCCTTGGCCGGTCGTGGCGGTCGGTATGGTCGCCTTCGGCGCACTCATGGGAATGGCGCAGGGCTGGTTCGTTGCGTATCAGGGCATCCCGGCCTTCATCGTGACGCTTGCCGGCCTCTCGATCCTGCGCGGCTTCGCACTCTACCTGACACAGGGTTATTCGATCCCCATCAAAGATGTCCCCGGCTTCTTCTGGCTCGGGCGCGGCGAATTTCTGGGGCTTCCCGTTCCAGCGCTTATCGCCGTCTTCGTTGCGGTTCTAGGTTATGCGGTAATCGCCTATACGAAATACGGTCGCCAGGTCGTTGCGGTTGGCTCCAATCTCGAAGCCGCCCGTCGTGTCGGCATGCCCGCGAAATGGATCGTCGCATCTGTCTATATGGTGTCTGGCATCGCCTGCGCGCTGGCAGGCCTTCTGATCGCGGCTCGCCTTGGGTCTGGCTCGTCCAATGCGGCGGTCGGTTTCGAACTGCAGGTCATCGCGGCCGTGGTTCTGGGCGGCACGTCGCTGATGGGCGGTCGTGGCAGCATTCTCGGAACGGTGCTCGGCACGCTGACCATCGCCGTCATCGGCAACGGGTTGATCCTGATGCATATCTCGCCCTTCTTCACGCAGATCGTGACGGGCGCGATCATTCTCGTGGCGATCTGGCTCAACACCCGGATCTTCACCACCAACTTCCGTCTTGGCGGAAAGAAGGCGTAAGGGGATCATGACGCAGGATCTATCAGAAGCCCACGTCCGTTCGGGCAAGGTGATGACTGTGACGGGGGCTATTGCCGCCCCCGATCTCGGCCTTACCCTGATGCACGAGCACATTCTCAACGACTGCCGTTGCTGGTGGCATGCGCCGAAGACGCCTGAGCGGCAGTACCTCGCCGACAGCTTCGTCTGCATCGAGATATTGAGCGAGTTGCGTCAGGATCCCTTTGTCAACAAGCACAACATCACGCTCGATGACGAACCGCTCGCCATCACGGAACTTAAGGATTTCGCGAGGCACGGCGGCCACACGGTCGTCGAGCCGACCTGCCAGGGGATCGGCCGCGATCCACGTGCCCTGAAGCGTATCTCGCAGGCCTGCGGGCTCAACATCGTCATGGGTGCCGGCTATTATCTCGGCTCCTCGCATCCAGCCAAGGTGGCCGGGATGACGATCGACGAGATCGCCGACGAGATCGTGCAAGAGGCGACCGTCGGCGTCGACGGCACCGACATCAAGGTCGGGCTGATCGGCGAGATCGGCGTGTCGTCGGATTTCACCGACCAGGAAAAGAAGTCCCTGCGGGCGGCGGCACGCGCCCAAATGCGCACCGGCTTGCCGTTGATGGTTCATCTGCCCGGCTGGTTACGCCTCGGTCACAAGGTGCTCGATATCGCGGAGGAGGAGGGAGCGGAGCTTCGCCATACTGTGCTTTGCCATATGAACCCCTCGCATGACGACCTCGGCTATCAGGGCGAGCTTGCCGCCCGGGACGCCTTCCTCGAATACGACATGATCGGAATGGATTTCTTCTACGCCGATCAGCAGGTGCAGTGCCCGAGCGACGAAGAGGCGGCGCGCGCGATCGTCAAGCTGATCGAACGCGGGCATCTCGATCGCATCCTGCTCTCCCACGACGTCTTCCTGAAGATGATGCTGACGAAGTACGGTGGCAACGGATACGCCTACATCCCCAAGCACTTCCTGCCACGACTGAGGCGGCATGGGGTCACTAACGCGCAGCTCGATATTCTCATGCGGGACAATCCGAGATCGGTATTCGAGGCCAGACCCTGACTGCCGGAGCAATTTACAGAAATGGAAAGAACATGACCAAGAAAGTCCTCCTCGTCGGCGAGAGCTGGATCAGCTCCGCCACTCATTACAAAGGTTTCGACCAGTTCGGCAGCGTCACGTTTCACCTTGGCGCCGAACCGCTGGTGAAGGCGCTGGAAGGCAGCGAATACGAGCTCACCTACATGCCGGCCCATGACGCAGTGGAGAAATTCCCTTTCGAGATGGAAGGTCTTGACGCCTATGACGTCATTATCCTCTCGGATATCGGGGCGAATTCGCTGTTGCTGCCGCCGGCAGTCTGGCTGCATTCCAAGACCGTGCCGAACCGCCTGAAGTTGGTCAAAGCCTGGGTCGAAAAGGGCGGCGGCCTGCTGATGGTCGGCGGCTACTTCTCCTTTCAGGGTATCGACGGCAAGGCACGCTGGCGCCGTACGGCCGTCGAAGACGTGCTGCCGGTGACCTGCCTTCCCTATGACGATCGTGTCGAAATCCCCGAAGGGGCCACTGCTGTCGTCACCAAGGCGGACCATCCGACCGTGGCCGGCATGGGTGGAGAATGGCCGCTGTTGCTCGGCGTCAACGAGGTGGAAGTGCGCGACCGCGCCGATGTCGAGGTTGTCGCCCGTCTGCCTGAGGACCAAGGCGGTCATCCGCTGCTCGTCACCGGCAGTTTCGGCCAGGGCCGCAGCGCCGCCTGGACCTCCGACATCGGACCGCATTGGTTGTCGCCCGCATTCTGCGATTGGGAAGGTTATGGCCGCCTCTGGAAGAATATCCTCGGTTGGCTAAGCGCGTCGCGCTGAGGCAGTGTTGGCTTCTGGCGTGCCTCAGCGCGCCAGGATCGCCTGCAATTCGTCGCTGGTCGGGAAGGCCGACCGGGTGCCGCGGCGGCTGACGGTGAGGGCGGCGGCAGCGGCGGCATGCCTAATGGCACGGGTGTCGAGATCGACGCCGCGCAATGCAGCAGAGGCTAGCGCCACTGCCATGAAGGTGTCGCCTGCACCGGTCGTATCGATAACGCTGGTGGTGACAGCCGGGATTGTGGCTATGGCTGCTCCGTGGCTTGCGAGCAGGGCACCGTCACCGCCGAGCGTCAGTACGACGTGTCGCACGCCGGATTGTAACAGCCGTTCGGCCGCCGCCGTGTCCGATGATCCGGTGAGGCTTTGTGCTTCCCCTCGGTTCAGGAAGGCGATGTCGATCAGGGGCCAGAGATCGCTGAAGTAGCGCTGGAGCGGAGAGGGGTTGAAGGCGGTGACGAGGCCGCGGCGTCTGGCTTCTGCGAGCAGGCCGCGGGTAGTCGCTTCGCTGAGATTGCCCTGCAGGACGATGAGGTCGCCGAAAGCGGCAGTGTCGAGCGCGGCGATCGACTCATCTGGCGTCAGCGAGCCGGCAGAATCGGTGGTGGTAACGATGGCGTTTTCGCCATCCGGCGTGGTGAAGATGATGGAGAAGTCGCTGGAGCGGCCTGCGAGGGTAAGGAGCTTTGCCTCGACCGGTTCCGATGCCAGCTGATTGCGAATGGTCTGGGCGCGGAAATCCTCGCCCACGGCGGCGACCAATGTCGTGGGAAGGCCGGAGCGGGCCATCACCACGGCCTGGTTCGCGCCCTTGCCGCCAAGGTCGCGGGTTTCTTCGCGACCGAGGATCGAAGCCCCCGCTTCCGGCATGGTGGACACAGATATGGTTTCGTCGACGGCGACGTTACCGATGACATGAGCACGTATTTGGGCAGACATGGCTGGCCTTCGAAAGGATGAAAATGCAAACGATATCGGACAACAATTCAAGCGCCATAAGGGAAATATTCGGCAGTGACAAGGCACTGATCGGGATGATCCATTGCCACACCTTCCCAGGCGCCCCCCGCTATCGCGGTGCGGCGATGGACACGATCTACGACGCTGCCATGCGTGACGCCGAGGCTTTGATCGACGGTGGCATGCACGGGTTGATTGTCGAGAACCACGGCGACATTCCCTTCTCCAAGCCGGAGGACATAGGGCCGGAAACCTCCGCCTTCATGTCCGTCGTTACCGATCGCATCGTCCGCGCGACCGGTATTCCGATCGGTATCAACGTGCTGGCGAACGCACCTATTCCGGCTTTCGCTATCGCCATGGCAGGTGGCGCGAAATTCATCCGCGTCAATCAGTGGGCCAATGCCTACGTCGCCAATGAGGGTTTCATGGAGGGGCGGGCGGCAGAGGCGATGCGTTACCGGTCGCTGCTGCGTGCCGAGCATATCAAGGTCTTCGCGGACAGTCATGTGAAGCATGGGGCGCATGCGATCACTGCCGACCGCACGATCGAGGAGCTGACCCGAGATCTTGCCTTCTTCGATGCCGACGCGGTGATCGCCACCGGCCAGCGCACCGGCAATCCGGCGACCGTCGAGGAGATAGAGACGATCGGCGCGGCGACCCATCTACCGCTGCTCGTCGGCTCCGGTGTTACCAACGAGAATATCGTTGAGATCCTGAAGCGCACCAATGGCGTCATCGTCGCGTCCTCGTTGAAGGAAGGCGGCGTCTGGTGGAACCCGGTCGAACCCGCCCGTGTAAAGGCCTTCGTCGAAGTCGCCCGTCCGGCGTTGGAGGGCTGAGATGGTCGAGACGCTTTCCGAGCAGATCCTGCGTGAGAACAAGGGCGTCTTCGATGCGATGGTCGGGCACCGTTTCGTCGAAAACATCAAGGCCGACAAACTGCCGAAGGACGTCTTCGAACGCTACCTCGTGTTCGAGGGCGCGTTCGTCGATACGGCGATCTCGATCTTCGCCTTTGCGGCGGCCAAGGCCGAAACGATCGCCCAGAAACGGTGGCTGAGCGGCGTGCTCGATGCGCTCGCCAACCAGCAGGTCGCCTATTTCGAAAAGACTTTCGCCGAGCGCGGCATCGATCCGGCGGCCTGCGATACGTCCATTCCGGAGGTTGCGGCCTTCCGCGACGGCATGCTAGCGATCTCCCGCGATGGGGGCTATCTGGATACGGTGGCCGCGATGTTCGCCGCCGAGTGGATGTACTGGACCTGGTCGAAAGAGGCCGCCCAGCACAAGATGAGTGACCCGCTGCTTAAGGAATGGGTGGATCTTCATGCGCATGAGGATTTCGCCGCTCAGGCGCGTTGGCTCAAGGCCGAGCTCGACGCTGCGGGCGAGGCGATGGGCCCGGAAGAGCGGTCGCGCCTGAGCGCCATCTTCGGCCGGGCGCAGGCCCTCGAAATCGCGTTTCACGACGCGCCCTACCTCTGAGGGAAAAAGCATGGTCGAGATCGATGGCAACCGCCTCAATGCCAGGCTCGAGGCATTCGCGGCGATCGGCGCCACGCCGAAGGGCGGCGTCAATCGTCAGGCGTTGACCCTGGGAGATCGTCGGGCACGGCGGCTGCTGGCGGAGCTTGGATGGGCGAGAGGTTTTGAGGTCCTCCAGGACCCCATGGCCAATCTCTTCATCCGCCGCGCCGGGCGCGACGAAACCCTACCACCGCTGGTGATCGGCAGCCATCTCGACAGCCAGCCGGCCGGCGGGCGCTTCGACGGCGCACTCGGCACGCTGTCGGCCTTCGAGGTGCTGGAAAGCCTGGAGGACGCCGGTATTGAGACCGAGCATCCGGTCGTCGCAGTGGCCTGGACCAATGAGGAAGGTTGCCGCTTCGCGCCGGGCTGCATGGGTTCCATGGCGTTTGCCGCCGGCGAGATCCCGGCCGAATGGCAGGGGAAGGTTGCGACCGAGGGGGCATCATTTGCCGACGAACTGACGGCGACGATCGAAAGTCTGCCGGAAGCAAAGATCCTTCCGCTCGGTTTTCCGGTCCATGCCTATCTCGAAGTGCATATCGAACAGGGGCCGTCGCTTGCATCCAACGACATTCCGATCGGCGTCGTGAGCGGTATTCAGGGCACGCGTTGGTTGAACGTTACTGTGACCGGCCAGACCGCGCATGCCGGCACGACGGGGCTCAGCTATCGGCGCGACCCTATGCACGCGCTTGCCGCTGCGCTTTCGAGCCTCTATGAAACGACCATGCCTTCGGATCCGGATGCGCGTTTCACGATCGGACGGATTGCGGTCGAACCCGGCTCGGTGAACGCTATCCCCGATGAGGCGCGCTGCACGGTCGACATTCGCCATCCTGATCCTCAACGCCTCGATGAACTCGAGCAACTGGTTGTATCGACCATAGAGAACGAGGCCGACCGGCAGCGTTGTTCGGTTGGTTTTTCGCGATCGTTCGACATGGCGCCCTGCACCTTCGCAACGGATCTGCAGCAGGTGATCGAACAGGCCGCAGCGGTGGTAAACTTCAAAAGTACTCGCATGTTGTCGGGCGCGTTCCACGATGCTTTGTTCGTCAATCGTGTCGCATCAGCGGCGATGATCTTCGTTCCGTGCCGGGACGGACTGAGCCACAACGAGGCGGAATATGTCGAACCTGAACATGCCGTCGCCGGCTGCGTGGTGCTGGCCCAAGCCACGTTGCTTCTCGCCAATCCGACAAGTGCTTGAACATCACGATGAGTGCCGGGATGAGGACGAAGCGGAATGTGCCGCGCGAGATCACGTCGAGGCCATGATGGCGATCGTCGACATTCTGAATACCGAGCGCCGCGGCCTGTGCTAAGGGAGCCTCCGAGGGTTGGTTCCCGCACTAAGCGCTTTACGGTCAGCTCGGCTTCAGTCTTTCAGATCCGCGGTAGCAACATTGTCTGGCGTCGAGATGATCCACAGGCTGCGCAAGCACCAACTGCAAGACGCTCATACTGCCAGCCTGCCGATCGCCAAACAGTTTGCAACGCTCGTTGCCACTATCTAAGCAGCCGCAGAAATCGCCTGGCCTTGCGGATACCTCAATCTTTGCAACAGGCCCGTCAAGTCTGGCAATAGAACCCTTGCTCGCTCATGGCTTCGTGGAATGATGGCACCCGCCCGCGATGGGAAATTCATTGCTGATGCGCGGCTATGCGGTCATTTATGGATGCTAGCTTGCATGGCCCGGCGCCGATAGGTGTGGAAGCCACCTATCTAATGGGTTTTCGCTCGCTTGCAATCCGGTTGCCCTTCGACGTCCTTCCGTCAATCGATTTCGCGCTTCCTCCCCAGGAGCGCAACGCACGCCAGAGCACCGTGTTGTCCGCATAACCGAGCGCCCGTGCGACCTCTGACATTGATATGGTCCGGTCGCCGAGATATTGACCCGCGAGCGTCTGACGGTGTTGCCGGACAAGATCGCGCAGCGACACGCCTTCATCCGCCAGCTTTCGCTGGAGGCTGCGTTGCGACAGCTTGAGGTCAGCGGCAAGAGCACCAACCGTTATCCGTTTGTGGCCGAGATAGATGCCGATCAATGCTTGGACTTTTTCCGTCACCAAATCACTTGTGGCAGTCTTTTCGACAAGATCCTCGATATGCCGCTCCAGTATCGCCACCAGGCTTTTGTCCTCATGGCGGTGAACGCGGTCAGCCTCGGTCCTGCTCATCACAATCCGATTTCCGGATTGTCCGAACAGAATAGGTCCACCAAAAATGCGTTCGAGCGCGTTGGCATCGCGCGGCGCCTGATGTTCAAGCTGGATCTCGATCGGCTGCCAACCGCGCCGAAAGCAAGACCGGACGAGTTGGCAGGAGGCTGCGAGCGTGAATTCGCTATCCTGGCGGCGCGGCCACATCGACGGATCGACGATCCGATAGCTCCAGACGACATCACCATTCTCCTCGAACACGGCCGAACTCGTGGCACCCTGAAGGGCGTTCACATATTTCGACAGCCGCTCGAAGGCTTGCCGGATGGTTGGCGAGAGTGCGAAGAGCATGCCAGTGGGACCGATATCGGCGGGCTTGAAGCCTGTTCCCATTCGCGCGCCGAGAGCGGCGTCACCGGTTGTCGTCGCGGCATCCTCGAACAGCGCGACATAGCGCGCCATCGGCACGACAGCATAGGGATCTTCGAGTTGCGAGCGCAAAATACCGTGCGAGGCCAGCAGCAAGTCTGCTTTCCCTGATTTTTTGTCGATTTGTTGAACCAGTGGGATCAGGACAGAGGCACGAATTGAAGCAATCGCCGACGTACGGTTGATCAAATGCGATGCAGTTGCCGTTTTAGCCATCTCTCAAACACCCTGTGGCGCGAATTATCGATTCATTGGCACAATCTGCAATTTCGAGGCCAAACAGGAGCACCTACCCTCTTCGATAATTGATAAGCAAAAAGGGGTTCGTCATGTCAGTGGAAGCAAGCATACCCGTGAACTTACCCGGTCGTCTGGCGAAGAACTCGGTGGGCCTTGCCCATATCGTGTTCTTCGTCGTTGCCGCCGCCGCGCCGCTCACAGCCGTGGTTGGCGCTTCGCCCGCGGCCTTCGCCTTTGGCAACGGTGCGGGTGTTCCCGGCGCCTTCGTCCTTGCAGGCGTACTCTACCTGCTCTTTTCCGTCGGCTTCACCGCCATGAGCCGCCATGTCGGTGGGGCAGGGGCGTTCTACACCTATATCACCCACGGCATTGGCAAGCCTGCCGGTGTTGGCGGCGCCATGATCGCGCTACTGACCTATAGCACCGTTCAGATCGCGGTCTACGCACTGTTCGGCGTCTTCATGGCTGGCGCCATCGCGCCGCTCGGGCCGGATCTGCCCTGGTGGGTCTGGTCGTTTGCCACACTTGTAGTGGTCATGGTCTGCGGTCAGCGCAACATTGCTTTTTCCGGCGCGATCCTTGGTGTCTGCATGATCGCCGAAATCGCCATTCTGCTGCTGCTCGATCTCGGTATCCTTTTTACCGGCGGAGGGCCGGAAGGTATGGGGCTCTCCTCATTCGCGCCTACGTCTGTGTTTGCGCCCGGCATTGGCGTTGCTCTCGTCTTCGTCATAGGTTCCTTCATCGGTTTCGAAGCCACAGCAATCTTCGGCGAAGAGGCGGAAAATCCGGAAAAGACCATTCCACGCGCGACCTATGTTGCGGTCCTCTTGATCACGTTGTTTTATGCCTTCTCCACCTGGGCGATCGTGCAGTTCTACGGCCCGACCAAGGTTCAAGCGACGGCTGCGGCCAGTCTCGAAAGCTTCTATTTCGTCGCCTCGGACACGGTGCTCGGCGCGTGGGCAAGTCAGGTTATGAACGTGCTGCTGATCACAAGCCTGTTTGCCTGCATTCTCTCTTTTCACAACACGCTCAACCGATATTTCTTTGCGCTCGGCCGCGAAGGTCTTGTCTTCAAGGTGCTGGGCAAAGTGCATGAAAAACACGGTTCTCCCTATATTGCCGGTTTCGTGCAAAGCGCCATCGCGGCCGCTATCCTGATCCTCTTCCTGCTCGCGGGCGCCGATCCCTATACGGTCGTCTTCTCGTGGATGTCGGCATTGGCTGTCATCGGTATTCTCGCCGTGCAGGTCCTTGTTTCTGTCGCCATCATCATGTTCTTCCGCAAGACCAAAACGAAGCATGGTCTTTGGACGACAATGGTGGCGCCGGCGCTGGCACTTGTCGGCCTGCTCGGCTCTCTCTGGCTGGTCATCTCGAACCTGTCGCTTCTTTCCGGGAGCGAAAGCCTGATCGTTGCGGCCTTTCCCCATGCCGTGATCATTGTTGGTTTGCTGGGCGCCGCCTTCGCCATACAGATCAAGAAGAGCCGCCCCGAACTCTACGCTTCCCTCGGAAAGGTCTTT
Organism: Rhizobium sp. BK538; assembly: GCF_014197575.1. Taxonomy (NCBI): domain Bacteria; kingdom Pseudomonadati; phylum Pseudomonadota; class Alphaproteobacteria; order Hyphomicrobiales; family Rhizobiaceae; genus Rhizobium; species Rhizobium sp. BK538. The sequence continues at coordinate 42,121 of NZ_JACIFT010000015.1, forward strand.
GAATGAGTGCGCTTGCCCAATTCGCACCTTCCGACCGAATGCTTGCGCTCATGGTCGCAATCTTCACCGTTGCCACGCTGCTGATCGCTACCGAGGCGCATGCGTTCTGCTCGCTCGCCTGCATGCATGCCGACCATATGGCGGGCATTGAAATCTGCTCAAGCCGGGCCTCGGACTGACGCTGCCCGGAAAACACGGCGCGTCTTTGCGCGCCACTCTCCTCCATCAACACGAAAGGCAAAGACATGGACGCTGCTGTCGCTGTCACCCATCCGCTCGACCCGCTGAGCCTCGCCGAAATTGCCGCCGCGGTGGCCGTGCTGAAGGCGGAAAAGTTCCTCGCCGAGACAGTCCGGTTTCCAATCATCCGGCTTGAGGAACCAACCAAGGCGGATCTCGCCGCCCATCGCACCGGCGACCCGCTTCCCCGCCTGGCCTTCCTTCTGGCGTTGGATATCAGCAACGGCGGAACCTTCGAGGGCATCGTCAATCTCACCTCGAGCAAGCTCGCGTCCTATGTACGGCTGCCCGTTGATGAAATGCCCTATGGCCAACCGCCGGTCATGCTCTGCGAATTCGAAACCGTCGAAGGCACGGTGAAGTCGGATCCGCGCTGGATTGCCGCCGTCAAGAAGCGCGGCATTACGGACGAGGATATTCCGCTCATCCAGATCGACCCTTTCTCGTCCGGCTATTTCGGCCGTGATTTTGAAAAGGGCAAACGCATTGTCCGTGCCGTGTCCTACTGGCGCGAAGACATTCGCGATAACGGCTACTCCCATCCGATCGAAGGTGTAGTTGCTGTCGTCGATCTGGTTTCCAATCAGGTGGTTGATCTCGTCGATGACGAGAAAATCATTCCGGTCCCGAAGACGAAGCACAATTACGGCCGCGAAACCTTCCCCGAAGTCCGGGCCGATCTAAAACCTCTGCATATCGTCCAGCCTGATGGCCCAAGCTTCACTGTAGATGGCTGGAGGGTTGAGTGGCAGAACTGGAGTTTCCGCATTGGCTTCACACCACGTGAGGGTCTTGTGCTGCACGAGCTCGGCATCAAAGATCAGGGCAAGCACCGGCCGGTGATCTTTCGTGCAAGCGTCACTGAAATGGTGGTGCCCTATGCCGACCCGACCGCCAACCATTACTGGAAGAGCGCCTTCGATGCCGGTGAATACGGTCTCGGCCGCCTTGCTAACTGCCTGGCGCTCGGCTGTGACTGCCTGGGGCATATCCACTATTTCGATGTGCCGGCAGCGGACGATTTCGGTCAGCCGTTCCTGATGAAGAATGCAATCTGCATGCATGAGGAGGATTACGGCATCCTTTGGAAGCATTACGAATTCCGCAACGGCATCTTCGAGGTGCGCCGCTCGCGCCGGCTCGTCATTTCGTTCTTCGCTACAGTCGGGAATTACGATTACGGATTCTACTGGTACCTCTATCAGGATGGTACGATCCAGTTGGAGGCCAAGCTGACAGGCATCATTCAGACCGCAGCCTTGGCACCAGGCGAGACCTATCAATGGGGCGGCATGGTCGATGACAATCTCGGAGGTCCGACCCACCAGCATTTTTTCAACGCGCGCCTCCACATGGATGTCGACGGCGGCGGCAACACCGTCACCGAACATGATTTTGTGGCCCGTCCCTGGGGCGACGATAATCCCTACGGCAATGTCTTCGACACCAAGACGCGCGTACTGAAGCGGGAACTCGACTCACCCGCCCTCGCCAATGGCGAAACCGGCCGTTACTGGAAGGTGCAGAACCCGAATTTAACAAACAGCGTCGGCAAGGCGCCCGGCTACAAGATTGTCATCATGCCGTCGCCGATCATGCTCGCCCAGCCGGAGTCAACCGTTGCTCAGCGCGGCGGCTTTGCCAAGAAACACATCTGGGTGACCGCTTTTGATGAGAAGGAGAAATATGCGAGCGGCGATTACCCGAACGTGCATGCCGGCGGCGACGGTCTGCCGGCCTATATCCAACAGAACCGCCCGATCGAGAACGCCGACATCGTTCTCTGGCATTCCTTTGGTCACACGCATGTCTGCAAGCCCGAGGATTTTCCGATCATGCCGACGGAATATGCGGGCTTTGCGCTAAAGCCGAACGGTTTCTTCGCCGCCAACATTGCGATGGACCTACCCGCCGACCAGAACGCGCGCAGCGTCGATAATCGCGAACAACTTGTTGCTAAAGACACCGGGACCGGCTCCTGCTGCCACGAGTAAAGTTCACAAATTGACTGGATGAAATTCGTCTATAATTCAATAGATGCAAAGAACCGCGCTGCGGAAGCGGCGGTAGTCAGAGGTTTTCTATTCCACTCAATTGCTTCGGCGATGAACCGAAGCTTCGCCCTTGCAAAAGAGCTCGGGCCATTCCGAGCGAGACGATTGTGCATGAGCTTGCCTGCAGCTGCCCGAACTGCGGAGGGATCGTCTTCAGCAAGATGGGCACGGACGGGCGCGGTCGGCCAGGCGCAAGCCTCCCAGGCCGGCGCTGTAACGTTAACAGAGAAGCGATGACAATGTGGGATCCGGTTCTATGACCAGAATTGCACGTGATCGTCCCTATCGTTGCCATCGGTTTCCGGCGGACGTGATTGCCCATGCAGTGTGGCTCTATTCCGCTCAGTGCAGATGGTCGAGGATATGCTGGCAGCGCGTGGCGTCATCGTCTGTCAACAGTCCGCGAGGCTCTTTGCTGAGAAATTCGGCAGACACTTTGCCAATGATATTCGGAAGCGATCGGCCGACAGGCTCGATGACAAATGGCACCTGGATGAGGTCGTCATCACCCTCACGGGCAAGAAGAACTGGCTCTGGCGCGCCGTCGAGGAGGACGGCATCGTCCTTGACGTCTGGTGCAAAGCCGCCGCAATGCCAAGGCCGCAAAGCGTTTGATCCGAAAGCTTCTGAAAGGGCAAGGCCGTTCGCCCCGCGCGATGATCACCGATAAGCTTCGATCCTACGGTGCAGCGAAGCGCCAGATCATGCCCGGCGTCGAGCATCGCTCGCACAAGGGGCTGAACAATCGGGCGGAAAACTCTCGTCAGCCGGTTCGACGCAGGGAAAGGATCATGAAGCGCTTCAAGTCAGCTCGGCAGGTTCAGCGCTTCGTTTCGATCCACGACCCGATCGCCAATCTCTTTCGAATTCCTCGCCGCGAAGTTCCCTGCGCCCACCATCGCGAACTGCGAGCAACCGCCCTGGCAGCGTGGCGTCAAATCGCGCCTATTCGTACCGCCTGAACCAAGGCGCCAATACAAATATTTACTGCGCGGCATTAAGTTCACGCTGCCGCCATGCGATTCTCCAATGACTGACAAGGCAGTGGAGAACCTTATGAACTTTCCAGCAACTGGAAGGTCAAGCGGAAAGTTCGGCAAATTTGGCGGGAGAAGCCTGCACAAAGACAAATGGCCTGCCGGAGGGCAGGCCATAGTCAACTGCAAGGATAATGGCAGATACTGAAATACTACTCGAAACAAATTCCGCATCTTGCCAGATTATAAAAGCACGACCGGGCGTTGATTACACTTCAGACAAAAGCGGTAAGTGGGCCTACCATTCGGTGAAGAGATCAGTTCTTGCGAGGCTGCTCTTGTTCGTCATCAGGCACATCATCAGCCTGGTGCACCAAGAGGATTCCCAGAGCCCTGGCGGATTCTCGGGGCAGGGCATAGTGCAGCCACCCAAAGCGCGGGTCACGAATGTGGAGAAGCGATTCTCCAAGCAACGCGTCGGGTTCCGAATACCAACGAGGATCGAGCACGGCATTGACCATCTGGCCGCCTTTCCAAGTCTCCTGGTGCGGCGGGGGCATCTCTGCCCTGATTTGACCGACACTGTCGATGAGCCTTGATAGCGAATCTGCGTCAAGTACGAACGCGACCGGTGGATCTGTCGGAAAGGTGATCGACAAGGTCTTGAGCTCGTCGTCGAGCTCCCACCGCGGCTCCTCGCTGTTGCTCATGCTCACCTCTTTTTAGCCGCACCAGGACGATGCAGTGTTGGACGAAGACAACGCAAACAAGGAAAAACCGACTACGATCGGTGATCAAAGCCAATGCAATCATCCGATTTAGGCTCAGCTAATATAGGCGCAACTTATCTTTGAAGGCACGTACACCCTTGGATGTAGTCACCTAACCCCGACGGTCGAGTTTGTCGGTCAATCGACAAAGACGCCGACGCTTGCTGCCCTGCCCATTGCGTCAATCACGGTGAGCTTTGAGTAGCCGCCGCCATCTGGCATCCACTGATTGGTGCGACGGCGGGAGATATCGGGCAAAGGCTTGCCGTTGGCGAGCCAGCGGAAGGGGGCTCGTCCGCCCTGCAGTTTCAGCGTCAGGGGCGAGAGATCGCCGCTCTTTGCCCCAAGCTCGACATGCGCACCCTCGGGCGGATAGACGATCTGCGGCGCCGGTTCGCGGCCGGAAGTTGCCAACAGGCCACTTGGATTGATGGCGAAGCGACGTTGGCTGATCGGCAGCTCGACCTGGGCGATCCGCATTGCTCCCAATGGCGGACGGGGGAGGGGCGTCGTCGCGATCCCTGATTTTGCAAAGCCTTCAAAGAGGATGGGGGCCGCAGTGCCGTAGCCCGTTAATCCCGGCACGGCGCCATTGTCGGGGCGGCCGACCCAGACCCCGAGCACGTAGCGTCCGTCATAACCGACGGACCAGGCATCGCGATAGCCGTAGCTGGTCCCCGTCTTGTAGGCGATCCCCCGTTTTGGCGCGCCGGCCGGCGGAAGGACGCCCGAGAGGATATCGGCGACATTCCAGACGGCCACCGGATCAAGCATGCCCTCGCCATTTATCTTGCCAGGCCGGTCGTTGACGCCATCGCCGATGCGCACAGGCTGGCCGCGGTTGGCGAGCGCGGTGTAGAGCTGGACCAGATCCTTCAGCGTGACGCCGAGGCCACCGAGACCGATTGCCAGGCCGGGTGTTTCGTTCGGGGGCAATAGCGGACGCACCTCGGCATGGCGAAAACGGATGAGCAGCTTTGCCGGATTGACGGCGTCGAGCAGCTTTACCGCCGGGACATTGAGGGACAATTGCAGCGCTTCGCGCACCGTGACATCGCCCTGATAGCTCATGTCGAAATTTCGCGGGCGGTAGCCAAAAAAATCAGCCGGTCGGTCCTCGATGATTGTTTCCTGGCTTACGAGACCTTCTTCGAACGCGAGGCCATAGATGAACGGTTTCAGCGTGGAACCCGGTGAGCGGCTGGCGCGTGTCATGTCGATCCAGCCCGAACGGCTGGCGTCGAAGTAGTCGGCCGAGCCAACCTCGCCGACAATGTCGCCCGTCTGTGCATCGGCCATAACCATGGCGATCGACAGCTTCGGGCCGAGTTTCAGGGCGGAGGCGCTCGCAACGGCTTCCAATCCTGCCTGCACCTGCTTCTTCAGGGTGGTCTGGTATTGGAGTGTCTTCGGATCCTTGCGGCGTGCTGCTTCGGCCACATGCGGTGCGAGCGCCGGAAGCTGCAGGCGTTGAGACGGCACCGGCACGATTTCTGCACGCTCGGCTTCTCCCGCACCGACAGCCTCGGCGACGGCGACACGTTCCAGGACACGTTTGCGCGCCGCCTCGGCGGCCGCCAAGTTACGGTCCGGGCGACGCTTTTCCGGCAACTGCGGCAGCGCCACAAGGAGGGCGGCTTCGGCGACCGTCAACCGCCGTGGTTCTTTCCCGAAATAGGCAAGGCTTGCCGCCCGTACGCCCTCGAGATTGCCGCCATAGGGCGCATGCGTCAGATAGAGATCGAGGATCTGCTCCTTGGACAGGCGTCTCTCAATCTGGATGGCGCGGGCCATCTGGAGAAGCTTCGCAGACAGCGAGCGGCCCTGGCGTGGCTCGATGAGCCGGGCGACCTGCATCGATAGGGTCGATGCGCCGGAGACGATGCGGCCATTGGTGACGAGTTGTACCGCGGCGCGTCCGATTGCCTGCACATCGACACCGGCATGGGTGTAGAACCGCCGGTCTTCGTAGGCGACAAGCATCTTGAGGAATTGCGGATCGACATCGGCCGACGTGGTCTTCAGACGCCAGAGACCTTCGGGGGTTGCGAAGGCGCGCAGCAATTGACCATCCGCGTCGAGCACTTCCGCAGAGACCGTGTCTGCCCTGTCGAGTGGCGGGGGATAGGCCCGGTCGGCGGCATCGATCAAGACCAGCCCGACGCCGGCAAGGAGGATGCCGGCGACGCTTCCGATCGCGAGCTTCTTCTTCGCTCTCATTTCGGCGCTGCGGTGACCTCCATCTTGCCGGTCGCCGTACGCGCAGAAAGCTGCGGCCGATACATGTCCTCGACGACGGCTGCCGGATGATCATAGGTGCCGGGCGTGACTGCGCGTACGACATAGGCGACGTTGATTTCGCGATTGTCGTCCGCAGAGCGGTTGAACGCGGCCACGAAACGGTCGTTGCGGAATTCCGTATGGGCGGCGGTCACCTCGCCGATCCAGTCGAAATTCGTCAGTTGGGCGCTGTCAACAAGGCTTGGATTGTCGATCTGGAAGCCGGCCGGCAGCAGATCCGTGACGACGATGCGTGACGGCCAGTTGTTGCCTTCCGTGATGTGCAGGACGACAACATAGCGTTCGTTCTGCTTCGCCTCGGTGACATTCGCCTGCTCACCATCCATCGTGTAGTAGGTGCGCTCGATGGCAAAGCCATCGCCGCCTGCAGGCAGCGGCGCGACGGGAGCGGCCACCGTCGTGACGACAGCCGAGACGGGCTCGCCGGTCTGGTTGGTGAGCGTGAGTGCGTTGCCCATCAAGGCGTCGCCGGTCATCTTCGCCATATAGGCGCCGTTGTGCAGCGCGCCGTTGACGTCGATCTTGATCGAATCGTCGCCGCCCTGGATGGCACGCGCGGCAAGCAGCATCCAGGCCTGTTCCTGGGTGCTCGTATATTTACTGCGGTTCCATTCCTTGGCGACAGCCTTCGCGAGTTCCGGCACCACGGGCGGGACGGGCCGGCTTTCGGCCGCCAGAGCAAGGATTGCAGCGCCATCCCGCAGGATCGAGCCATAGTCCGTTCGCGAAAAATTGACGCGCGTAACCATCGACTGTTCCGACATCTGCAAAGCGTCGACGAAGATGTTCTTCGAGCGGGTTGCATCGCCATAAAGCGCCAGCGACGCGGCGATATGAGCCTTGGCAAGTGGCGTGGGGAAATCGTTGATCATCGTATCGGCATAGTAGCGAAGATCGCTGATTGCGGCTTTCTTGTTGCGGGCGAGAACATAGAGTGCATAGGCGATCTGGTCGCCCTGATCCTTGACATTGACGTCATAGCTCAGCGCGTTCTGAAGGTTCTCCAGCGCCTGCACAAAAGCGCGATCCGGTACGTCATATTTCTGTTCGCGCGCGCGCGTCAGGAAATCGGTGACATAGGAATCGAGCCAGAGATCGCCGCTATCAGGCCCCCAGAGGCCGAAGCTTCCGGCCGAGGCTTGATACGAAAGGACCCGGTAAATTGCGTCCTGAACGCGTTTCTTGACATCGGCGTCATCTTCAAGGCCGGTCTGCTTGGCAAGTTCGCTCAGATAAAGCAGCGGCAGGGCACGGCTCGTCGTCTGCTCGGCGCAGCCGAATGGGTAGCGGTCGAGCGACATCAGCAGAGCGGGAATGTCGAAGGCGGCCGAACGCGTGACGCTGACGCTGACGGAGGCGCCTGGTAGCACGCTGTCTGCCAACAACGCCTTGTCGACTGTCAGCTTGGTGGATGGATTGAGCGCCAGCACGCGGCGTTCGGTCATCGGCAGAACAGCTGGTCGCACGGTGACGTCCACGGTCTGATCCAGCGACAGGTCCGCTGCATCAGAGAGATTGATCGAAATGCTGCCATTGCCCGGCTGCTTGCCAGTGACGGCGAGTGTCAGGGCTGACTTCGCACCGGCCTCGAGATGGATCGTCTGCAAAGCCTCGTCAACGCCCACCGCGTCGCTGCCGGCAACGGTCAGTTTAAAGTCGCCTGCTGGCGCGTCGGTATTGGCAATATCGAGGCGAAGCTCGGACCTATCTCCGGGTGCGAGGAAGCGCGGCAGGCTAGCCGTTACGACGACCGGATCGCGAATGATGACATCCTTCGTCGCATGGCCAACGCCGGCCTTGGACCAGGCAACTGCCATCACGCGAGCTGTGCCGTTAAACTGCGGAATGTCGAAGCTGACATTCGCCTTGCCCTCGGCATCAAGTTTCACGGGGCCGGAGAAGAAGGCAACCAGCTTTTGCGTCGGCGGGCTCCCCTGAAGTGCTACGGCACCTCCGTCACCACCCGTCCTGAGCTTACCGGTGGCGCCAAGCGAGCCGTCAATCAGCCGTCCGTAGAGGTCGCGGATCTCGAGACCGAGCTGGCGTTGGCCGAAATACCAGTCTTCGGGGTTCGGCGGCTCGTATCGCGTCAGATTGAGAATCCCAACGTCCACGGCAGCAACGGTCACATAGGCGTCCTCGTTGGCGCCCGCACCGGCAACGGCAAGGGTGATCGGCAGCGGAGCGCGCGGCAGCATCTTTTCCGGTGCGGCGATCGCAACCAGCAACGCACGCTCTGCCGGGTCGACCTTCAGCCATTTCACGCCAATGGCGCGCATCGGCATGTGGCTGTCCTGGGCGTCGCCGGGGCGGAACAATGTGGCGGTAACGTAAGCGCCGGCACCCCAATTTGAGGTGACCGGAATATCGACCTCGCCACCATTCTCGCCAATTGACGCGTTCTGGACGGCGACGAGATTTTCCGTGCCGGCTGCGATCATCAATTCGCCCGCATAGCGCGACGAGACCTTCAGCTTTGCCGTCTCGCCGATCTTGTAGCTGTCCTTGTCCAGCGCGATCTCGAGCCCATCAGGCGTCTCCGTCGATGTTGCCTGGACGAACCATCCTGCATCGAACTCCACACTTGAAGCAGGGCCGTCGGTCTCAGTGCTTTCGACTTCGAGCCGGTAGCGCCCCCAAGCAACGGGAGAGGATATCTTTGCTCCGTCGAGAGACGCATCGACATTGCCGTTTGCAACCTGCTCGGCGGTGTAGATCGGCTCATATTTCCAGGCCGTTCCGTCGCGATACCATTGGTAGTCGCGGTTCAGCTTGTAAAGCTTCCAGCGCAGGCCGCTCATCGCCTGCTTCTCGCTGTCGGCGCCAACGCCGATGACGGTGAAGTTGGCGATCGAATTTTCGCCGAGGTCACCCGAGAATTCCGGCTTGATGCCGATCGTCGGGCCCTGGTTCTTGACGGGAAGAACGAGCGAACGCTCGATGGCGCGACCGCCGGCTTCCTGCATCCGGATATAGACGGTGGCATTGAGAAGCTGCGTCGTTGCCGGTAGGTCGCCGACAGTCAGCTCGGTAATACCCTCGCCATTCTCGTCAAGCTCGGGGAGGCCTTCGATTGTCTGGCGTGTGTCTTCACTGGCCTCCTCGTCGGCGAGGCCGAAGAAGTAGCCGGGGAAGGCGTCTGCCTGGCGGGTCGGCTTGATCACGACATCGCCTTCGAGCGAGAGCCCCGCAGCCGGTGCGCCATAGAGATACTTACCGCTGATGCTGATTGTCGCGGGCGTTTCCGGACCGATGACCTTCGCCTCGGTCTTGATCTCCATGTCCGTGCGATCGGGCACGAAGTCATCGACAAGGAAGGTTTTCGTCGCGATCGGCGAGCCCTTCGGGTCAGTGTGAATGTTTATCGTCCAGGTGCCACGCATGGCGTTTTCCTGAACGGGCACGTTGATGGCATAGCCGCCGACATTGCTGGTCTGGCTGACGATCCGGCGCTCCTCGACGCCATCGGGGCGCAGGAAGATGAAGGTCAGCGGCAGGTTCTCGATGGCATTCCCATCGGTGTCGCGGGCAAGCGCTGCAGCATGCACAGTCTCGCCGGCGCGATAGATGCCGCGCTCTGTCCAGCTCAGGATATCGATGGCGCCGGGCGAAGCACGGCCAGTGACGCCGCGATCGGAGAGATCAAAGCCCGCGCGCGTCATATCGAGGAAGACGTAGTCGGCGTCACCTTTCCTGGCGGTGATAACAGCAGGCGTCAGGGCGGCCGTTGCACGCATCAGACCAGCCGTGAAAGACGCCCGACCATTCTCATCCGTCGTCGCGGTTGCGAGCACTTCATTGTTTTTCGCCAGGAGCTGCAGCTCAACGCCAGCGATCGGCTTTGCCGAGGCGAGTGAGCGGGTGAACACGTTGAGGCCATCCGTCCCCGCATACGTCGTGATGCCGATATCGGAAACGACGAACCATTGCGTCGCCTGCGCATTCCAGTCCTGGTCCGGGGCGTTCGGTGCGGTTGCCGTCAACACATAGACACCGGGCTTGCGCTCGGGCAGTGCCTCATCCACCGGGAAGCTTGTGACGGCGTCCTTGTTGAGATCGTTGGCAACATCGATCGAGCCTTGCCAGACCAGTTCGCCGCTCTCGTCTTCGATCCGCTGTGCACTATAGCCGTCGAGCTGGGTCAGGAACTGCGAACTCGTCAACAGCGGTGCGATGCCACGATCACCGACGCGGTAGAGCTTGAGATTGGCCGACGTCATGTTGACGGAAACGATCGGGATCCCGCGTCGCGCCGTCGACGGCAGGACGAAGCTGTCACCAGTGAAGCGCACGCTGGCGGTGCGATCCTTGACGTAGATATCGAGGCTGACGGGGGCCTCGAGGACCTCGTCGACCGAAGAGGGCAGGCCGGTGCGGAAGGTGATCTTATAATTTTCGCCGTGGGTCAGCCCCTCGACGCAAACCTGCTTGTCCTTGGTTTCGAGCGCTTTGGGGGCAGCCCCGTTCAATGTCACGAAGGGCGTGTAGTCCAGGGTCTTGACCAGGGTTTCGGAGAATGTCGCGCAGGCGCGCGGATTGGCACTGTCTGCATCGACTGTATGTTCGGTAATGCGGAAGCCTTCAGTCGATTTCAACTGCAGGAACGCGGCCTGGATCTCCCTTGAGTTCACCAGTGCCAAGCTCGCCTTGTAGGCGTTGAGGGCGGCGCGATAATTGGTGTTCTTGTCGAGCGCGGCAGCGAGCACCGAAAGCGCCTCGGCACGGCGCGAGGTTGTCCGCGTCAACTCATAGCCGTTCACTGCTGCCAGTACGGCCTGTCCGTAGATTTCGCTGCCGTTGTTGTCGTCGGTCTTGGCGAAGCTGTCGGCGGCGCGTGCCATTTCCAACCAGAGATCGGCGTTGTCGGGGGAAAGAGCGAGCGCACTGCGGAAGGACTTTACAGCGTCGATGACATTGCCTGCCGTCAGGTCGAGGCGGCCGTTGGCGATCAGGCTGTCGGCGCTCTGGCCCTGTTGATCGTCGGCCACTTCAAGGTTGGCCTTGTCGTTGCGCGCCTGTTGGATGACATCGCCGGACAGGAAGCTGAGGCGGGGGGCGGGGCCGATATCCGGCTCCTGCTTTGCGGCGGTGGTCTCGACGATCTTGCCGGCGATGGCGCCCGGGAAGGCGTTCATCGTCTTGAAATCGGACTTCAGGAAGCACCACTTCACCTTCGGATTGTAGGTGAAGGCTTTGCAGGACTTGTCACCGATGCATGACGCCTTGCACTGGTCGAGCGTAAGGTTCTGTTCGGTCCGCAGATCGAAGCCGAAGTAATCGGCGTCCTGGATCGTCTGGATCTCGCGTCTCGTGTCTGCCGCGAACGCGGGAAGGCTTGCGGTGATCGATGCGAGAGCAACGGCGGCAATGGTGAAAAACGCGCGTACAGACATAGGTCCCCCCAAGGTGCTGGCGCTGGTCCGGGGTGCACTCTCCGCACTCCACAACCGGTTGTCAACTCGGCCAAAGCGCTGTTTCAAAAATGCGCGAAGCGCTGCCGTAGCGCGCTTATCTGGGCGTTAGGTACCGGCTTTTGATTTGCTTGGTGGGAGGCCGTGCACCATCGTTGCGTCAAGAAATCGGGAGACTTCGACATGGCCGTCTTCCTTCTCCGAAGTTTCTTTTCGACCTGTCCCCGCATTGTTGTTAACGACTTGCCGAAAACCGAAACCTGAAATTGGTATTTCCGCGCAATTTCCGAAGCGAACCCGCTTTCACCCTTGAGACAAACGGTTGATATCCCGGCAAAATCCATAGGATCTTACGTGCGCTGCGGCTTGCTGTTAACGATTTGTCAATGTTAACAGTGATTTGACTATGAACTATTTCGCTCCAACCCGGAACATATCGGCCCAAGCGCCGTTACCTCTTCGCCAACCTGCAGTTGGGCATACCCAGCGCGGTCAAAAGAGTAGAACAAGGGACGATACATGGACAGCGATGTCGAAAGCAAACCACGGACAAACCGGGTTGCCAGTCAAAGCGTCTTGATTGTTGAGGATGAGTTCCTCATCGCCATTGACCTTGAATCGACTGTCAAGGACATGGGGCTCGACGTGATCGGTCTTGCAACCGACAAGGAGCAAGCGCTGAGGCTGGCGCCGATGGCAGATATCGCGTTTGTCGATGTCAACCTGGCAGACGGGGCGACAGGCCCCGAAATCGGCAGGCGTCTCGTCGAGGAATTCGGCGTGACGGTGGTTTTCATGACCGGCAACCCGGAAGCGGTCGCCGGACGAGTTCAGGGGGCGCTGAGCATCGTCAGCAAGCCTACAACACCCGCGATCGTGCAACGCTCGCTAAGGCATGCGCTCGAGGCGCGTGCCGTGGCAGAACGGTAGTGCGCACTCACGCAGCCTGAACGTCCAACTGATCCACCGCGGCAATCACGCCCCTGAGCTCCGCCAATCCTTTGAGCCGGCCGATGCAGGAATAGCCTGGATTGACCTTCTTCGCCTGGTCATCGATCAAAAGGTGGCCATGGTCGGGGCGCATCGGAATGACGCTGTCTGCTCTGCCGACCGCGGCCCGGCGGCGCTCCTCCCGGCGCAGCACCGAGATCAGCGAGACCATGTTGACGTCTCCACCGAGGTGTTCGGATTCGATGAAGGAGCCATCCGGTTCCTTCGTAACATTTCGCAGGTGCGCGAAGTGGATGCGCTCGGCAAAACGGCTCGCCATACCGGCGACGTCGTTTCCGTGGCGTGAGCCGTAGGAGCCGGCGCAAAGGGTTATACCGTTGGCAGTGTGATTGACTGCTGAGAGGATGCTCTCGATGTCCTCGGACTTTGATACGACGCGCGGCAGCCCAAACAGCGAGAACGGCGGATCGTCCGGGTGAATTGCCAGGCGCACGTTGTTTTCGGCCGCCACCGGCACGACCTCTTTCAGAAACTCGACCAGATTGCTGCGCATATCGGCGTCCGAGAGATCGTCGAACGCTGCAATATGCGTGCGAATGGTTTCGCGCGTGTGGCTGTCCTCGCCGCCGGGTAGACCCGCGATAATATTCCTTTCGAGGGTTTCCACAGTCTCCTCGCTCATGCCTGCCAGTCGCTCACGCGCCGCCTCGACGAGCGTGGTCTTGTAGCTTTCCTCGGCTGCAGCACGCTTCAAAACAAAGACGTCGTAGGCAATAAAGTCGATCATGTCGAAGCGAAGCGCCAAGCCGCCGACGGGGGTCGGGTAGAGAAGGTTTGTGCGCGTCCAGTCCACGACGGGCATGAAATTGTAGCAGACCACCGGCACGCCGCCTTTGCCGAGATTGGCAAGGCTCTGCTTCCACGCGTCGACATAACGGCGCCAGTTTTCGTTTCGCAGTTTGATAGCCGAATTGACAGGGATGGACTCGCAGACCGACCAGACCATACCGGCATTTTTTACGAGCGCCATGCGTTCGGCGACGTCGTCGGAGCTCCAGACCCGGCCGTCATAGATGTGGTGGAGGGCGGTTACAATGCCGCGCGCGCCGGCCTGACGAGCATGGGACAATGTGACCGGATCCTGTGGTCCAAACCAGCGCCAACTCTCCAACATTGCAACACCTCCCTAAAATGTTGGACAATTAAGCGCATTTTTCGGGACCAACGCAAGCTGAAAGCGAGCGTTGCCAAAATAAGGCCAACATATTAGGCTTTATAAAAATGGAGGTGCTGCCTGTGGACTCAAGCAATCGCGCTTCGGCTGTGGATGATGTCGTCCGGCAAATCCGCGTTCTGATCCGCGAACGGGGGCTCGGTGTGGGCGACGTCTTGCCGAGCGAAGTCGAGCTGGCCACGATGTTCGATTCCAGTCGCAATACGGTGCGCGAAGCCTTCCGCACCTTGAAGGCCTATGGTGTCGCCGAATCCAGGCAAAAGGTCGGCGCCGTCCTGACAGACCAGCATCAGAACGCGATGCGCGATCTTTTCTCCTTCGCCATGGAGATTTCAGTCGACGCCTTCCGCGACATACAGGGATATCGGCGGCTCACAGAAATGAACCTGTTTGATCTGCTTGCTGAACGCCTGACCGGCCAGGCTCTTGCCGAGATGGAAGCGGTCAATGCAGCCATCCTGACGGCGCAAAACGCCGAGCGTGCCTCCGAGCTTGACTTCCAGTTTCACCGCCTGCTGGTGGACGCGGCCGGCAATCGTACATTGTCGGAAACCTATGGCATGTTGAAGCCGGTCATTCAGCGATTGATGCTTGCGGGCAAATCGCAACGACCGACATTGCAGGCGGTCGTGGCCGAGCACTGCGACATTCTTCAGGCCCTTAGTGATCGCGACCGGATTGGCTTTGTCTACCATATGGATCGACATCTCAGCGCCGGTCTTGAATTCATTTCTACCGAGAAGAGTGGGGGAGGCTGATGGGAGAATTCACCGGCAAGATCGCAATCGTCACAGGGACCACCGGCATCGGACGCGCGATCGCATTGCATCTGGCGCGCGAGGGCGCGGCGGTCGCGTCCCTTGGCATCGATGAAAAGGCGAACAACGAGCTTGCGGAGATCGGTGCCGCAGCGGGTCTGGCCCTTCGTGTCATCCATGCGGATGTTTCCATCCCCACCAATGTGGCCGACGCCGTTGCCGAAGCGGTCGCCGCGTTTGGGGGCGTCGATATCATCGTCAATTCGGCGGCGGTGCATCCTTACGGCAATGCCACGGACACGCCCTTTGAGACGTTCATGCGCTGCATGGCGGTGAACGTCGGCTCGATCCATCTGACGGCGGAATATGGCATATCGGAAATGCGCAAGCGCGGCGGCGGCGCGATCATCAATATCTCGAGCGTACAAGGCTTTGCATGCCAGTCCGGCGTCTCGGCCTACGTCGCATCGAAGGGGGCGATCCACGCATTGACGCGGGCGATGGCGATCGACTTTGCGGCAGACAATATTCGCGTCGTGTCGATCAGCCCCGGTTCGGTGCGTACGCCGATCCTGGAACTCGCCGCGCGCACATTCGAAGGAGAGGGAGCTGACGTCGATGCCGTGTTTCGACGTTTCGGCGAAGCCCACCCACTTGGCCGCATTGGTGAGCCCGAAGAGGTGGCCGCACTTGCGGCCTTCCTCGCGTCGGACAAGGCTGCGTTCATTACCGGATCGGATCACCGCATCGATGGGGGGCTGACGGCTGGTATCGGCGTGCGCTGAGGGCGGTGCCCGGCCCTTCGGCCGGGCAGTCGACTGCTAAATCAGGCCCGTGAGCAGGCCGACGCCGGCCGCTGCAGCAATGCCGCCAGCCGAGCGCATGACAATTGCGCCCTGCTTGCCGACCAGATAACCGAGGGCAATGCCGGCAATGTGCAGCGCTGCCGTCGCCAGCATGAAGCCCACCGCATAGGCGATGGCGCCGGCCGCCGCCGGCATTTCCGAGCCGTGTGCGTATCCGTGAAAGATCGCAAAGAGGCCGACGACCCCTGCGGCGATGGCGACGGGAGCGCGGATACCAAGCGCGACGACGGCTCCAAGGATGATGACGGAGAACGCGATTCCGGCTTCGACAAAGGGGAGCGAAATTCCCAGCATGCCGAGTGCGCCGCCGACGGCCATCACCGAGACGAAGGTTGTCGGAACGAGCCAGAGCGCACGGCCGCCGAGCTGCCAGGCGAGAACGCCGACAAGAACCATCGCGAGGACGTGATCGACCCCTAAGACGGGGTGGGTGAAACCGTGAGCGAAACCAACCGTTTGTCCAAGACCGGTGTGCGCGAAGGCGAGTGATGGAGCAAGGACGCAAGCCGCGATCGCGGCGCTAAATCTGGAAATCTTTGAAAACATAAGTGGCCCCTACTTTGTGCATGTCGCGCCGAAAATGGCACGCGGGATCAGGGGGATAAAGCGAAAAAATGAGCGACACCGTCATTTGACGTAGGTCGACGCCGAACCCCTCAAGTTGGCTGCAATGTGCCAAACACGGAGACAAGGCCAAGCACGGCGAAGCCCAAGGCTATTTCGGCGCCAGTCGCCCACTTGAGCGGCTGCAGTGATGGGTTGCGAGAGAGCCTCGGGACAAGAAGGTAGCGATTGGTTACCGCAAGCGCGACCAAGACGAACACGATCAGGATCTTGATGCTGAGCAGGAACTGATAGTCGAGCTGCCAATCCAGCGGAGCAGATCCGACGATCAGGATCGTATTGATCATGCCGGTCATGATGACGAGAGCGACCGCAACATGGCCCGCGGTCGAAAACCGCATCAGTGCCGTCCGTGCATCCTGCTGCCGTCGCGCGTCGTGGAGCATCGGCAAGATAACGACGACAGGTATTAGCGCCCCGAGCCAGGCGCCACCTGACAGGAGATGAAGGCCATCGTTGAGGCGATGCATCGTGCGTAACCAGTCGCTATTCATCGCGGCATGACCGCTGATCGTGAGGCTGATGAGCAACAGCCCGGCGCTGAGCGCGCGGACGCGGTATCTGAACCGGACTGGTGCTAGGCAAGAGGCGACCAGCAGAATGACGGCACCAGCCTGGGCAATCCAGGCCTGCCCGACACTGGTTCCCGAAAGGATGGAGCTCAGCATCTGCGGCGCAAGCGCATCGGCCCAGCCGTCTCCGATCGTTGCCGCTTGCAGCGGGAGATGCGACGCGGTCGTGCCGATGATCAAGAAGGTTGCAAGCGCATACCAATGCCGGAGCCGTCGGCCCACCTGTGCTGCCAAGTCTGCAGGCATGATCCAGCAGATGTAAGCTGACGCGCCCCATAGAAATACGGCGGCGCCATCAAACAGGAAGCGGCACAGGATGAGCGCAGCGTCTGGCGTCACGGCTTGACCGTGAAGCGGTAAGTACCATTGGTCTTATGCCCATCCGTCGACAGGACGTGGAATTCCACCGCGTAAGCGCCCGGGCTCAGCGTTTGCGCAAGAGGGACCATCAGCGTCTTGCCTTCATCCATCAACATAGCGTCGCCGATTTTCACTACAGCCTTGTCTGGGCCGGTGATTTTCACACCGGAGAACTTGATGTTGAGCTCTTCTGAGAAGTGAAGGTCGAGTTCGGCAGGGGAGGCAGCGACCGTTGCATTGTCGGCAGGAACAGTTTTTGTCAGGTGTGCATGCGCGAGGGCTTGCCCGGCAATGCCGAGGATTGCAACGGCGGACAATGCGACAAGGCGGGAAAGTGTCGACATGTTCTTACTTCCTAAATTCAGACGACGGTTTCGCTAGGGGGTAGTAAGCCTATTGCGGTTTGGACATATCCATGCCGCCCATGTCGGAGTGGTGGTCTTTGCCACCGGCTCCCGCAGCGCTTCCAACATCAAATTCAACGTCAACGGAGCCCGCCTTCTCAAATGTTAAGGTTGCCTTGATCATCTCGCCCTCTTTGAAGGGCTTTTCCACGTCCATGAACATGACATGGAAGCCGCCGGGTTTCAGCTCGACGGTCTGGCCGGCCGGAATGACGAGCCCACCCGCAACGGAGCGCATGGTCATTACACCGTTGTTGACGCTCATCTGATGGACTTCGGTTGTCGCGGCCCGATCAGACGTGATGCTGACCAGCTTGTCGTCAGTCGAACCGGTGTTGGTCAGCTTCAGGTAGCCGCCACCGACCTTGGCGCCCGGCACCATGGCGCGCGCATGCGGGTGGGCGATGTCGATGTCGCCGACCTTGATGTCATTGGCCGCGGCAACGGCAGTAATTAGACCGGTAAACAGGAGGCCGGCGATGAAGGTTGTAAGCTTTTTCATGATGGCTATTCTCGGTTTGGCCGTCACGTGGGTCAGCGGATCATGCCGGCCTCGTTGACGTGCCTGTGTGAATGAAATGAGACGATGGGATCCACGAGTGCTCGACCGGCGCACCGGCGAATGACGACCGACACTGTACTGATGTCACGGTGTCGACCGCGGCTCAGGACTACCCAAAAACCGGAATCTGGGGCGGCGCTCTCGGGCCTTTGTTGGGCGGAAACGGTTCCTCGTTCCTTGCTTCACGCATCACCGGTAGGGTGATGCTGGTGTTGATCCGAAGACTTACGACGTCAGCTAAATTGGGCAACGGCAGGAGAGTCGAGGCAGCAATACGGCATGCCTCACATCCATGGCTATGCGCGTTTCCATGTTGATCGACGGCATGCTTGCTGCCGTCAGTGCAGATGACAGGCAATGTGCCGTCCGGCAGAACGTACTCGGCGAACTCTGCGGGAACGAAGCTGTCTTTGACGAAGGCCGGGGCCTGGTGAGCGAATCCGACAAACAGAAGTGCGATGGCGCAAGATATGCGCACCATCCACTGCATGAATATCGATTGCTTCGGTTTCAACTGCCGCCTCCCGACGACGGGACTGTCTGTGCGGATGACACCAATAAGTCCGATTGCAGCAATTTGAAAGAGGCTCACTGCAGGGGCTTGTCGAGAAAGCGAGCGTTAGCATCACCGCTCCGGATCATGCCGACTTCGATACGCTGAATGATCAGGTCAATTTTATGGATTGTTTTGCTCGAGCAGGCGCGGCACTAACACCGATAGCTAGTCTTCGGTACGGAGTGAGGATATGTCTAACGGGGTGTGGGACTTCTGGATTGATCGTGGAGGCACGTTCACCGACATTGTGGGCCGCGCACCCGATGGCAGTTTGCATCCGCGAAAGCTTCTTTCCGAAAACCCGGAAGCCTATCGGGACGCAGCGGTTCACGGAATCCGAGGGCTCCTGGGCCTCAAGGAAGAGGATCCCATTCCGGCCGATCGCATTGGCGACATTCGCATGGGAACGACGGTTGCCACAAATGCGCTACTGGAACGCAAGGGCGACAGGGTGCTATTGCTGATCACGAAGGGATTCCGTGACGCGCTCCGCATCGCCTACCAGGCGCGCCCCGATATTTTCGCCAAGGAAATCATTCTACCAGAACAACTTTATGAGCGCGTCGTCGAAGTCGACGAGCGTGTGCGCGTGGACGGTTCGATCGAGGTGCCGCTTGAGACCTCCAGTGTCGAGGCGGCGATCGCAACAGCGAGGGCCGATGGTTTCGATGCCGTCGCCATCGTGTTCATGCACGCCTACAAGTTTCCCAAGCATGAAACAGTGGTCGCACAGCTGTGCCGGGCGGCGGGCTTCAAGCAGATTTCAGTGAGCCACGAAGTCTCTCCGCTGCTCAAGCTGGTCGGCCGCGGCGATACGACTGTCGTGGACGCTTACCTTTCACCGATCCTGTCGCGTTACGTCCAGGAGGTGGCTGGCGATTTGGGCGTGGCACGCGCCGGGAATGCCTCGCCGCGTCTCAGTTTCATGATGTCATCGGGTGGCCTGACTGCTGCAGATATGTTCCGGGGTAAGGACGCACTCCTCTCCGGACCGGCCGGGGGCGTGGTCGGAATGGTGGAGACTGCAAAGCTTGCCGGTTTCGACAAGGTCATCGGGTTCGACATGGGGGGAACCTCAACCGATGTCGCCCACTATGCCGGCGAGTATGAACGTGCCTTCGAGACCGAAGTTGCAGGGGTTCGTGTAAGGGCGCCGATGATGCGCATTCACACGGTCGCCGCCGGCGGCGGCTCCATCCTTCATTTTGAAGCTGGTCGTTTTCGGGTTGGCCCCGATTCGGCCGGTGCCAACCCGGGCCCGGCCTGCTATCGTCGCGGCGGTCGGCTGGCGGTAACCGACGCCAACGTCATGCTTGGCAAGCTGCAGCCAGACCTGTTTCCCGCAATCTTCGGGCCCGGCCAGAACGAGCCGCTGGACATTGACGCCGTGCGCCAAAGATTCGAGGACCTATCGGTGCAAGCAGCCACCGGGCATAGCGCGGCGAGTGTTGCGGAAGGCTTCATCAAGATCGCAGTTGAAAATATGGCCAACGCCATCAAGAAGATTTCGGTGCAGCGTGGTTACGACGTGACCGGCTACCTGCTGAACTGCTTCGGCGGTGCCGGCGGCCAGCATGCCTGCCTTGTCGCCGATGCTCTCGGCATGTCCACGGTGCTCATCCACCCGTTCTCAGGCCTGCTCTCAGCTTACGGCATGGGCTTGTCATCGATCTTCGCATCGCGACAGCAGGCGTTCATCAAACCCTTATCCGCAGAGGTGCTCCCGGAGCTCGGTCATTTGATCGAAGCCTTGAGCGTGGACGTTCGCGAAGAATTGGAGGCACAAGGCATTTCCCCGTCTTCAATGGAATTCAGGCCCGTCCTGGACTTGCGCTATGACGGTACGGATACCGCGCTGCCGGTCGACTTCAGCCTTGGCTCGATATCAGATGCCAGGGCCGACTTTGAGCGGGCGCATAAGGCGCAGTTTGGCTTCATCTACGACGGGAAACCAATTGTCGTTGAATCCGTGGGCGTCGAGGGAACCGATCAAACCGCGGACCGCTATCAGGAGGCAAGTCACGAGACGGCGGCAAGGGTCGCTCATGCTCCTGAAAGCCGTCGCGTATTCTTCGAGGGCGTCTGGTGTGATGCCAGCGTTTTCAAGCGTAAGGATCTCTCCCCGGGTTGCCAAGCGCTCGGCCCAGCACTTGTCATCGAAGCCAATCAGACAATTGTCGTTGAGCCTGGATGGCAGGCAGAAATCACCTCAAGAAACCACGTGTTGCTGCGCCGTATTGAAAAGAAGAAGACCGCAGCCGCGCTGGGGACTGAGGCCGATCCGATTATGCTGGAGATATTCAACAATCTCTTCATGTCGATCGCCGAACAGATGGGCGTCACGCTGCAAAACACCGCCTATTCCGTCAATATCAAAGAACGGTTGGATTTTTCTTGCGCCGTCTTCGATCGAACCGGCGCGCTGGTGGCCAATGCACCGCATATGCCGGTTCATCTCGGCTCCATGGACCGGTCAGTCGAAACGATCATCAAGTTGAACACAGGGAACATCCACCCGGGTGATGTGTTCGCGCTCAACGCCCCTTACAACGGTGGCACCCATCTCCCCGATATAACAGTCGTCACGCCTGTCTTTGACGACGCGGGAACCGAGATCCTGTTTTATGTCGCCTCGCGCGGACATCACGCCGACATAGGAGGAACCGCACCGGGCTCGATGACACCGCTTGCGACGACCGTTGAAGAGGAAGGTGTCCTTTTCGATAATTTCCAACTGGTCGAAGGCGGCCGTTTTCGCGAAGCCGAACTGTTCGAGCTCCTCACAAATCATCGTTATCCGGCGCGCAATCCGCACCAGAACATCGCCGACTTAAAGGCTCAGATTGCCTCGAACGAAAAGGGCGTGGCGGAGTTGCGCAAAATGGTTGCCCATTTTGGCCTATCGGTGGTCGAAGCCTATATGGGGCATGTCCAGGACAACGCGGCCGAAAGTGTGCGTCGTGTCATCGATCGCTTGCCGGACACGGCCCAATACCATTACCCGACCGACACGGGGCAAGTCATCAAGGTCAAGATCACAGTTGATCGCGAGAAACGCGAGGCCACCGTCGATTTTACCGGCACGTCCCAGGTGGAGATGAACAACTTCAATGCGCCCGAACCGGTCACCCGTGCTGCGGTTCTTTATGCATTCCGCGTGATGGTTGAAGCGAACATCCCGATGAACGCCGGCTGCCTGAGACCGATAAACATCATCATCCCGGACGGTTGTATGCTAAGGCCTGCCTATCCTGCAGCGGTTGTCGCGGGAAATGTTGAGACATCGCAGCATGTAACCAACGCGCTCTTCGGCGCCATGGGAGCGATGGCCAATTCGCAGGGTACGATGAATAATCTGACCTTCGGAAATGCCAAGTACCAGTACTACGAAACGATTTGCTCGGGCTCGCCTGCGGGACAGATGAACGACGGGCGCGGCTTTGCCGGGACGGCTGGCGTTCATACCCACATGACAAATTCGCGGCTTACCGACCCCGAGGTGCTGGAACTTCGATTCCCGGTCCTGTTGGAGGACTTCCACATCATACCGGGCTCGGGCGGAAGCGGCAAATGGAACGCAGGCGACGGAACCGAGCGAACCATTCGGTTTTTGGAGCGGATGGAAAGCGCCATTCTGTCCTCCCACCGCGACCACCCGCCTCGGGGAATAAACGGGGGCGGCAACGGCCGTGTGGGGGCAACGAGCGTGCGACGGCTGGATGGTAGCGTGGAGGTGCTGAAGGCAAGCGATCAGACGGTATTGGAAGCGGGTGAGGCGATCATCGTCACAACGCCGACAGCCGGCGGCTTCGGAGGCTGACCGTAGTCCCGCTGGGAGCGGCTAGCGCGCCTGCAGCGGGGTTCCGTCGTCCCAGACATTGCCGCGCCATACATTCCCTTCGCCCCCCGCATGAAAGGACGTGGTCGGTCCATAGCCGGCGCAGTTGCCATTTGGTCCTCGTTCCCAAACATTGTCGGCAACGACAACGTAGGTCGGGTTGTCCCCGAACGGTTTCCCAGGATTCAACCCGAATGACGTGCAAAAGCCGCCTGGAGTTGCGCGGAAGAAATTGCGTTCGAAGCGGAACCTGGTCAGTGCGGAAAAATCGGCGTAGATCTGTGCGCTTCCCGAGCAACCGCCACCCATATCATTGTCCGGTACGTCGCACACGATCGTGTTATGCCGCAAGGTTACGTCATGCCCGCCATTTGACAGAAAGCCGCCGAGGTGTTGGGGTTTCCCTGGTTGCATATACTGGCCGTGCAACCAAGAGTCCTCAACAAGGCACTCCGGCGTGCACTGAATGCTTGTCTGTCCGCCCCTGACCTCCGAGCGTCGCACCGTGACATTGGAGAATCCGATGGCCGGCCCCTGCCATTTCCCGCCGTCGACCTCACTGTCCTCGATCGTCAATGATACGCCCCGTCCGTCAACATCGATGCGCGAGGTCTTGCTTCGCGAGATAACGACGCCGGTTGTCCGGATCACCAGCGGACAGCTGACCGTCTTCGCATCGATGATGGTGTTGGGCTGCGTGATCTCGCAAGGGCCATCGTAGGGCGTCAAGGTAATTCCGGATGGGATCCCGGTATTGTCCGGGCCTGGAAACGCCGCCAGGTCGATCCCTCCTGCCGCCTGCGTTCCCCACGCACCAACCGCGGCAGCAAGAATGAGTGAAAGCGCAGCATGCGTGTTGCGGTTGTCGATAGGCATTGGAGCTCCTGTTTCAAGAGATCGGCGTCGTGCGGCATGCAGGCCTTCTGGTCGCCTAGCTATCGCGGGGCAGGGCCGGCATGGATGCCGGGTTCCATTGGGCGCTCATGCGTGTCGCGCTGGCACCAAACGCAAGCGACAGCATGATCGCTGCCCTGTAGCAGCGAATGAGGGTCAGACCGGTGAAGGCCAGGAGCCGCGCTCTTATTCCATGCAAGCGGTCCGAGCGGCCGATGCGGAACCACTCGGCAGCCGGCGACAGAGCGACGGCTGCCGTGCGAAGCATCCATCGCGGCCACCAGGCGCGTCGCGCGCGAACACGCGCAAAATCGTGAGCCGTGTGTCGCTGCCACTTGCGTGCCAACTCTGCAAACGTTTTGCGGGCAGGGTGAAAGACGATCATGTCGGGGCAGTACCGCGTCTGATATCCGCGACCCAAGGCCCGCTGGCCCCAGTCGCGGTCTTCAGCAATGTCGATGCCGCCAAATTTGCCCACCGCGGCAAAAACATTCGCTCGCGCTGCCAGGTTTCCGGTGCCGGTGAAGCCCTGTTTGGCGATGTATTCCTTCATTCGATAGGCATAGACACTCTCATAAGCTTCCAGAAGCGTCGGGCATGCGGGATCTTCAAAGCCGATGCGCACATCGCCCCCGATAATGGTCACACTCGAGTCAGCAAACTGGCGCTCGATTTCACTGAGCCAAACGCTGCTTGCCCGACAGTCCGCATCGATAAATGCGAGGATGTCGCCCGTCGCTTTCGATACGCCACGGTTGCGCGCCGGCCCCGGGCCCGGCACCGTCTCCGACAGCAGAACTGTTCCGGGATAAGCTGCGCAAACCCCAGTGGGCAGTTGCTTCGAGCCGTTGTCGACGACAAGGATCTCGTAGGGTTGCCGGACGCCGGTCTGGGCTGCGAGAGACGCCAGGCAGGTGCCCAGCAGTTCCGGTTGGTCAAGATGCGGGATAATGACGCTGATCATTGATATCCAGGCTCCTGCGAAGCAGGCTTCGGTAAGCCCCTAGGTAGCGACGTGATTCCGTCGTCCATCTGAACTCGCGTTCGGCCACGGCCCGGCCCACGGAAGCCATCTCGCTGCAGCGTCGCGGGTCGTCGACGAGGGAGAGAATGCCCTCAGCCAAGGCCATCGGCGTATGCTCTCGCACCACCACAGCCGCGTTTCCGGCGTCGCGCGTGGCTTGTCTGAGGTCGAATTGAACGATCGGCAAACCGAGCATCATGTATTCAAAGACCTTGTTCATCGAAAGCTTGTCATTGAAGTCATTCGGGGGGTCGGGAATGACGCCCACATCCAGCGCCGAAAGGTGCGCCATCAGAGGTTGACCGGTCAGATAACCGCTGAAACGTAGCACGTGATTGAGGCCCAACTCGGTGGCCATCGCCCGCAGGCGCGGCAGTTCAGGGCCGTCGCCGATGATCAGCCCGTGAACATCGTTGCGCTTGCGGACATGGACGATCTCTGCCAGGGCGCGAACGAGCGATTCCACCCCGTCCTGCTCACCCATGATGCCAATATAGCCGATCAGATGTTTGCCGGGTATGACCAGCGACGGGTCGGCAATGGTGCGGCGGAAGCGCGACGCTTCGGGATAGCTCTTGACGACAATCACGCGATCAGGCGCCATGCCGCCACGCGAGATTGCGATATCCCTGAAGGTTTCGTTCGTGGCGATGCTGGCATCTGCCATTTTGAAGGTCTGCTTCTCGAAGAAACACAGGAGGCGATAAAGGATGTCCTTCCGCCCGAACTTCGTCACGTAGAGTTCGGGGCTGAGATCGTGATGGTCGAACACAAAGCGCGTGCCAAATAGAAGTTTGTGTACGAGCGCGACGAGAAACATCAGGTCGGGAGGGTTGCAGGCCTGAATGGCATCGATCGACTGTCGGCGCCGGACGCGAAAAGACAGACGCATCTGATGGAAGAGAGCCATCCAATATTCCCGAAGGTAGCCGGCGGCGGACTTCGCCTCGCGAAGTGGATGCCGGTAGATGTGCACGCCGTTCAACACTTCGTAGCTCTTGTTGTGTCCCTTCCCTTGCGGGCAGATGACGGAAACGTCGAACCCGGCTTCAACGAGCGCCTGTGCTTCCTGCCAGACTCGGCGATCGAAGGGGACCGGCAAGTTCTCGACCAAGATTAGAATGTGGTTGTTCCTAGAAATGGCGGCCTCCCGTGTGTTTATTGAGCGGGTTTGTGCCTCAATTCAAACCTCTTCAGAGGAAATTCTCCAGTTAGCAAACGGGATAGTCGAGCGGATCTTTTGTGTATATCCGCTTCAGCCATAAGGGTATCTACCAAGTAGGTCAGTTATACTTGTAAAACAGTGGTCCGGATTTGATGGTGTTTGTAACGTGTACTAGGGGAATTTTTAGAAAGTGGCGCGGTCCGTTCTCCAAGTTGACGATCAAAGAGCAACGGTGCGCCCCATCACCGCCGATGACGTGGATCGGGTCGCATCTTTCCTTCATGAGGAGCTAAATCCCCGCTTAACGCCGGCCTCTTGGGCGCAGGCCATTCGTCCGGGCTGGCAAAGCGAGGCTCCAAACCACGGCTTCATGCTGCTCTCGGGGGGGCACATTGTTGGCGCACACGTCGCCTTCTACTCGCAGCGCATCGTCGACGGACAGAACGAGAAATTCTGCAACCTTGCTGCGTGGTGTGTGCTTGATACTTATCGCGCCCACAGCCTGCGCCTCTTAAAGGCGCTACTCGATCAGCCTGGCTACAGCTTCACTGATCTGTCGCCAAGTGGCAATGTCGTTCCGCTCAATCGTCGCCTGAAGTTCCAGGCACTTAACACGGCTGCCGCGCTGGCGGTCAATCTGCCGTGGCCGAGATGGGGAAGCGGCGTGCGCATCGTCGATCATCCCGCCTTGATGCAGACCTACCTGTCTGGTCGGGACCTCGAGATCTACAGGGACCATGTCAGTGCGCCGGCTGCGCATCATCTGGTCATCGTCAAAGGGCATCGAAGCTGCTACGTGATCTTCCGCAAGGATACGCGCAAGGGCCTGCGCCTGTTCGCTTCGATCCTGCACGTTGGGGATAGATCTCTGTTTTCAGAGACCGCCTGGCATTTGCGCAGCTACTTGCTGACGCGCTTCGGTCTGCCGGCCACGCTGATTGAGGAACGGTTCGCGAGCGCCCCGCTGTTCTTGTCACTACCGCTCAAATCGCCGCGTCCGAAGATGATCTTGAGCAGCCGTGTGACGCCAAGTCAGGTCGATTACCTTTATAGCGAACTCACGTGCGTGCCTTGGTAGACGTTGGGGCGAACATGCGATCACCGGTCAACATCAATCTTTCTGATCTCCTTCGCAACGGAGCAGCCCGCCATGGATCCGCCCCGGCTGTCACCTTCAAGGCGACCACCCTCAGCTATGAAGAGATGTGGCAATATGTCCTCGGCTTCACATCCGCGCTCAATAGGCTCGGGGTCGCTCGCGGCGATCGGGTGGCGGTGCTGCTCGACAAGCGCGTTGAAACAGTCGTAACGATATTTGGGACGGCGGCTGCGAATTGCGTTAGCGTGCCAATCAATCCGCTACTGCGACCGCAACAGGTCGCCTATATCCTTGCCGATTGCGATGTTCGGGCACTTGTGACCTCGCCAGACCGGCTGGCGCAACTGCGAGAGTTCGTCGACAGCGACAGCGCCCTTCAGCATGTTATCCTTGTCGATGCGCCAGCTGGCAACGAGAGCACCACCCCGAGTGAGCCATGGCGCCTCCATTCCTGGACTGAACAGGTCGCGGCCTCGCAAGGCGAGGCATCAAGACCTGCGGGCGTAGACAGCGACGTTGCCGCAATTCTTTACACGTCCGGGAGCACCGGGAAGCCAAAGGGCGTGGTTCTCAGCCACCGCAACATGATCGTGGGCGCCGAGAGCGTCAGTCACTATCTCGGCAATGGAGAGCACGATACCATTTTGTCAGTTCTGCCTTTGAGTTTCGACGCGGGCCTGAGCCAATTGACGACGGCCTTTCATTCCGGTGCCCACCTAGTGTTGATGAACTATCTCCTCCCTTCCGATGTGGTGCGGCTGTGCGAGAGGCATAAGATAACAGGAATTACTGGTGTTCCGCCGTTTTGGATCCAAGTCTGCGATCTGGCGTGGCCGCCTGAGGTGGCTGCTCGACTGCGCTACTTCGCCAATACCGGTGGTCGCATGCCCAAGGCGACGCTCGAACGGCTGCGATCGGCCTTCCCGAACGCACTGCCCTACCTGATGTATGGACTGACAGAGGCATTCCGATCGACCTATCTCGATCCGGCTGAAATAGACCGCCGGCCGGATTCAATCGGCAAGGCGATTCCGAACGCAGAGATCCTCGTCGTGCGGCCAGACGGATCGCTTTGCGACCCGGGAGAGCCAGGGGAGCTGGTGCACAGGGGGCCGCTTGTGGCCCTCGGATACTGGAACGATCCAGTCCGCACTGGTGAACGCTTCAAGCCATGGCCGGGCACTGTCGCCAGTTGGAAGCAGCCTGAAATGGCGGTCTTTTCTGGCGACACGGTCGTGCGGGATGATGAAGGCTTTCTCTATTTTGTCGGTCGGCGCGATGAGATGATCAAGACGTCTGGCTATCGTGTCAGTCCGACAGAAATCGAGGAGGTTGCCTACGCGACAGGCCTCACACGTGACGTGGTTGCCATGGGCGTTGATGACCAAGCGCTCGGGCAGCGTATTGTCCTCGTCGCCAGCCCGGTATCAGAAACGCTGGACGTTGCTGCCCTGCTGAGCGCGTTCAGGCGCCAGCTGCCGCAATACATGGTGCCGTCCAAGGTCATAGAGATGACGTCTATTCCGACAAATCCAAACGGCAAGTTCGACCGTGTACTGTTGAGGGAGCAACTGGGTTCGTGAGCGTACATCCTTCCATTGGCATGTTCGATGTTGCCGAAGACTGTCTGGCGGTCGGCGGCATACCCCTTGACCGTTTGACCGAGCGCGTCGGGACAACGCCGTTTTTCGCGTACGACCGTCGGCTGATCAACTCGCGCATTTCCTATCTTCGCTCTGTTCTGCCGAAGGATGTGAAGCTCAGTTACGCGGTCAAAGCCAATCCGATGCCAGCACTGGTCCAGCATATGGCTGGACTTGTCGATTCCTTCGACGTTGCCTCGGCATATGAGATGAAGACGGCGCTGGACACGGTCGTGCCGCCATCCAACATCAGTTTTGCTGGCCCCGGCAAAACATCGCAGGAACTTTCCCAAGCCGTGGCCGCCGGCGTGACCATTGAGATGGAGTCAGCGGGCGAAGCCATGCGCATCGTTGAAGCCGGCAACCGCCTTGGAATCCGACCGCGCGTTGCGCTCAGGGTCAACCCGGACTATCAGGTCAAGGGTTCCGGCATGAAGATGGGCGGCGGCTCGCAGCAGTTCGGCATCGATGCCGAAGAGGTGCCGGCGCTGCTTCGCCATCTCGCAAGCGCTGATCTCGACTTCGTCGGTTTCCATGTGTTTGCCGGCTCTCAGAACTTGCACGCCGACATTCTTTGCGATGCCTTGTCCCACAATGTCGAGCTGCTACTCAAGCTTGCCGAAACGTGCGGATATCCTGTTCGCTATCTCAACCTTGGCGGTGGCTTTGGAATTCCTTATTTCGAGAAGGATCAACCACTTGACCTCGTGCCGGTTGGGCGCAGACTGAGCGATCTGGTAGAAAGCGCAATTCGCCCGGCTCTGCCGGACGCACGTGTGGTGATAGAACTCGGCCGTTACCTCGTCGGTGAATCCGGAGTCTATGTGACGCGCGTCATCGACCGAAAGGTGTCGCGCGGCCGGACCTATCTGGTTGTCGATGGTGGGCTTCACCATCAACTGGCCGCCTCCGGTAACTTTGGTCAGGTCATTCGTCGCAACTATCCGCTTGTCATCGGCAACAGGATGGGCGTGGAGGACCGCGAGACGGTGTCGGTGGTCGGCTGCCTTTGCACGCCGCTCGACCTGCTCGGGGAGAACGTATGCCTGCCGCCGGCCCAGGTCGGCGATCTGGTGGTCATTTTCCAGGCTGGCGCCTACGGATTGACGGCCAGCCCAACCGCATTTCTCGGGCATCCGATGCCGCCGGAGATCCTTGTCTAGTAAGCTTCAGATCCACGCTATTCATTAGAAACGGTGAGGTGCCATGAATTCGTCAATATTCGAATCGGTCAAGGACGTGATCGCAGATACGCTTGGTATCGCCGACCGCGCCCGCATCGCGGAAGCCTCCACGCCGTTGTTCGGCAACATCCCCGAACTCGATTCCTTCGCGGTGCTAAGTCTGGCATCGGCGCTGGAGTCCAGGTTCGGATTCCAGATCGACGACGACGATTTCACCGGCGAGATTTTCGAGACAGTCGGCTCACTCGCGGCGTTTGTCGATCGGCATCGAACGCATTGACGCTTGGCCATCCGGGCACCGTTGCTAGGTACGGAGGTCGAGGGACTTGGGCAGGAGCATGGGGCAACCATGGATATTGTCGAAACATCGCCGGACGGCAAAGGTGGGCTTGCGGTCATCATCGTCACCTATAACAGTGCCGAGGCTTTGCCGGCTCTGCTTGACTCGCTTGCAGACGGACTTCGCGGCATCGAGCGGTTCGAGGTAGTCGTCGCCGACAACAATTCGCACGATGGCTCCTCGGACCTTGCCGCGGCCCATCCCATTGGAGCACGGGTGATCTGCATGGGGTGGAATGCCGGCTATGCCGCGGCGATCAACGCGGCTGCTGCAACCGTTCGCCAAGGCGTCAGCCTGCTCGTTCTCAATCCGGATCTGCGACTTTATCCAGACGCGGCAAAACCGCTCGTCGAGCATCTGGCAAACCCGGGTGTCGGCGTGGTTGTGCCTATCAATTACAAGCAGGATGGGAGCGTCGACCCAACGCTGCGTCGCGAGCCCTCGGTTCTGAGCGCCTGGGCAGAGGCGGTTCTGGGCGGAAGCCTGGCAGCGAGGGTAGGGTGGGGAGAAATTGTCGATTTGTCCGCACGCTACGACAGCTGCGGTGCCGCCGAATGGGCAACCGGGTCGGCGCTTCTCATCTCCGCGCAAGCACGCAGGATCGTCGGTGAGTGGGACGAGTCCTTCTTCCTCTATAGCGAGGAAGTCGACTATCAGCGACGGGTGCGAGAGGCTGGCCTTTCGATTATCTTTGAACCGCAGGCAAAGGTCATGCATGCCGGTGGTGGTAGCGGCAGCAGCCCGCGGTTGTTCGCGCTGATGACTGCGAATCGAATTCGCTACTATCGCCGACATCACGGACGGCTGAAAGCGGCGTTGTTTGCTTCGGGAATCGCCTTCGGGCAGATGCTTCGATGCTGGCGCGGGTCAACACACCGCGCCGGACTAGGTGGCGCATTGCGGCCTTCCGGGGCGCTATCGCAATTCCGGGCGACGGCCCGAGCCTGAGTTGGAGAAAGTCATGAAGCGCCGGATTTTGACGTTTCACGGAATAGGTGAGCCTGAGCGACTTCTCGATCCGGGAGAAGCTGATTACTGGATTGGCCTTGACCGGTTCTGCGATATTCTGGATCGCGTCTGGCATCATGTCGATCGAGACAAAGTTCTGATCACCTTCGATGACGGCAACCTGTCAGATCTTCGCCTCGCGGCGCCCGAATTATGCCGGCGGGGGCTGGACGCGGAATTCTTCGTGCTAGCCGGGAGGCTGGGCAAGACAGGCTCGCTCGATCCAGACGACGTTCGATGCCTTTTGAAGATGGGCATGCGTGTCGGCAGTCATGGGATCGATCACCGCGATTGGTCCGGTCTTTCGGATGGCGAACTCGAATGGGAACTGGGCCAGTCGAAACGTCTGCTCGAGGAGATCTGCGGCCATCATTTGCATTCGGCCTCTATCCCGTTCGGTCGCTATAATCGTGCGACACTGGCGAAGCTGCGCGCCTGCGGCTACCAAACCGTCTATTCGAGCGACGGCGGTGACACCACGACCGGCCGATTCCTGCGGGCCCGAACCTCGATACGCAGCAGCATGACAGATGCGATGATCGACTATGTTTTGGATGGTCACCTGCCCGCCATGAGGCGGCTTCGCAGAGCCGCGCGTATGACTATCAGCGCCTGGTCGTAGGACATCGTATATTCCCAGCCATCGCCATGAAGACCACCAGCGCTCAAAAATCAATAACCAGCCAGTTGCTTGGCCTTTCGATACGCACGCGCAGGATTCTTGATAGCCGTGACTGCCGGTCGCAGCAGATCCCGGAAATCGCCATAACGGTTTATCGGTATCTGCGAGATCTCCGTCCAACTCTCGGCAATCTGTGCAAAATAGATATCGCCGTTGCGTCGCATCTGCGGCGGCAGCGACAGCATGTCGGTGTAGTTTGCCCGCGATATCATCGGGTGGATCTCGGCCTGACGCGGCTTCACATAGGAATCGCAGAACCCCCAGGAGCTCATCCTGAGTTCCATATAGGCAAGGTCCAGCTTTAGCAGTGTACCGAACGGTGGAAGCGCGCCGAGCCAGGTTTCGACGGCCTCGATGATCTCGCTCTCAGGCGGCAGTTTTAAACGGCTCACGATACTACGCGCGTCAAGGCCGGTGCTGTCCTCCACGTTGAGCCATAGGAAACCGCGCCCAACCTCACCGCCGAGGCCACCGATGAAGTATTTGCCTTCCAGAGGCCGGACGCTTGGATGCATTTTGACATTGTTACCTCCCACACAATGTCCGGTTCGGACCTGCCAAAGGTTGGCCTCCTGCGCCGTCGCCTCACGATAAGGCAGCAAAGTGTGAGCGAGCCCGAGACGCCGCGCAAGCCGCCTTGCGCAACCGACGTCAACGTCGGCACCTGGCGCATTGACAGTCACGAAGGACACGTTGCCGAGCAGGTTTCGGCAGCACGCGAGCAACAGGCGCGAGTCATGCCCGGCGGTCAATCCGACACTCACCTGTCCGGTGCGGCTCAAGATTTCGATCGTATCTGTGACGCGCGAAAACAGCCGTGCGCAGGTGGCCGTCGGATCGAGCGCCGGTTCGATCGCAGCTGCAGGCCAGTGACGCTTCGCGATCCAACGATCGAGGTCGAGATAGTGATTGCAAATGAGGCGGTGGATGCCGACATGCGCGGTGAGGCTCCCTGTAAACCAGCCGGCGTTCGGGACATCGACTGCCTTATAGAGCCGAGTGCGAAAGCGACGCCGGTATTCAGCGGGGTCAAGGAGCACGGCTGCCGTAGCACCAGCCACGTGTGCCTCGGGGTCATATACCACCGAGAGCGTGCCGTTCGCGTCGAGATAGATGCGGTGAAATTTCTCCGTACACAGAATGAACAGGAAGCTGCCGGTTAGCCGGTAAATCGTGCTTTCTACGAAGGCATCAATATCCGTGGTCTCATCGACGACGGTGTCCACCACATGGCGCTGGAAAACAAGACGGCGTTGTTCCAGGTCGATCGGCGTGCCGATCAAGATCCCGATTTGTTTGCCGGCGGCGTCCTGGACCTGAATGCTTTTCGTGGTCGGCGACAGGTTGACGAATACAGGTCCAACATGGAGTTGCCGCCAACCCGCGAAAAGCGGTTTTGCTTGCTCCGAAATGATGAATTGTCCGTCGAATTGGTCTGATGCCGGCAACACTGGCTCGCCCTTTTTGTCCCCGATCGGGCGCGATTACGCAGGCCCGCCTTCACAGAGTATAAGCGATCGCCTGCAAGACGGTAAGCGCCACGGCATCCTCTTTTGGGCGATGTGAGAGCACCAGAAAGAATAAGCGAAAGATTTAACGGTTCAGACTAGTATCGCTTGAAGTAAACAAGCCAGTTGTGCTTGCAATTTGGACGTATATCAGGCCGTTGGGCATTCATGACGATAGTGCACCGCTATAAACCCGTCGATCGACCATTTCGAAAGCCCGAGATATCAAGGCAAGTGACGCCAGCGAGGGTGGCGCAATCCAACCACGGGCTTGCCCTGCCGGTGAAGCTCTTTCTGGTCGGTTTGATCCTGCCATGGATCATTCCGCTTGGTTCCCTCAATCTATCGGCCTATCGGATCGTGTTGCTGGTGGCATTCGTGCCATGTTCTGTGCTCTGGATGCAGGGCAGGGCCGGACGCATTCGTCTCCCCGATCTGGGACTGATGCTGTTCAACCTCTGGGCCGCGGTCGGACTTGCCGTCGTCCACGGCGTAGGTCCAGCAATTCAACCGGGTGGCATGCTGTTCATTGAGGGCATGGGCTCTTACTTGATGGCTCGCTGCTTCATCCGAACGCCTGATGATTTTCGTAGCATGGTGATGTTCGCAGCCAAGCTGCTCGTCTGCTTGTTTCCGTTTTGTCTCTATGAATGGCTTACCGGGCAGAACCCGCTTCTGACGATCCTTGGCACAATTTTCCCCACGGTCGAGATCACCCGAATGTACCCACGTATGGGCTTATGGCGCGTACAGGGCACATTTAGTCATTCGATCCTGTATGGCGTATTCTGCGCTAGCCTGTTTGCCGTAACATGCCGCGTCTCGTCATTTCGTTCCAACGGTTTCACGGCGGTGTTCCTCACATTTGTGGTCGGCGGCAGTGCCGTGCTTTCGATGTCGTCGGCCCCGATTGCTGGACTGACGTTTCAGATTGCCCTGTTGATCTGGGACAGGATGCTACGTATCTTCCGGGGACGTTGGAAGCTCCTGTGGGCGGCCGCAATCCTTGGCTTTCTGGCTATAGAATTTGGCTCAAATCAAACGCCTGCGCAGTTTTATGTGTCGCACTTCACCTTCGAGCAGCAGACCGGCTGGTACCGGATGTGGATCTGGCAGTACGGCACGGCTTCGGTCGAAAATCATCCGCTCTTCGGAATTGGTCTCGGAGACTGGGCGCGCCCGGCCTGGATGGTGAGCGATAGCGTAGACAACTTCTGGCTAATTTTGGCGATGCGCCACGGCATCCCCGGCGTTACTCTTATGGCGCTATCTTGGCTAGGCTTGTGGTTTTCGATTGCACGGAAAAAGGCCCTGGAGCCCGTCGTCGCTTCCTATCGCACCGCCTACCTCATTTGCATGGCAACGTTCGTATTCGTCGGCGCAACTGTCCATTTTTGGAATGCGACATATGCGTGGTTTTTCTTTCTGGGAGGAGCCGGTGCATGGATCCTGGATTCGCGTGGTCATGAAAACCCGTCAGGCCGAACAGTCAATGACCGCGCTGCCGGCGGAGCACCAATGCGTGTCAACCGCCTTGCAACGCGCCCATGAGCCGATTTTTCTAAGCGATATATCGATCAGTCGGGAACGCGGGCGGACACTCCAAGTGAAGAACGCAGGATCTGCCATCCCCGGGGTCCGATAGCCTTATGCAGATGCAGTCGCAGCCACGGCAGGCTGAATCGAATGGTCGGGTCTAGAGCAAGTGCAAAATCTGCCAGTTCGCGGGAGATATCGGATTCACGCTCATCAAGGGCGGCTGCGGCCTGGATGGACGCGTTAACGGCAAGATCTCGCATCAAAATCGTTCGAAATTGCTCGACGTCTGACCGCGTCGAGCCGACACGTTCTAGAAAGTGTTCAATCGCCGCCCTCCTTTGTTGGAGATCCGGAAGGCGGGCCGATGAGTAGGAACGTGACATATTATGCGAATGCATGCGGTAAGCCGCCTGAGGGGCGCCAACGAACCCCACAGGTCCTTCGGCCGACAGATTCAGCCACATCGCCATGTCACCGGCGTGTGGGAGATGATGAGAATAACCGCCGACCTTCTTTTGTACCGCGGTCTTCACGACCGCAGTCGGCGTTGGAACAATGTTCCTGCCTTCCATAGCCTTGATGAAGTCCGCGCAGGCGAACACTTTCGTGGTGTCGCTGAACGCGGTTCCAAACGGTTTGCGCGCGACCTGCGTCCCATCGTCGTAGGCCAGAATCGCATCCCCAAAGGCAAAGCTCATGTCTGGATGCGCTCTATGCAATTCGGCGGCACGCGAGAGCGCACCGGCAAGCAGATAGTCGTCCGCGGATAGAAGGAGGAAAAGGTCGGCCTTGGCCCACTCGATCCCTTCGTTGTAGGTCGTTATGTGTCCTTTGTTTCTTGTGTGACGAACAAACTCAATCCGGTTGTCCTGACGAGCGAGTTCCTCTGCGACCTCAGGTGAGTCGTCAGGCGAGGCGTCATCGATGATGAGCAACCTTACCTCGACATCTTGTTGGGTGGTGACGCTGTCGACGCACTGTTTGAGAAATTTGCCGTAGCGGTAGCAGGGGATCACAACATCGACAGTGGTCATGTTCGCCTCTTTATAACGAGATTGAGATCGGAAAGGTCCGTCGAGATCGTGATCTGGCGGCATCCGCGGCGATCGCGTTGCGAATTGCGGTATCAACAGCTGCCCCGGCGGTATCCCAGGACGTCGACTTGACACTGTCGGCAGCTCTTTGGGCCGCACTGCCAAAGTTTGGCATTGTGACTATCGCTTCCAGTGTTTCGGCAAGCGCATGCGGCAGCAGCGCGGCGTATCGGACATAAGCATTGTCCAGTACGATGCGATTGTGATCCGCTTCGTTGACGACTGGTATGCAGCCGCAGGCAAGCATTTCATGAGGCACGAGCGAGACGTTCGTCAACGAGAGGCTTAACCCTGCGAAACTGCGGTTGTAGATCTGGTTGAGCTTGTCCGGAGAGACCAGGCCGTGGTTGGTGAACTTGAAGGGAAGGCTTCCCATTGGCTGGCCAAACAGGTGCAACTCGATTTCAGGCTGCCGCTTGGAAAACAGCTCGAGAGCAAGCAGCCCAATCTCGACCGCACGGCGCGGGGTGCCTGCCCTCGCATAGAAGGCAATGCCGGAGCGTTGCGAATTGGCATCAAAGCGATAGCGTGTGGTATCGCACCCGAATGGAAACCAGTCCGTGTCCATTCCGAACTCGCGCGTGAGCTTTTCCGAGAGCCAACGTCCCGCGGTGATCCCGTGGAATCCCATCCTGTAGGTGGTCTCTGCCAGAGCGCTGTTGGTGCCCACGGGGTAGAAGTACGGTTCATAATCCTGGATGAAATAGAACCTTTTGCCGGAGCACGACGCGTTGAACGCGGCATAGGCAGTGGGCCAGCATGTTGCTATGACGCCGTGGGCATCCTTCATGCCATGGCGAATGTCCTGGATCTCGCAGGTCAGTCCATAGTGAGACCGTGCCAGGTCCTGATAGTATTTTCCGTCACCGCCATAGGGGTCATAAAAGTACACGCGGTTTCGGTAGCCGGCTGCCTGAAGATACTTAAGTGTACGAAATATCGTCGTGTGGCCCCCCGATCCGGGTCCAGCAGGGCCCACGATCCAGTTTAGCTCGATCGGTTGGCCGTCGTTTCTGACAGGGATGGTTTGGTGTTGCGGCTTCGACAGGTCGGCCTGCAGGACATCCGATGGAAAAACGTGCCACATAAATGTTTTGGGTCGAATTGCGTCCGACAGCTTGGTCCTGATTTTGTCAGTGAGCGCGCCCGGCCCCTCATCGAACACAAGGCGCTTGATCTGACGCGTACGGCGGTTCAGCTGTGTGTGTGCTGTCGCCACGATCGCAATTGCCGACGTGAGGAGACTGACGCCCGAAAACTTCTTTGATTTAAGTGGCAATCGCGCCGTCTCCATGCCCAATGCGGTCTTTACGCTCGCCTGCCGCGACGGTGTCTTTCCGCCTGGTCGATTGCGTCTGCATGACCAATTTCTATCTTATTCTATAAATTACTTTCGCTAGACAATGTAAAACTGGCAAATTGATTTCACGTGTACTCCTTTCGATCTATTGAATACCGATTTTTGTTTTCTTTACTCGAAGGATAAAAAAAGACTTCTTTGTCTTCAGTACATTGTTCAGCTGGGGGCGCGTTTTATGCTCGAGGTAAATGACGATCCGCTGGGATCAAGCGGTTGCTACGCGAGGCGGATGCCATGATCGCACAAAGCGTAAGGCTGGGCGATGACGTCGTGATCCATCATCCAGATCTCGTAAATCTTTACGGCTGCTCGATCGGCCGAGGCTCGCGCATCGGAACCTTTGTCGAGATCCAGAAGAACGCCTCAATCGCAGAAAACTGCAAGATCTCCAGCCACTCTTTCATCTGCGAAGGCGTCACCATCGAAGACGGCGTCTTTGTAGGCCACGGCGTGATGTTCACCAACGATCTGCATCCACGTGCCGTCAATCTCGATGGCACCCTTCAGTCCGACGCGGACTGGTCGGTCGTGCCGACGCTCGTCAAGCGTTACACCTCGATTGGCAGCAACGCGACCATCGTCGCCGGCATAACGATTGGCGAAGGCGCGCAGATTGGCGCGGGTGCGGTCGTCACCAAGGACGTGCCTGCCTACGCAATTGTTGCCGGCGTACCGGCAAGAGTTATCGGCCGCGCAAAGGATGCGCCGCTCGAAGTCATTTCATCCGGGAGAGCAAGATGATTGGGGTTGCTGTCGTCGGTTACGGGTATTGGGGGCCGAATCTGGTCCGCAATCTTGCAGAAACGCCGGGAGCAAAGCTTGTCTGGGTATGCGATCTCAAGAAGGATCGCCTTGCCGGCGTCCAGCTGCGCTATCCGACAGTCCAGATCACCGACGATTTCGACGAGGTGTTGCGTGATCCCCGCGTTGATGCGGTCGCTATCGCGACGCCGGTATCGGCTCATTACATGCTGGCGATGAAAGCCCTGATGGCCGGAAAACATGTGTTTGTTGAAAAGCCGATGGCGTCAACCTCCGAAGAGGCTCGCCGGATGGTGGAAGAGGCGGCGCGCCGTCGCCTTGTTCTCGCTGTCGACCACACCTTCATTCATACCGGCGCCGTCCGCAAGATGCGGGAAATCATCGAGAATGGTCTCGGAGACATCTACTACTACGATTCCGTGCGCGTCAATCTCGGCCTGTTCCAGCATGATGTCAGCGTCATCTGGGATCTCGCCGTCCACGATCTGTCGATCATGGACTACGTCCTGCCGGAAAAGCCGGTGGCGGTCTCGGCGACGGGCATGGGTCACGTTGCCGGCGAGCCCGAGAACATCGCCTATCTGACACTTTTCTTCGAGAGCAAGCTGATCGCCCATATCCACGTCAACTGGCTCGCACCCGTCAAGGTGCGCCGTACGCTGATCGGCGGCAGCAGCAAGATGATCGTTTATGACGATCTGGAGCCAAGTGAGAAGATCAAGGTCTACGACAAGGGTATCACGCTCAACGGCAATCCGCAGTCGGACGGCGAGAAGGTCTACGACATGCGCGTCGGCTACCGCACCGGCGACATGTACGCCCCACAACTCGATATGACGGAAGCACTTGGCCGGGAGCTCAAGCAGTTTGTCGATTGTGTCATGACAAACAGCCAGCCGATTGCCGATGGCCATGCGGGACTGCGCGTCGTGCGCATTCTTGAAGCCGCCACCCAGTCGCTCGCACAGCGCGGGCGTGTCATCGAACTCGAGCCGGCGAGACTGATCGCATGATCCCCCTTCTCGACCTCAAGGCTCAATATGCCTCTATCAAGAGCGAGGTTGAGCCCGCCGTGATGCGCGTGCTCGCCTCGGGCCATTATGTCCTCGGCGAGGAAGTCGCTCGCTTTGAGGACGAATTTGCGGTCTATTGCGATGCCAAGCATGCGATCGCGGTCAACACCGGGACAAGCGCTTTGCATCTTGCCCTGCTTGCTGCCGGCCTAGGTCCAGGTGACGAGGTTATTACCGTTTCCTTCACCTTTGTCGCGACCGCATCCGCAGTCTGCTACACGGGCGCTCGTCCGGTCTTCGTTGATGTCGAGCCAGCGACGCTGACAATGGATCCGGCTAAGCTGGAAGCCGCGATAACACCGCGGACCAGGGCCATCATGCCC
Organism: Rhizobium sp. BK538; assembly: GCF_014197575.1. Taxonomy (NCBI): domain Bacteria; kingdom Pseudomonadati; phylum Pseudomonadota; class Alphaproteobacteria; order Hyphomicrobiales; family Rhizobiaceae; genus Rhizobium; species Rhizobium sp. BK538. The sequence continues at coordinate 81,297 of NZ_JACIFT010000015.1, forward strand.
GTCCATCTTTATGGGCAGATGGCCGACATGGACGCAATCAAGGCTATCGCTGACAAGCATGGAATTGCGGTGATCGAAGACGCCTGCCAGGCCCATGGCGCCGAATATAAGGGACGGCGTGCGGGAAGCATCGGTGTGTCGAGCTGCTTCAGCTTTTACCCCGGCAAAAACCTCGGCGCCTGTGGCGAAGGTGGTATCGTCGTCACCAACGATGACGAACACGCCAAGAAAATCAGAATGTTGCGGGACTGGGGCCAGGAGCAGCGCTATCACCACACGCTGAAGGGCTTCAACTACCGCATGGATGAGATCCAGGGCGCGATCCTGCGGATCAAGCTTCGACATCTCGAAGCCTGGACCGAAGCACGACGGGTTCGTGCCGATCGCTACTCAACGCTTTTGGCCGATTCGCGCTCGGTGCGCGTCCCCGTTGCGATGACGGATCGCCGCCACGTCTACCACGTCTACGCCGTGCGCAGCCGCGACCGTGAGCACCTGCAGCACTCGTTGCGGTCAGAGGGCATCCATACCGGGCTCCACTATCCGATCCCGATCCACCTGCAGAAAGCGCATGTTGATCTTGGGTATCGTGCCGGAGATCTCCCGGTATCGGAGGCCGCAGCGCGTGAGGTGCTCTCGCTGCCGATCTATCCGGAGCTGACATTGGAGCAAGTCGATCAGATTGCAGCTGCTGTGGAGCAGGACGCCTATGTCAGCTGACCCCGTCACCGGCGTGCGTCTTGTCCTGGCTGTCCATGGGCGCCAGCAAACCTCCGTGGACCCCGACTATGTCCTTCATCTGGCCGAAGAGTTGACGCGCTCCTATGGTACCGTGGGCCTCGTAGAACTCTACGCACGCTTCGCGACCGGCGACGGTTTTGTTGACAGTTTCATGCGCAAGGCGATCTGGAAAAGCCTGGCGCGCGCCTGTGGCAACGGCTTGCAGGTCGGCAGCGGCGCCGGTTTCAAACATCCGGAAACCTTCGAAATCGGCGACGGGGTTTTTATCGGCGCACAAGCCTACATTCAGGGCAGATTCGACGGCACGTGCCGCATCGGAAACAACGTCTGGATCGGCCCCCAGGCCTATTTTGATGCGCGTGACCTGGTGCTTGAGGATCATGTTGGGTGGGGGCCAGGCGCGAAGGTCCTGGGCTCAAGCCATACTGCAATGCCAGTCGATATGCCGATTATCCGCACCGACCTCGAAATCAAACCCGTCCGCATTGGCGCATGGGCAGACATCGGCACCAGTGCCACGATCCTTCCGGGCGTGACTGTCGGCAAAGGCGCAATTGTCGGCGCGGGTGCCGTTGTTGTTGACGATGTTGCCCCCTTCTCTGTCGTGGCCGGCGTTCCTGCAAAATTCCTCCGCTGGCGAACGGATCAGGATTCGAGCGGACCAAATTCGGAGTGTTAGAGTATGAAGGATAAGCGGATTTTGATCACCGGCGGTGCCGGTCTCATCGGCTCGCACATTGCCGATCTCGTCGCCCGCGAGGAACCCAAGGAAATAGTGATCCTGGACAATTTCGTCCGCGGCAGGCGTGAGAACCTGGCCGACGCCATCAAACGGGCTCCCGTGACGATAGTCGAGGGCGACATCAGGGATCGCGCGCTTATCAAGGAAGTGAGCCAAGGCATCGATGTTGTCTTCCACCAGGCCGCCATTCGCATCACGCAGTGCGCCGAGGAACCGCGGCTTGCTTTTGATGTCCTGGCAGGCGGGACATTCGACGTGCTTGAAGCGGCGGTGCAGGCCGGGGTGTCGAAAGTTGTGGCCGCGTCCTCAGCGTCGGTCCTTGGACTGGCCGACACCTTCCCGACCACCGAGGAACATCACCCCTACAACAATCGTACCATCTATGGCGCCGCCAAAGCCTTCAACGAGGGTGTGCTGCGCAGCTTTGCGGAGATGTATGGCCTGCGCTATGTGGCGCTTCGCTACTTCAACGTCTACGGTCCGCGCATGGATGTCTACGGCGCCTACACGGAAGTTCTGATCCGCTGGATGGAACGCATTGCGGGCGGCTTGCCGCCGATCATCCTCGGGGATGGTACGCAGACGATGGATTTCGTTCATGTGCACGACATCGCGCGGGCCAATCTGCTTGCCGCGAAATCCGATGTGACTGACGAAGTCTTCAACGTCGCAAGCGGCACCGAGACGAGCTTGCGTGAGCTTGCAACCCTGTTGACCAAGGTCATGGGCTCGTCGTTGGAGCCGCAATTCGGACCGGCGCGTAAAGTCAACGCCGTGCCGCGGCGCCTTGCCTCGACCGCCAAGGCCGAGAAGCTTCTTGGCTTCAGCTCAAAGGTGACAATGGAAGAGGGCCTGCGCGATCTCGTAGAGTGGTGGCGCCAGGAAAAGAGCCTGAACGCAGGAGAGGCAGCATGAACCAGATCCCGGTTGCCAAGCCCGTCCTCGATGAGCAGGAGGTCGAGGCGGTTCGCCGCGTCATTCTGTCCGGTTGGGTTACACAAGGGCCAGAGGTCGCTGCCTTCGAAGAAGAGTTCGCCGATTTTGTCGGTGCCCGGCATGCATGTGCCGTTTCCAATTGCACGACCGCGCTTCACCTCGCCCTGAAGGCGGTCGGCGTCGAGGCTGGCGATGAAGTCATCACCGTTAGCCACACCTTCATCGCAACCGCAAATGCGATCCGCTATTGCGGTGCCGTGCCCGTCTTCGTCGATATCGAAAAAGACGGCTACAACATCGATCCCGACCTCATCGAGGCGGCCATCACGCCCCGTACCAAGGCCATCATTTGCGTCCATCAGCTCGGAATGCCTTGCGATCTGCATCGCGTCGTTGCGATCGCGGCCCGTCATTCCATCCCCGTGATCGAGGATGCCGCTTGCGCCACCGGCAGCGAAATTCTCTGGAAGGGCCGCTGGGAAAAGATCGGCAAGCCCCACGGCGATATAGCTTGTTTTTCGTTTCATCCTCGCAAGGTGGTGACAACGGGTGATGGCGGCATGCTGACGACGGCCAATCCCGAGTATGATCGAAAGTTCCGCCTGTGGCGGCAACATGGAATGAGCGTCACCGATGCTGTGCGGCACGGTTCGAAGCAGGTTATTTTCGAGTCCTATCCCGAGCTTGGATACAATTATCGGATGACGGATATGCAGGCAGCCGTTGGCCGCGAGCAACTCAAGCGTTTGCCGGCGATCATTGTGCGTCGGCGCGAACTTGCGAGCCAGTATGCCGAACAGCTTTATGCAGCAGCGGGGGTTGCGCCGCCCATCGAGCCCTCGTGGGCGCGCAGCAATTGGCAGAGCTTCTGCTTGGGATTGTCACGAGATCTCGACCAGCATGAAATCATGCAGGAGTTGCTTGATCAGGGCGTCTCGACGAGACGGGGGATCATGAACATCCATCTTGAGGCCGCCTATGCCGAACCGGGTTCACATCGCGTCGCAACGAGCTTGCAAGAAAGTGTCCTGGCACAGCAGCATTCGATCATTCTTCCTCTGTTTGTGCAGATGACGGCGAGCGAATTGACGTCGGTTGCCGAGGCAGTGAAAGCGTCCGTTTGCGCGCCTGAATTGGCAATCGAACAGGTGGGCTGATCTTTCACGCGTTTCTTGTCACTGGTCTTCCCCTGGTCCGCATCCGGATGCCAGTCTTCGAACCATCGCTACCCCCCCACATCGATTGGATCGCGACCTTAGCCGCTACGTCAAGGCGCCCGCGGAGAAGCGGTTGCCGAGCTTGGCATCGCTCCCGGACTCGGAAATAGCAAATGCGGCCACTCCCGTGCAGATGCGGACCTCGTCGAGCCAAACGGCCGACATGCTGTTCGGAAAATGTCGAAGCGTCTGGATTCAGACCACCCGCCATTGTTTGAAAGACAACAGTTTCCTGATCGCACTGTAGGTTGCCAGTCGGTCGGCGCGCAGCACCAGAGACTGTCGCAGCTTCGTGCGTGACATCACTATGTGTGGAGGAGCGAAAAACCACCCGCCTCGATAAGCGGAACCCGAATCCGCCAACCAACGCGATGGCCATGGAAAACAACGCGGGGCCGTGGATATTTATGCACTCCGCATACTTTCAAGCAGTGGCCGAATTGCTTTCGGGAACATGTGTTGTGGAAGCAGACCAGCCAGCATCCTCAGCGAGAATAGACCAACCAGAATTGCGACAAGCAGTCCAAGGCTTGTCGCTTGCCATAGCGGCAAAAACTGGAATGCGCCGAAGACGAGTGCCGATATCGGGAGATAGGCCGCGATTAGCTTGCGATTGGCCGGTGACCAACGGAAGTTCGTGAAGCGTCGCGCCACACAATACATCAGGATGCTGTGCCAAACATAGAGGCCGAAGAAGGCAAGGCCAGCGCCTGCCGCCCCCAATTTCGGCACACACAGCCAGGCAAGTCCAACATGAACGATGGCGGCAGCGACTTCCGACCAGAAGAAAATCGCCTTTGCACCCTTGGCAAGAACAATGAACCCAACCGGCCAGGCCACAATGCGCAGCATCATTCCAAGGCAAATCCAGCGGAGAATATCGACCGCTCCCTGAAATGCAGAGGAGTAGAACAACGCCATGACGGCCGGGGCAAGCGTTAGCGTTGCGATCAGGCCCGGACCGGCCAACAGGATGCTGACTTCAGTCTGTTCGTTGACCAGCCGATTGCATTCCGTATTGTCCTGGGAGACGGCCGTGAGGCGCGGATAGAAGTCGGTGCCCATGGCCTGCAAAATGAAGGCCGCATAGAGCCCTCCCAGTGACCAAGCGGCCTGATAAAGGCCTGCTGCATGTAATCCACTTTGTGAGGAAATGAGGAGACGAATGGCATAGGCACTGCCCATGGCAAGGAAACTGCTCGCCATGAACACAATGCCAAGCTTGAACAGAGCGCTAGTTTCCTGCAAGGCGCGTTGCGCCGAAAGAGGCGCGCGAGGTATATCTATCCTCCGGCTGAACCACCACGAGGCAACAAAGCTTGCGAAGGCAGCTGCCACCAGCGATATCGCAATTCCAGGCTCTCCGAAGAAGTAAATGATCGGCACCCCGACCGCTACGCTGAAAAGGCCCCCAAGAACGCTCATCCAGGCAAGGCTGGAGATATCACGCATACCCTGTATCAGCGCGGCTCTTCCTCCCGCTGCTACCTGGAAGAATACTGCTAGCGATAAGAGCATCACTCCAACTGTATGCTGGGGGGTGCCGAAGGTAAATTGCGCAACAGGTGCCGAAAAGAGCAGCAAAAGGGCTGTTCCGACGAAGCCCAAAAGCAAGGAAACGCGGCGCAGCACCGCTACGACCTCGGCTATCTGCACAGTGTCTTTTGAATTGATGGCGGCAATCTGGCGAACACCGCTCGCATTGATGCCAAGCCCCGCCACGGTCTGTGAAATGTCCGCGATCGAACTGTAAAGAGCCATCACTCCGATGCCCTCGGGCCCGAGAAGCAGCGCCATGGCTTTGTTTCGGATGATGGAAAACATCACATTGATAAGCGACGACCCGCCGATAAGCATCGTCGACTTGACGATCTGTAAGTAACTCTTGCTCCCGGTGCCGATGGGAGGGGTCATCTTTGACGGGCCTAGCGTCGGCTTTTCAACACGATCGTCGTTGTCGAGGTCGCTGATCATTGGCTGATGTTGCGCGCAGTCGTTTCGGCCGCCTTTAGAGAGTTTGTCGTGGACGTTTGGGAGCCTGGCCGCAGGGTAACTTTCAGGACATCGCCAGGCATCATCGTGGTTGTTTCGGAGGCGTCGATTTCGTTGCTTTTTCCAGCAAGATTGCGAACGATGCTGAATGTGAGCTTTGGATCCTCATTGGGCCGCGCGGCGCTGCTGGACGACAGGCTGTCCATCAGCAGCTTCTGACTGGTATCTCTCTTCAGCAGCAACTGTCCTATGGTCGCCCGCTCGGCCTGCAATTCCGAAGCAACTTCCGTCTGTCTTCTATCGTATAGACCCTCGAGATCTCGCGTTGCCTGACTTATGCTTTGGCGGGCCCGCATTATTGCAACCGTGAGATCAAGGCGGTCGTTTTGATAGCCTCTCATGACACGCTCGACCTCGGCCTGTCGCGTTGCAACGATAGCGCCCTTCTCAATGAGGGCAATCGTGCTGTCGAGCTGCTGTTGCACCGAGCCTATGTTCGCGTCCGTGCTCTTTACCTTCTCCTCCAGTACGTTGATTTCCTCCGACAGGAGGTCACGTAGTCCCGACAGTGATTTCGACTGTCTGGTCAGTTCATTTGCCCTGGCGGAGAATATTGCCTCTTCCTGCCTATAAATGGCAGCAGTCAACGGGTTCGCATCCGCGCTCTCTTGTCGGGGTTGCAAACTCTTTTCCCCGGCCATTTCCGCTTCCAGACGCTCGACTCTGGCCGTGCTGCGGATGATGGAGTCGTCGATTTCCTTTAGGTCACCCACCAGTTTGGTAATGTCCAGCGAGCTTTGCAAACCAGCTGAGGCGCGCATTTGGCCTCCTCCCATTGCGAAAGCCTGCAGGACAGTGATGTCGGCGTGAAACGCATACTCACCGGGATTTGTAACATCGCCAACGACATAGATTGGTGGATATTTGAGGATCTCGATTGTGGCGGCTGGCTCGTCGACCAGCCCGATCTTTTCCTTCAACTGCTTTGCAATGGTCGATGCCAGCGTTGTCTCATCCATGTTTCCAACGGAAACAGGTCCAAGCAGGGGGATCGATATCGTTCCTGCGTCCGAGACCGTGTATTCCCCTCCGACCGTGGCCCATTGCTCGTAGCTCCCCTTGGTCGGCATCCACTGGACGAGTGTCAACCGGACCTTCGTGTTCGGAAGAAGTGGGCTGCCGCAAGCCGCGCCGACATTCAGGAAAACGAGCGCAGCAATCGCTGCGGCGGGAAGCCGCGCTAGTGGCCGTAAAAGGTTGCCGAAGCCCATCCTCAATATCAAATAGTGCATCAGCAAACTTCCAGAGTTGGTTCCGCGTCGTTGCAAGTCTAATTTAGAGATGTCGCGAGAGTTTTATTTTAGATCTATTCTCTGTTGCTTGAAGAATACATTTACATGCGACCATCCGACAAGGGGCGCCAAATAACCAAAAATGATGAGCGTCTGACAATGATGACGGAAAGGAAATCTCTCGGGGCATTGGGGTTAGCTTTGAAACGTGGCTCGCCTGGAACAAAAACTAGCCAAATGGACTAACAAACCGTTGGCGGCACACCCACTATCGATCAACTATCATGGATCCAAAAACTGATCGAAGATGTCACCCCTACAGTACGCCGCTCTCGTTTCTTTAGTTCGGATGAATTCGTAATGGGTGACATCGATGTCCGTTTTTATCTTTCTATTCTGCTACGGAGATTGCCGTTAATTCTGTTGTGCGTGACCGTGACGACAGTTCTCGCTCTCACTGCTGCCCTCCTTTTGCCGCGTAGCTATCAGTCTACAGCCAAGATCCTGGTCGAGGCGCCACAGATTCCCGTCAATCTGGTGCGCTCGACAGTGCCGACAAGTTCGCTTGGCCAGCTGCAAATAATCCAGCAGCATCTAACGACACGGGACAATCTGGTTAGACTCGCGGCCAAACTCGACATCTATGCGGGCGAGCAGGAGAAACCTTCTGTGGAGTATTTGGTGAAGGACTTGCGGTCCCGGCTCATCTTTGAGGAAACCGAGCTCAGCAGCGGCGATGGCGCATCGGTATTCACAATTGGATTCGAGGCTGGCACGCCCGCGTTGGCGGCACGTGTCGCTAACGAACTTGCGACATCGATCCTGCGCAGCAATCAGAAGCAAAGAACCGATAGAGCGGGGGACACGCTGGAGTTCTTCAACGACGAGGTGAAGAGGCTTGACGACGACCTCAGTCGCATTGAAGCTGACCTATTGAAATTCAAGAACGAAAACAGGGATACGCTGCCTGAGAGCCTGGCGTTTCGCCGCACCCAGCAGAGCACCTTGCAAGAGCGCCTGATATCGCTTGAGCGTGAGGAATCGGATCTTCGCACGAGACGCAGTCTTTTGGTCGAGACCTATATGGTGACCGGCAAATATCCGACAGGCGAGCCGCTGAGTGCTGAACAGCAGATGCTTTTGGATCTCAACAAGGCGCTTGCCGATCAACTCTCGGTCTTTGCCGAAACGAGCCCCAACATTATCGCGCTGAGAGCGCGCATTGCCGCCCTACGCGCAAAGGTCGTTCCCAAAAAGCAAGAGGGCGCCGATACCAAAGCGCAGTCCGGTCTTGACCTTCAGCTCTCCGACGTGGACAGGCGGATAGATGCAATCGAGAAGGAGCGGGTGCAGATAACCGAGAAGATCGCTTCTCTCACGCAATCCATAAGCGCCACGCCAGCCACCGACATCCGCCTGAACGCGCTTGAACGCACGCTCTCAAACACGCAAACGCAATACAATACGGCGATTGCCAAACGCGCGGAAGCCTCATTGGGCCAGCAGATAGAGGCGCGCTCGGATGGTGGCCGATTCTCGCTATTGGAAGCGGCCACCGAGCCGCAATCACCGTTGCGATCGCGCCGGCGTCTTATCGTCCTTGCTGGCTTATTGGCCGGCATTGCGCTCAGTTTTGCGATCATCGCATTGCTTGAAATGCTGAACAGGACGATCCGCCGGCCGGTCGAATTGGTCCAGATGCTCCAGGCACAACCACTGGCGGTGATCCCGTTCATCAACACCCCCTACGAAACGCGAACGCCGCCATTGAAGAGGAAGCTCAATAGCGTCACGCGGATGTTCAGCTACCATTGACGTTGAATTTGGGAAGAGGTTCCGCATTCCCAGACTGCTGGCCAAAGTGGTGAACCTAAATAGCGTCAGGCTTCGACGCAGTGATTGAGGACATGTAATGGAATTTGTTGGCAGATCGTCGCGTAATAGAGGGGTTGCCGAGATGGACGATCGGAGTCCGGCGTTGCCGGAACCGCTTGAAATTGTGAGAGGGGCGTGGGAGGGACTGCCCCCACTTGTCATCGACCACGATGCAGCCGCCAACAATCGCGTTATCACGTTGGACCGGTTGTCCCCGGCCCACGGCGCCTTTGACATGATGCGGACGAAACTGCTCCGTCTCCTCAGGGAGAATAACTGGACCTCGGTCGCCATCACGTCGCCTACCCCGGCATGCGGGAAGACGTGCATTGCGCTCAATCTCGCATTCAGTCTGGCCAATCAGAGGGATTGTCGAACTGTCCTTGTCGATCTCGATTTACGGCGCCCGCAGATCGGCAAGACCCTTGCCATTAAGAATCCAGGCTCTATCGAGAGTTTCCTGAAGGGCGACGCTGGCTTACGCGAAACCTTTTTCCGATACGGCGACAACCTCGCGATTGGGCCAAACCGGCAGGCGGTACAGTATTCGGCGGAACTCCTTCAAAGTGCCGCGGCAGCTCAATCGCTACGAGAGATGCGTCAGGAGATAAAGCCGGACGTCATCCTCTATGACTTGCCGCCAATGCTATCGACCGACGATGTGCTCGCCTTCCTGCCGAATGTGGACGGCGTCGTCCTCGTTGCCGCTTCCGACCAGAGCACAGTCAGCGAAGTGGATATTTGCGAGCAGAGCCTGCGCGAGAAAACGAACGTGCTAGGTGTTGTCCTCAACAAGAGCCAGTACAGTCAGGAACAATATGGCTATTAGGAAAAGAGGCCGCCCCGGACAGTCCTTCTTGGCATTCAACCCTGGCTCGAGGCCTCGCGCTTTCCTCCGGCACTCTCGAACTGATTGCAAGGCGGCTCGGTTAGATCATTTGCTGCGAGTTCTTTGAGCTTTGCCGCAATTTCAGTCAGTCCACGCTCTTCAGCATAGTGCATCAGGCCACCGCGCCAGCGCGGGAATCCATATCCATGGATTTCCACGAGGTCGATGTCGGAGGCCCTGAGCGCGACCTTTTCATGCAGGATCTTCGCGGCCTCGTTGACCATTGGAAGGACAATGCAATCAATGATGTCGGCTTCATCCCACTGCCGTTGCGATATTCCTTTGGCTTCCCCCGCAATGATATCAGCGACGATATCAGAGGGTTGCGGAGTACGGTCGCCCTTGGCGTAGTCGTACCATCCACCACCACTTTTCTGCCCAAAGCGCTCCAACGCACAAAGCCGTTCGGCGATCGGCGCAAAGGGCGTTTCGCCACGGGCGCGCGCCGCCCGGCGCTGGAAAGCGGCGATGTCGAGACCGCCGAGGTCCTGAGCCTCGAAGGGACCCATGGACAGGCCGAAGTTGCGCATCGCCGCATCGACCGCCTTTGGTGTCGCACCTGATAGCAGCAGGCGTTCGGCTTGGGCGCGGGTGATTTTCAGGATCCGGTTGCCGATGAAGCCATCGCAAATGCCGGCGCGCACGGGAATCTTCTTCAGCATGCGGGCGAGCACGAAACCCGTCGCGAGTGTCGCCGGCGTCGTATGAGCGGTCGGCACGATCTCAAGCAGTTTCATGACATGGGCCGGGCTGAAGAAGTGCAACCCGAAAAAGCGCTCCGGGTGTTTGATGCCGGCCGCTATCTGCTCGGGGTCAAGGTAGGAGGTGTTCGTGGCAAGCACGGCATTGGGACGGCAGACGGTGGAAAGCTTGCCGAAGACCTCGCGCTTCACGTCGAGATCTTCAAACACCGCCTCAATGACGACGTCGACCCGAGCAAGAAGCTCGTAGTTGGTCGTGCCGATTACACCGGACAGTCGCTCGGCCGCCGTTTCAGAGGTGATCCTGCCGCGCTTGACCGAGTTTTCAAAAATCGAACGCAGGTTCGATAGTCCCCGCTCGACTGCCGCCTCGTCGCGTTCCACGAGAGTGACCGGAAGGCCTGCATCGCGAAGGGCTGCCACAATCCCTGCTCCCATGGTGCCGCCGCCGATGACGGCGGCAGAACGGATCGAGCGGGTCTCGACGCCGGCAAGCTCAGGGGGCCGCGGCGCGCTACGCTCTGCGAAGAAAACGTGGCGCAAGGCGGCAGCCTGGGACGAGCCGCGCAATTCGAGAAATGTCTGGCGCTCGAAGGCCATTGCAGTGTCGAAATCTGCTTCGACCGCCTTGCGCACGCAGGCAAGTGCGCGGAGCGGCGCGTCTTCGCGCTTGGCGCGATCGGCAACGGCCCTAGACGTTGTTTCCCAGAAAGTCGCGTCCACTGCGGGCACGCTTCTTTCGCTGAGTGGAAGCGGAAGAGATTGATCTACGGCCGCCCGTGCAAAGTCGATCGCTCCCCGTTCCAGATCACCCTCGACGATAGCGTCGATCAGCCCTTGCGATCGAGCCTTCGGCGCCGCCAGCGGGGCACCAGATGTAACCATGTCCGCAGCGAGCGCCGGTCCGATCAGTCGTGGCAGGCGCACGGTCCCTCCGGCCCCTGGAACGATGCCTAGCCGGACCTCGGGCAAGCCGACGCTCGCCGAGCGTACGGCAATGCGGAAACGGCAGCCGAGCGCCACTTCGCAACCCCCTCCGAGCGCACTGCCATGAATTGCCGCTATCCATGGTTTGGTCGCCGTCTCGATACGAGCGACGAGATCCGGAAGGTGAGGGGGCATCGGCGGCTTGCCGAGTTCGTTGACATCGGCACCGGCGATGAATGTCCGCCCTTGGCAGATCAGGACCACGGCGCGCACCGAGGGGTCGGCGTCCAGCGTTTCCGCCGCATTCCACAGCTCCTGGCGCAAGCCCTGCGAGAGCGCGTTGACGGGCGGGTTGTCAATGGTGACGACGGCGACGTCGCCGGTGCGTTCGATGGTCACGGTCATGATGTCATAGTCCCAGGTAGGCTTCGCGAATACGTTCGTCGGCAATCAGCTCCGGCGCTGGTCCCGACATTGTAATGCGGCCGGTCTCCATCACGTAGCCACGGTCGGCGATGGAGAGTGCGCCGAAGGCGTTCTGTTCGACCAGCAGCACGGTGACATTGAGCGCGCGTAAGCCCCTCACCACCTCGAAGATCTGCGCGACGAGGATCGGAGCCAGCCCCATGCTCGGCTCGTCAAGCAGCAGGCAGGAGGGACGGGCCATAAGGGCGCGGGTGATGGCAAGCATCTGCTGCTGACCGCCAGAGAGGCCGCCGGCCGCCAGATTGCGCTTCTCGCGCAGGATCGGGAACATGGCGAATGCGTCCTCCATGTCCCGTTCGACCTTGTCATCCGAATAGAGGAAAGCGCCCAGACGCAGGTTTTCCTCGACAGAAAGATTTGTGAAGATCTGCCTGCCCTCCGGCGATTGCGAGAGACCGCGTGCTGCGCGACGGTAAGCCGGAACGGCGTTCAGGGCCTCGCCACGAAACACGATGGTGCCAGCTGAAACCGGCTGTATGCCGGATAGGCATCGCAGGAGCGTCGTCTTGCCCGCCCCGTTCGCGCCCACCACCGTGACGATTTCACCGGAGCCCACCTCAAGGTCGATGCCGTGCAGCACCTCGATGCGGCCGTAACGAGAGCGTAGTCCCTCAACAGTCAACATTGGCCGCCTCCACACCCTGTGCACCGAGATAGGCTTCGACGACCCGCGGATTGCGCGCCACGGTCGACGGTTCTCCCTCGGCGATCTTTTCGCCGTGATCGAGGACCACGATATGGTTCGATATTCGCATGACCATCTTCATGTCGTGCTCGACCAGCAGAATGGAAACGCCCGCAGCGGCGATCTCGGCGATCAGGTGATCGATCTCCTCTGTCTCAACGGCATTGCAGCCTGCGGCAGGTTCATCGAGAAGCAGGACACGCGGCTGCAAGGCGAGCGCGCGGGCGATTTCCAGGCGCTTCAGCGCACCATAAGACAGCGATCCGGCCGTTCTTTCCGCCGCCGGGGCAAGGCCCACCCGTTCCAGTAATGTGTAGGCGCCAGCCTCCGAAGTACGGCTTCGGCGGCGCGACGCCGGTAGCGCCAAAAGATCGGCCAGGACGGATCCCCGCTCATGCAGGTGATGGCCCACGGTGACATTTTCGAGGACGGTCATCGTCTGGAATATCTGCAGGTTCTGAAAGGTGCGCGACAGGCCGCGCTCGGCCAAAAGATGCGGGCCGAGGCCGGTGACCTCTTCCCCGGCGAGCAATATTCGCCCGCGCCCGGGCAGGTAGACGCCTGAGATCATGTTAAAGAGCGTCGTCTTACCCGCGCCATTCGGCCCGATCACCGAAACGATTTCGCCCGCCTTCAGGGAAAAGCTCACATCGTTGACGGCACGCAGACCGCCAAAGTCGATCCCTAGGCTCTCGACTTGAAGCAGGCTCATTCTCCCCTCCCTCTGATCAGGCGCGCAAGGCTCGGCAGCAAGCCGTCGCGCATGAAGATCATGACAAGCATCATGATGAGGCCGAGTACCAGCTGTTCGTATTCCTGGAACACGGTCAGAACCTGCGGCAACGTCGTCAGGATCGCGGCGCCGAGGATCGCGCCGGCGACCGAACCCGCACCGCCCAGAACCGCCATGGTCACCAGCTCGATCGAGTGCATGTAGCCGGCCACGTCGGGCGTGATGAACTTGTTCTGCAGAGCCAGTAGCGATCCTGCGACCGACGCGTAGACGGCGGAGATCACGAATGCCCGCAGCTTGTAGTTGGCGACATCGACGCCCACGGTCCGAGCCGCGATCTCCGAGCCGTGCAGCGCGCGTAGCGCCCGCCCGGTGGGGCTGTGAAAGAGGTTGAGCGCAAGCCAGGCGCCGATCAGCATGATGAGCCCGGTAAATGCGTACCAGAAGACGGGGTTCGACATGTCGAGGCCGAGCGATTTCAGCAGCGCCCGAAGTCCGAGATCTGCGACAGCGATGCCGTCGGGCCCGCCGGTCCAGGCGGCCTCGTTGGCAAGGACCATGGCGACCAGCGCTCCAAGCCCCAGGCTTGCGACAGCGAGATAATATCCCTTGAGCCTCAGGATCGGTCGGCCGACCAGCCAGGCGACGAGGGCGCAGAGCACGGCGCCAAGGATAGCGGCCAGAGCGGGATGCAGGCCGAGATGGAGCGGCGCAAGCGCGCAGCTATAGCCGCCGATGCCGACGAAGCCGGCATGGCCGAGGCTGATCTGGCCGGCATATCCGGTGAGGATGACGAGGCCCGTGACCGCAAGTCCGTTGACAAAGATCAGCGAGCCGACGCGGAAATAGTAGGACGAGGGAAACAGGAAGGGCAGCGCAATGATGAGGAGCGCAAGCACCAGTAAGGTGGTGGCTTTCGAGGAGAGTTTCATCGTCATACCCGATCCGTGACTTTGCGGCCAAAAATGCCCTGCGGCATGGCGAAGAGGACGGCGAGGATGACGATGAAGGCGGCAGCGTCCTTGTACTGTGAGCTGATGTAGCCGGCCGTCATTGCTTCGAGCATGCCGAGCAGAAGGCCGCCCACCAGCGCTCCCTTGGGATTGCCCATGCCGCCCAGCATGGCGGCGGCAAATCCCTTCAACGCGAGCGAGATGCCGACGTCATAGCTGGTCAGCGTGATCGGCGTCACGAGAACCCCCGCCAGCGCGCCGATCGCCGCCGAAAGCGCGAAGCTCAACGTCATAATGTAGCGGGTGTTGATGCCGACCAGCTGCGCGGCGATGCGATTGTTGGCGCTCGCCAGCACCGCGCGCCCGGTCAGCGTCTTGGTAAAAAACAGCCAAAGGCCAATGAAGACTGCCAACGCGCCAGCAACGACCCACAGGCTTTGCGGCAAAATGGTCGCTCCGGCGATCGCGATCGGCGTATCACCTGAAAAGGCGGGAAAGCGATGCAGTTGCTTGTCGAAGGTGATCTGCGTCAGCCCGCGGATGAAGATCGAGGCGCCGATCGTGATGATGATCAGGGACACGACGGGAGCCCCTCGCGCAGGCTCGATGGCGAGCTTGTTGAGCGCGACTCCGATTGCCGCTGTGACGAGGATTGCGAGGATCGCCGCCAGGGGCAGAGGAATGCCCGCCTGATAGGAAAAGACGGTGATCATGCCGCCAAGCATGACGAACTCTCCCTGAGCGAAATTCACGACATCGGATGCGTTGTAGATGATGGTGAAGCCGAGCGCGACCAGCGCGTAGACCGCGCCGACCGTCACCCCGGACAGCAAAAATTGCATGAACTCGGCCATGGGTCCCTCCGTTTGCGCTGCACGAGGTCGGGAGAGCTGGTCCCTCCCGACGGAAGCGGCTTTGCGCTCAGTCGACGATCTTCCAACCACCGTCTCGGATCTCGAGCATACGGAAGGCGGTGAGATCGAGGCCGAGGTGGTCGTCCTTTGCCATGGTGACGGTGCCGGTCGTTCCGACGACGCCCTTCGTCCCTTCGATGGCTTCGCGGATAGCGGCCGGATCGGCCTTGCCGGCGCGGTTGATCGCGTCGACCAGAATCCGCAGTGCATCATGGGCATAGCCCCCGAAGGTCGATACCGGCTTGCCGGTCGCTGCTTCGTAGCTCTTCTTGTAGGCAGCAACGACGGCGCGCTGCGGATCATTTTCGGGCAACAGGTCGGCCACTAAAAGAGCCGTGCCAGGCAGCCGAATACCTTCGGCAGCACTTGCACCAGCAAGATCGATGAAGCCGTTCGAGGCAACGCCGTGCGACTGATAGAGCGGCAGGCCGACGGCGAGCTGTGCGTAGTTTCGCGTGACGATCGCCGGCCCCTGGCCAAAGCCCGGGTTGAGGATCGCCTGGACGCCAGCCGTGTTCTTGATGTTGGTAAGCTGCGGGGTCATGTCCGCATCGCTCGGTCCATAGGTTTCGTCAGCGACCACCTCAATGCCGTACTCGCCGATGATTGCCATGCACTGCTTGCGCATCGAGGCGCCAAAGCCGTCGGAACCGGAAATCATGCCGATCTTCGTGAAGCCCTGCTTCTTCATGTCATCGAAGATCTTTGCGCATGCCATGCGATCGGTATGCGGTGTCTTGAAGGTATAGGGCTTCACCGGGTCGACAATTTCGATTGCGCCGGCAAGCGAGATGAAGGGGATCTCGGCATCTTCGACGACCGGAATGATCGCCATCGAGGTGCCGGTGGTGGTGCCGCCGATCACGGCAGTTACTTCGTCGTCCTCGACCAGTCGCGTTGCGAAGGTGCGTGCCTTGTTCGGGTCGCCACCATCGTCGTAGATGACGAGTTCGAGTTTCTCGCCAAGAACGCCGCCGGCGGCATTGATCTCGTCGATCAGAAGCTTCAGCGTCTTTGCTTCCGGATCGCCGAGGAACGAGGCGGGACCGGTTTCCGAGACGCTTGCGCCGATACGGATATCGGCAAGGGCGGGGCCGGCCAGACCGAGGGCAAACGCCAGCGTGCCCGCCAGCGCGGTCGTTATCGCAAATTTCATGTCAGTCTCCTCCCAAGAGAACAAAGGTTAAATCAAAGCCCGTCACGCCGTCTTCGGGCGGCGCCACATGACGGTGCAAAATCGGTTGGCCACGAAGGCCGCATCGGTCAGGCTGGCATTGCCGGCCGGGTTGGCGCCGGTGACGTGGAAATCGCTGAAGGCGGCGCTCTGGTTCACGTAAATGCTGCCGGTGAGGTTGACCGAGAGGTTGACGCCAGCGGCGGCAAAGGCATCGACAGCCATGTGGATACGGCTGTCGTCGGTGTCGTAAAGCCCTGCGGTAATTGCACCCTTGCGACGAGCAAGCGAGGTCGCCTGCGCAATACCGTCGGTCGCATCGGTGACGGCGACGATGAAGACGATCGGACCGAAGAGCTCTTGGGCATGCGCATTCGTTTCGTTGCCATCGACGGCAAGGATGAGGGGGGTCGCGGTGCGCGCATCACCTGACCCGATCCGGGCAGAGTCGCGAATGATTTTTCCAAGGCTGCGTGCGGCTTCGACACGCTGAACGGTCGCGGGGTTGGCGATCGCTCCACAGACGCCGGCGGCACGCACGGGCTCGGCAAGCAGATCGTCGATCGCCGCGGCAATGCCGGCTGCCACCTCGTCAAAACTCTTGTGACCCTCATTCGTCTGGATGCCGGTCCTGGCGACGTAGATGTTCTGTGGAGCGGTACACATCTGGCCGCTGTAAAGGGACAGGGAAAAGGCGATGTTGGCGCACATGCCGACAAAGTCGCCGGTGGCGGCGATGACGATCGAATTGACGCCGGCCTCTTCGGTATAGACCTGCGCCTCGCCAGCATGCTTGCGCACCCATTCGCCAAAACTGTTCGAGCCAGTGTAGTCGATGATCGACACCGCATCGCTCTTTACGAGATCGCCGGTGATTTCGGCTCCTGGCGCATCGGCCGCAAGGAGCGCGATATTGGCGTCAAATCCCTCCTCAACAAGCACCTCGCGAATGACTGCAACCGTGATCGCCAAGGGCAGGATTGCGCCCGGATGCGGTTTGACGATGACAGTGTTGCCGGTCGCAAGGCTGGCAAACAGGCCCGGATAGCTATTCCAGGTCGGAAAGGTCTGGCAGCCGATCACCAGTGAGACGCCGCGCGGTGCGATCCGCCAATGCTTTTCCAGTACAATCGGCTCGCCTTTGCCTTGCGGCTTGGTCCACAGGGCCTGTGTCGGGGTGCGGGTCATCTCCGCGTAGGCATAGGCAACAGCCTCAAGGCCGCGATCTTGCGCATGCGGTCCACCAGCCTGAAACGCCATGGCAAAGGCCTGTCCCGTCGTATGCATGACGGCATTGGCCATTTCGAAGCTGCGCCGATTGAGGCGGGCGAGAATTTCAAGGCAGATGCCGACACGTGTCTTCACAGAGGCAGTGGCCCATCCCGGTGCTGCAGACTGCGAGGCGGCAATCAGGGTGCCGGCATCGGCAGCCGGATAGGTGATATCGAGCGTTGGGCCGAACGGCGAAACTTCCGCACCGACCTGTGCCGTCGCAGGATGACCGGACATGTCGAAGGGCTTGCCAAGCCGGGCGTTGTAGGATGCGAGACCATCGTCCTTGGCGGTTTCGCCATAGATCTTGCCACTCGGGGTTTCCGGGTAGGACGACCAATAGCCGCGTTCCTGCGCAGCCTTTAGGGCTGCGGTAAGTGTCGGCTGGTGGCGGTCAAAAAGCGCATCCATCACATGTTCCTTTCATGCCGTGGATTTATAATTGACCGGCCGGTCGGTTTATGCAAGAGTTTTTTCATGCACCGCCCGATCCTGGCGGAACTGGAGGAAACATGTCCGAATCCGACACCGTCCTATCGGCGTTTGCAGGTGGCGTCCTTACTTTGGCCCTCAACCGCCCCGACAAGCTCAATGCCTTCAACGAAGAGATGCATCTGGCGCTGCGCGCCGGCTTCGAACGCGCGCATCAGGATGCATCCGTGCGGGCTGTGCTTCTGACTGGCGCCGGTCGGGCTTTTTGTGCCGGGCAGGATCTCGGCGATCGCGATCCGCGCAATGGTGGGGCGGCCCCCGACCTTGGACGCACGATCGAGCTTTTCTACAACCCCCTGATCCGTCTGATCAGGACACTCGAAAAGCCGGTCATCTGCGCCGTGAACGGCGTTGCCGCAGGTGCCGGCGCCAATATCGCGCTTGCGTGCGACATCACATTGGCTGCGCGCTCGGCGCGTTTCATTCAAGCCTTCGCCAAGATCGGTCTGGTACCCGATTCCGGGGGCACCTGGAGTCTGCCACGCCTGCTTGGCGAGGCGCGCGCCAAGGCGCTGGCATTGACCGCCGAGCCGCTCGATGCGGAAACAGCGGCAAGCTGGGGCCTGATCTGGAAGGCGGTCGACGATGCTGAGCTTCTTGATGAAGCCAATGCTCTTGCCACCAGACTCGCGGCCGGACCGACAAAGGGCCTCGGCATGACCAAGCGCGCCATCCAGGCTGCGGCGACCAATTCGCTGGATGAGCAACTGGAGCTTGAACGCGATCTGCAGCGCGAGGCTGGACGCAGCGCGGACTACGCCGAAGGCGTCTTAGCCTTCCTGGAAAAGCGCAAGCCGGAGTTCAAGGGACAATGACGGATAGGCTCGTTCTGACAGCGCAGGCGCTTGCCGATGCCTGCGCCGACGCAATGTGGCGCGAGGATAATGCGACGCGTCACCTCGGCATGGCGATGGAACGCGTGGCGCCCGGGATGGCGGTGATATCGATGGTCATCAAGCCTGAGATGACCAACGGCCACGGGACCTGCCACGGCGGATACATCTTCACGCTGGCCGATTCCGCATTCGCCTTTGCTTGCAACACCTACAATCACCGGGCCGTCGCCCAGCACTGTTCGGTCACCTATATCGCACCGGCCTTTGCCGGCGACTGCCTGACGGCAATCGCGCGGGAGGTCTCGCGGCGCGGTCGTGGCGGCATTTACGATATCAACGTGACCAATCAGAACGGCGAGCACATTGCCGAGTTCCGCGGCCACTCGCGCACCGTCAAGGGCACGCTTTTGCCGGAAGAGGCGTAAAGCCGCCGGTCATTCATCTCGGAGGAGACAGACATGGAAGACCTATCACCCCGCTGCGGGGATCTCGACGCGATCGAAACAGCATCGCGTGACGAGATTGCTGCACTTCAGCTTGACCGGATGAAATGGTCGCTTTGCCACGCCTACGAGAACTCACCCTTCTACCGTGCGCGATTTGACGAGGCAGGCGTCCATCCCTCGGATCTGAAATCGCTGGCCGATCTGGCAAAGTTCCCCTTCACGACCAAGAAGGACCTCCGCGATACCTATCCGTTCGGAATGTTTGCCGTCCCACGCGAAAAGCTGACCCGCATTCATGGTTCATCCGGCACCACCGGCAAGCCGACCGTCGTCGGCTATACGCAGAAGGATATCGATATCTGGGCGGATGTGGTGGCACGCTCCATTCGCGCCGCCGGCGGCCGCCGCGGCGATATGGTTCATGTCGCTTACGGCTATGGGCTCTTCACCGGCGGCCTGGGTGCCCACTACGGCGCCGAGCGGCTTGGCTGTACTGTCGTGCCGATGTCGGGTGGCATGACCGAGCGGCAGGTCACGCTGATGCAGGACTTCAAGCCACGCATCATCATGGTGACGCCCTCCTATATGCTCTCCATCCTCGACGAATTCCGCCGCCAAGGGATCGATCCGCGCGAAAGCTCGCTGGCCGTTGGCATCTTTGGCGCCGAGCCTTGGACAAACGCCATGCGCCAGGAGATCGAGCAGTCGTTCGACATGCATGCGGTCGATATTTACGGTCTTTCGGAAGTCATGGGGCCCGGCGTTGCCAGTGAGTGCGTCGAGACCAAGGATGGTCTGCACATCTGGGAAGATCACTTCTATCCGGAGATCGTTGACCCAGCGACGGGCGACGTTCTGCCCGATGGCGAAATGGGCGAACTCGTCTTCACGACGCTGACCAAGGAAGGCTTGCCGATCATTCGTTATCGCACCCGCGACCTGACGCGGCTCCTGCCTGGCACGGCGCGCTCCATGCGGCGCATCGAAAAGATCACCGGTCGATCGGACGACATGATGATCCTTCGCGGCGTCAACGTCTTCCCGACGCAGATCGAAGAGCAGATCCTGAAGTGTCGGGGGCTTGCCCCGCATTTCCAGATCGAGCTCAGCCGCACCGGCCGCATGGACGAGATGACGGTTCATGTCGAGTGTACGCCGGAGGCTGCCGACGAAATTGCACGTGCTTCCTCGGCAAAATCCCTTGCCCACTACATCAAGAGCGTCGTTGGTGTTACCACAAAGATCGAGATTCGCGACCCCGGTGGAGTCGCACGCTCCGAGGGCAAGGCGAAACGGGTCGTCGACAACAGACCGAAGGAATAAGGATGACGGCTTCCCGGCGTGATGACCATTCCGGTAGCACCCAACAAGAGCTGTCACGAGCTCGTCGCGTGGAGGGCGCGGAGGAAGAACAGGAACGCAGGACAACATGGCACGAACGCGCGCGATCGACTTTGAAGAGAAACAACGCAGCCTCTTGGCCAGCGCCGCCGCCGTCTTTGCCGAGATGGGGATGGAGAAAGCCTCCATGGCTCACATTGCCTCGCGCAGCAACGTTTCCAAAGCCCTGCTTTACCATTACTACCCGAGCAAGGACGCGTTGATTTTCGACATCATTCGCAACCATCTCGAGGAACTGGAAGCCGCCGTCGCCGCCGCAGACGAACCTGAGGCGACGCCTCAGGAGCGACTTCGGCTGCTGGTGCGGCAGGTGCTGGAAAATTATCGCGACGCGGACAACGAGCATAAAGTGCAGCTGAACGGCACGAGCGCGCTCTCAACTGAGCAGCTTGACGAACTGCGGGCAATCGAGCGCCGGATCGTCAAGCGCTTTTCCAACACAATCATCGAGATCAATCCGGATCTCAATGCAAACAAGCCGCTGCTGATGCCGGTGACAATGTCGCTCTTCGGGATGATGAACTGGGTCTATATGTGGTTCCGCCCGGGCGGTCCCGTCAGTCGTGACGAATATGCCGACATCGCCACCACCTTGATCCTCGAGGGCGTCAAGGCGGTGCGCTGAGCGCTGAAGCGCATGGCGATCGTTCAGATTCACTTGTTGCGCTTTGCAAACGGGGCTGAACCCAGACGGTTGATTATTTCGGTTTGGCCGGCATTAGATTACCGAGCTCCATCGGAAAGGGAAACAAGATCGTTGAGCTCTTTTCGCTGGCGATGATGTTCAAAGTGCTTAAATAGCGTAGTTGCATGGCCTCCGGCTGCCTGGCGAGTATTTCGGCCGCTTCGAGGAGCTTTGCGGCTGCCTGCTGTTCACCCTCGGCATTGATGACCTTTGCGCGGCGCTCGCGCTCGGCTTCCGCTTGGCGAGCAATCGCGCGGATCATCGATTCGTTGATGTCGACATGTTTGATCTCGACAGTGGCGACTTTGATGCCCCAGGCATCCGTCTGAGCGTCAAGGATTTCCTGAATGTCGGAGTTGAGCCTGTCACGTTCCGCCAGCATTTCATCGAGGTCGTGCTTGCCGAGTACCGAGCGCAATGTCGTCTGGGCAAGCTGGCTTGTCGCCATCATGAAGTCCTCGACCTGTATCGTCGACTTCTCGGGATCGATGACCCGGAAGTAGATCACTGCGCTGACGCGGACCGAGACATTGTCATGAGAAATAACGTCCTGACTGGGGACATCGAGTACTCGCGTGCGCAAGTCGACCCGTATCATCTGCTGGACGTAGGGGATGAGGAATATCAAGCCGGGTCCCTTAACGCCGGTAAAGCGGCCAAGCGTGAAAACGACGCCGCGTTCGTATTCCCGCAGGATCTTGACCGCGGATGCGACGATGATGAGCAAGATAAGGATCGCCACGAGATAAAAGGCGAGATTTACGAACATACCCATGACGTCTTCTCCTGCTTTCTGAAGGCGGCTAAGTCTCGTTGGGGCGCCTCTCGACCTTAAGCGTCAGCCCGTTGCGGGCGATCACGCTGACGGCGTCGCCAGCGGTAAGCGTCTCGGTGGAAATCGCTTTCCAGCGCTCGCCATGCGCGATGACGTAACCCGTGGCCCCACCCCAGCTCTCAACCTGGCCCGAAATCCCGATCATCTGCTCCGCACCAGTAGCGACTACGCGCCACCGCGAGGTAAATGCGAGGCGAGCAACGAGAAGGCTGAAAGCGAGGCATGCAAGAGCGATTGCGCCCAGTACCGGGCGCGAAACCTCCAGGCCTGGCATATCCGTATCAAACAGAATGGTTGCGCCCAGGATCACGGCTACCCCGCCACCGACGCCCAAGGCGCCGAAGCTTGGCGAATGTATCTCAGCCACTGTCAATCCGACGCCGAGGAAAATGAGCCCAATGCCGGCAAAACTCACCGGGAGTAATGCCAAGGCATAGAGACCAAGAAGGAGGCAGATGCCGCCGATCGTGCCCGGAAGCATTGTCCCGGGGGCAAGAAATTCAAAGATCAGGCCATAGATACCGACCATCATCAGGATGATCGCGATGTTCGGATCGGTAATCACGGAAAGCAGGCGTGTGCGCCAGTCCGGCTCGAATTCCTGCACGGCTAAACCGGCGGTATCGAGGCGGACATCCGTTTGACCGACCCGCACCATGCGCGCCTGTGTCTGCGCAAGGAGATCGTTGACATCAACTGCCGTGAAATCAATGACATGTTCGCGCACGGCAGCCGTCGATGAAAGGCTTGCGGCTTCCCGCACAGCCCGCTCTGCCCATTCGGCGTTGCGATTGCGCAATTCCGCAAGCCCGCGAATGTACGCCACCGCGTCGTTAACGAGTTTTTTGTCGCTGGCGCTGCCTGGAGCCTCGGCCTGCTTGTCATTTTGCTTGCTCGGTTCTTGTCCGGGTTTCGTATCGCCGCCAAAAGGGTTTGCGCCGAGCGCGATCGGTGTCGCTGCTCCTAGGTTGGTGCCTGGCGCCATCGCCGCAATGTGGCTTGCGTAGAGAATATAGGTGCCGGCGCTGGCAGCCCGTGCCCCGCTCGGTGCGACGAAGCCCGCGACAGGCACGGGCGAGGCAAGGATGGCGCGAATGATTTTCCGCATCGAGGTGTCAAGGCCGCCGGGCGTGTCCATCTGCACGATGATCAAGCCCGCTCCATGTTCGCCAGCACGCTGAAGGCCTCGTATCACATAATCTGCTGTTGCGGGCCCGATGGCGCCGTTCACCTTCAGGACGACCGCAGCGCGATTGGATTGCGACGACGCCGATAGCGCGAAGATGCCCAGAGTTGGTAGCAGCGAGAACAACAAGATCAGGATTGGCGGCAGCCACCGCCAACGCTTTAAGTTCAGCGCTACGACCTGCGGAACGCGCATGATTTCTAATATATGTCAGAAATCACAAAGAGAAAGGAAAGCATCGCAGGGACGTCCAGAGACGAACGCAAAGCTCAAGCTTTCGCTCGAACGCTTGAGCTTGCGAGGATGCGACGTCTCGATCCTCGGACGGGCTGCAAAGCGCAATGGCGATTGTTGCCGCAACCCCTTCCTCAGAAAGCTTCGGAGGTCGGAAAACTGACCCCAGAACTGCGATGACCACCAGGGCAAAAATACAGAAAATGCCAATACAGACACTCTAAATATAGCTCCCGATGTGATAAAATTTGCAACTCGCTCGAGGATGAGATGCCCGGCGACGTTTCGACTTTTCGCAGAGTGGTTCGCCTGTGTGTCGAGGTAGCGTTTCCGCCATGCTGGAAAGACTGAATCCCCCGATAAAGAGGCCTCGGGATAACATCTCGGAATGGGAGGTGTACAATGCTTCGCAGATTGTTTCTCACCTTGGCTATAGCGACGTCCGCGCTGGCGATCAACGGAGCCGCATGGGCTGACATCACGATCCTCGTGCCATCGGGCAGCGAGGGCGACGGTCTCAGGGCCGCTGCCGAAGACTATGGAAAGTTGAAGGGCACGAAGGTGGAGGCCGTCCAGGCGCCCTATGCCAACGTGTTCGAGCAGGGCGCCAATGCCGGCGCCACCAAGTCCGGTGTCTTCGACATTATCCTGATGGACGATCCGTGGATTCCGTTTTTCGCCGAGAATGGACATCTGGAAGATCTGACCGCCTACTTCAAGAAGGCCGGAATGGAGGGGCCTGACAGTGATTTCCTTTCGAAGTCGCTGGCGGTCTGCCGCAATCCCTACAATACGGGGCCCTATGTATGTCTGCCCTATGTGGGAAATGCGCAGATGTTTTTCTATGACGCTGCCAAGTACAAGGAAGCTGGCGTAGATGCTCCAAAGACTTGGGATGACGTGTTGAAGGCGAGTACGAAGCTGACAGAAAGCGGAGGTGGCCGTTATTTCGGTTACGTCTTCCGAGGCGGCCAGGGAAATCCGGTGGTTGCCGATTTCATGCCGATCTTCTGGTCCTATGGTGCGGATATGTTCAACGCCGACCGAACCAAGGTAACGATCGACACGTCTGAAGGGGCCGCTGCCATGAAGACATTCATGGCGCTACGCGATGTCTCGCCGAAGGGAGTGGAGAGCTACAACGCCAACGAGGTTGGCACGGCGCTAGCCGCCGGTACTGCTGCTTCATCGATCAACTGGCCGAACTGGGTTGCGACCTTTGAAGATCCGACCCAATCGAAGATGGTCGGCAAAATCTCCTACAGTCCCATTCCTGCTGGAACGAAACCGGGCAGCTCGGAAATCGGCCACTGGACCATGGGCATCATGTCGGCCTCCAAGAATAAGCAGGAAGCTTTCGACTTCATGATGTGGGCGACCTCGCCTGAACAGATCAAGATTTCGGCCCTACGGGGCAATCCGCCTGTCCGGACCTCGGTCTTCACTGACCCGGAACTGACCTCGCAGGAGAAGTTCCGGCACTATCCGGTGTTGATGGAGGCGATCCAGGCCTCGACTCCCCGTCCGCGTCACCCGAAGTGGCCAGAGATCGAGAACGCCTTCGGCATCGAGCTTTCCAAGGCGGTCGCAGGTACGATCACGCCGCAAGAGGCTCTGAAGAACTCGCAGGAGGCGGTCTCACGGATTACCAACCTTTACTAGGCAACAGCTATTCGGAGCGGGGTTTTCGGACGCCGCTCCCTTGCTGCGCCGGCAATCGCGTCCGATGAGCTTGAAACCCGAGAATTCAGGCGCGTCGGGGCAGGGCTTTACGGGAGTGGTCAATGTTGACGTCGGAGAGCGGAACTGTGGCCGCGCCGCTTCGAACGGGTGGCGGTTTGGAGCGATGGGTAGAGCGGCATTTGCGCTTCCTCATGCCTGCGCCGACGGTACTCATACTCCTCGGCCTGACGATCTTTCCCAGCGTCTACATGTTCTATGCGGCGGTTCACAAAATCAGCCCGAATCCCGATCTGCCCTGGACGTTCGTCGGTGCCGGTAATTTCGCGCGGCTTTTTTCCGACACGCAATTTCACGTCGCTGTCTGGAACACCACCGTATTTACGGTCGCGGCGGTGACGGCGGAATTCATCCTCGGTCTCGGCCTGGCGCTGCTCCTCGATAAGTTCATTCGCAAGTTGACCTTTCTGAAGACAGTCCTGATGATCCCGATGATGCTGCCGCCGATCGCGGTCGCGATCACATGGAAGCTCATCTATGAACCTCAGTTCGGCGTCCTGAACGAAATCATGTTCCGCCTCGGTCTGCCATTGCAGGCATGGGCGGGCGACGTGAATCTTGCGATGTTCTCGATCATCGTCGCTGATGTCTGGCAATGGACACCCTTCATATTCCTTCTCATGTTGGCGGGGTTGGCCAGCTTGCCGGTCGAGCCATACGAGGCCGCCGCGCTCGACGGAGCCTCGTCCTGGCAGCAGTTCCGGGACCTGACGCTGCCGTTCCTCAAGCCGGTTATCGCCATTGCGCTCCTTCTGCGTGTCATGGATGCACTGCGTCTTTTCGATCTGGTCTTCATACTGACGGGAGGAGGGCCGGCTGACCGGACCAAGGTCTTGAGCCTTTATATCTATCAGGTCGCCTACCGCTTCGCCGATCCAGGCTACGCGGCGGCGATGTCGCTTTTCGTGCTGTTTGTGACGATCGTCTTAAGCACCTGGTTCATGAAACGCATGCGGTTGGCGGAATGACCATGACACTGCCCAAAACCATACACGCGCGCAGTCGGACCACAGAGGTGCTCATCCGCCTGCTGGCCTATCTGACGATCGTTGTCGCGCTGGTCGTCACACTTTTTCCGATCTATTGGATCGCGACCAACTCGTTCAAATATGATATCGACATTTTCGCGGTGCCGCCGGAGTGGCTGCCGCGCAACCCCACCCTAAAACACTATAGCGAAGCGTTTATTCAGCGTCCGTTCCTACGCTACGCGTTGAATAGCTTTCTCGTCGCTGTAGGAACGACGATCATTTCCGTGACCTTCGGCACAATGGCCGGCTATGCCTTGGCACGGTTCAGCTATCCCTGGCAGTGGCGGAAGCAGATTTCGTTCTGGATCCTGTCGACGCGCATGATGCCGCCTATCGTCAGCATCATTCCGCTCTACCTGTTCTTCAATTATTTCGACATGCTCAACACCAAGTCGGCTCTCATCGTCGCCTACACTGCCTTCAATCTGCCGTTCGCAACGTGGATGATGAAGAGCTATTTCCAGGATCTTCCGGTCGAACTGGAGGAGGCGGCGATCGTCGACGGCGACACACGGTGGGGCGCATTCCTGCATGTGGCGTTACCTCTTGCCCGGCCTGGGCTTGCGGCCACCGCCATCTTCTGTCTGATCATCTCGTGGAACGAGTTTCTACTTTCCCTCATCATCACGCTCACCGAGCAGTCGCAGACGCTGCCGATCGGCATTGCCGGGCGCGTAACGCAGTACAACACCTATTGGGGTGAAATCAGTGCGGCGGGCTTCATGGCCTGCGTGCCAATCGTCATCTTCGCCTTCATCGTCCAGAAGCATCTCGTCCGGGGATTGTCCCTGGGTGCCATCAAAGGTTGAGACCTATGGCGTCCGTCACATTCAAAAACGTCTGCAAGAAATTCGGCGAATTCGTTGCCGTAAATGATTTCAACCTCGACATCAGGGACAAGGAGTTTCTCGTTTTGCTCGGACCTTCCGGTTGCGGCAAGACAACGACCATGCGGATGGTCGCGGGTCTCGAGGAAGCGACGTTCGGCGACATCTACATCAACGAGGACCGCGTCAACGGTGTCCTTCCCAAGTATCGCGACGTTGCAATGGTATTCCAGTCATATGCTTTGTATCCGCACCTTACCGTCGAAGACAACATCGGCTACCCGCTGAAGATCCGCAAAGTGCCGCCCGCTGAATGCAAGCGACGAATAGCCGAGGTCGCACGGCGTGTGGAACTCGACTCTATGTTGTCGCGGCTGCCGAAGGAACTTTCCGGCGGTCAGCGCCAGCGCGTGGCACTTGCCCGCGCTATCGTGCGCACGCCACGCGTCTTTCTGATGGACGAACCGCTGTCCAATCTCGATGCCAAGCTGCGCACACAGATGCGCGCCGAGCTGAAGCACCTGCAACATGAGCTGCAGGTCACGACGATATACGTCACCCATGACCAGATCGAAGCGATGACGCTTGCCCATCGCGTGGCCGTGATGAACAAGGGCGTTATCGAGCAGCTTGGGAGCCCGCGGGAGATCTATAACGATCCGCGCACGCTCTTCGTTGCCGGCTTTATTGGCTCGCCGCCGATGAACCTAATTCCAGGAGAAGTGAGAGACGGTGTGTTCGTTAGCGGCGGTCTCAGGGTCGGCGGTATCGGCCGGGTGACCCTCTCTGGCGCTGTCCTCGGCGTCCGGCCGGAGGACGTCCACCCGACTGATGCCGGTGACGCAGACGTCAATCTGGTCGCGCCGATCTATTCGGCTGAACTCACCGGCGAGAACACGCTTGTGAGCCT
Organism: Rhizobium sp. BK538; assembly: GCF_014197575.1. Lineage (NCBI taxonomy): Bacteria > Pseudomonadati > Pseudomonadota > Alphaproteobacteria > Hyphomicrobiales > Rhizobiaceae > Rhizobium > Rhizobium sp. BK538. The sequence continues at coordinate 109,449 of NZ_JACIFT010000015.1, forward strand.
ACGGTTGGGAGGTCAACTCATGACCTTGCGTGCCGACAAGAATTTCACGGGTCAGATCGACCAGCAGATCGGCGTCAAGGTCGCGGCGGATCGCGTATTTCTGTTCAATGGCGAGACCAAAGATCGTGTGGACTTCTAGCCTTTGGGCGGCAGTGATGGTGATCATCCTTGCATTTGCTGCGACCGCTGACGATGGCGGCCTCATCGCTGGAAATCCGCTGATTGAGATTCCTCCCGGGACGTTCATCTTCGGCCGCGACGACGGCCCTGAAAACGAACGCCCGCGACGCGAACTGGAGGGGCAGGCGTTTGCAATCAATCGCACCGAGATTACAAACCAGCAGTATGGGCTCTTCGTCAAGGAGACCGGCCATCGTGCAGCCTTTTACGCCAATCATCCAATCCTGGGATTGGACGACCGGCCGGTCGTCGGGGTGAGTTGGGGAGACGCCGATGCATTTTGCCGTCACTATGGGTTGGTTCTTCCATCGGAACAACAATACGAGCGGGCGGCGCGAGGAACTCAGGGCAGCGCGTTTCCATGGGGCGAGGTGCCACCGGGCAATGCGCGGGCAAATTCGGGAGCGGATGTCTGTTGTTCCGGCGACGCGCGCGATGGGTATCCGATGACCGCACCAGCGGTGTCCTTCGCTGATGGCGCAAGCAAAGAGGGCATCCTCAATCTTGTCGGCAATGTCTGGGAGTGGACCCGTGACGTCTACGCGCCGTATGAAGGCGGGAGCGCGGTGAGGAGTGCCGGGCTGTACCGCGTGCTTCGTGGTGGCTCTTGGAACAGCGATCCAAACCACCTGACAACGACCTATCGGCTCGCCTATGATCCGGAATTCCGGTTCTCAGCCAACGGTGGCTTCAGATGCGTCCGTTCTACACCTTGATCGTCGTCACCGGTTTTCTGCTGCTCGCCGCCGGCGCCGGTGCGGAACCGACGGCGCCGCCGGGCTACACGCTTAAGACCTTCAACACGCCTGGTGCTGCCTTCGCCGGCCTATCTCGCGACGGCGAAGGCCTGCTCGTCAGTGATCTGGCCAGCGGCCGGCTCTACCGGCGCGGCACGGACGGCAAGCTTGTCGCATTCGGTCCGGTATTTCCCCATGGCCTCGACGTGATCGGCGACCCGACCGGTCCATATCGTGTCGTGCGCGCCCACGATGGCCTTGTCGTCGCTCAGGGATGGACGCCAGTCGGCTCGAAAGAAGGGCCGTTTGACCACGCGCTCGTTGCGCTCGACGCGGCCGGTCAGGTCCGTGTCATCAGCAGCGATTTCTGGAATCCGTTCGACTTCATTGCGGCGCGCGCAAGCTACTACGTGATAGACTCCGCTCGAAACAGTGTCGAACGTCTACAGCCAGACGGCAGCAAAAGCACGATTCTGACATTCCGCCGCATGGGGCAGGCAGCCACGGCACTCCGCAACCTTTCGCCGACGGAGTTCACCGAAGGCAACAGCTACGAAACCGATGCGGTGCCGACCGGTATCGCCCTTCACGGTGGACGCCTCTATATAGCGCTGTTCGGCGGCTTTCCCTTCCTGACCGGTGCCGGAGAGATCGTTTCTATTCCCGAGGCTGGCGATCAGTCAATGCCGCACATTGACGTCGAAGCGCTCAATGCGCCCGTCAGCATTGCTTTCGACAACGATGGAGAGATGCTTGTCCTCGAGCACGGCACCTACGACCAGAAGGAAGGTTTTCGCAAGGCGAGTGGGAGATTGCTTAAGTTCAATAAGATGACGCGGGAACCGAAGGTTATTCTCGAGGGCCTGACCCGCCCGGTGTCTGTGCTTGTCTGGGACGAGCGGCGGATCGTCGTTTCCGCGTTGGACGGCAACCTCTATGTTCTGACGCGCGAATCTGCTCGCTAACCGTGGCGATCCCGGTTTTGGTCCAGATTGATGCACATGCTTTTTTGGCGCCTTGAGCAATTGCGCTGCCTTGTCCACGACGGCCGCGAGCTTTTTCCAGCCGAGAAGATCGCGTTCCCCTATCCGCTCTTGACTGGGCGATAGCATCCAGCTGGCCGCGGCTGCATGTCTTGTCCCGAACCCCTTTCCCGTTCGGGGGCATGCCTTGGCTCAATCACCGAATTTCAGCCGCTCCAAGATCAGCGGGTCATACGCGGGAGCCTGGATCCGCCGGCGATCCGCCTCTGGTTCGCTGAGCGGCTCGACGGGTCGAAGTTTGTCCTTGGCTTCCAGCGCGAGGCGCTGATAGACGCCCGTTCCCTGGCGCTTCCAGGCGATTTCTTTTTCGCTGAGTTCGCGAATGACCCTGGCAGGTGATCCGACCGCCAGGCTGTTTGCCGGGATTTCAGCACCTGCCTTGACGAAAGCCAAGGCGGCAACAATCGAATTTTCGCCAATTACCACTTCGTCCATGACGACTGCATTCATCCCGACCATGGCATTGCGACCGATGCGGCAGCCGTGCAGCACGGCGCCGTGGCCGATATGACCGTCTTCGCCGATCACCATCTCCACATCAGGAAAGCTGTGAACGACGCAGGTCTCCTGGACGTTCGAGCCACGTTCCATGACGATCCGCCCGAAATCGCCGCGCAATACGGCGCAGGGGCCAACATAGCAGGCCGATCCAATGATGACGTCACCAATCACCACGGCGGCCGGATGGACGAAAGCCGTTGGGTGGATCACCGGTACGACGCCATCATAGGAATAGACCTGCGCCATCTTAATCAAGCCCTTGTCTTGGCCACCATCGTCAGCACGTCGTATTGAGCAACCGTCGCGCCACTCTGGTTGCTAACACGGCAATCCCAGCGCACTTCGCCATGCTCGGCGCCGATACGCGGGTTGATCTCCTTGCAGGTCAATTGCACCTGCAGCGTATCGCCCGGATTGACTGGCGTGAGGAAGCGCAGGTTGTCGACCCCGTAATTGGCGAGAACCGGGCCAGGGGCTGGGTCGACGAAGAGACCGGCAGCGAAGGAAACGATCAGATAGCCGTGGGCAACGCGCCCATCGAAGAACGGATTGGCGCGGGCAGCCTCCTCGTCCATGTGAGCGTAGAAGGTATCACCGGTGAAATTGGCAAAATGCTCGATATCCTCAAGCGTGACTTTGCGCGTGCCGGTGACCAGCTGGTCGCCGATGCGCAATTCGGCCAGCGACTTGCGGAAGGGATGCTCACCATCCTTGCGCACCTCGGCATCCGAAACCCAACGGCCCGTGACCGCCGACAGAAGTGTGGGCGAACCTTGCACGGCGGTGCGCTGCATGTAGTGCTTGACGCCGCGCAGCCCACCGAGCTCCTCGCCACCGCCGGCGCGTCCTGGACCACCGTGCACCAGGCCCGGCAGCGGTGAGCCATGCCCGGTCGACGTCTTGGCACTCACGCGGTTGCCGATCAGCACGCGGCCGTGGAAGGGGGCCATACCGAGAACGACCTCTTCGGCAAAGGCAGGGTCGTTGGTAAAGACCGAGGATACCAGGCTTCCCTTGCCACGACGGGCAAGATCCACCGCCTCCTCGGCACTGTCATAAGGCATGACCGTGCTGACCGGGCCGAAGGCTTCGACATCGTGCACCGCCTTGGCTTGCCAGGGCTTGTCGCAATAAAGCAGGACCGGATTGAGGAAGGCGCCTGTCTCGGCATCACCCGACACAATGCGCGGGTTATCTGGATCGCCGACGACGATCTCGGCATCGGCGAGGAGATCGCGGATGCGCTGGCGAACCTCGTCACGCTGGGCAAGGCTTGCAAGCGGGCCCATGCGGACGGTTTCATCGGTGGCATTGCCAAGCGTAGTCTTGCCAAGACGCTCGCCAAGGACGGAAACCAGTGCCTCGCAATAGGCGCGGGGTACGATGACACGGCGGATGGCCGTGCACTTCTGCCCGGCCTTTGCGGTCATTTCGCGGGAGACCTCCTTGACGAAAAGATCGAACTCCTCCGTCCCGGGGGCGGCATCGAGACCGAGAACCGAGGCATTGAGGCTGTCGGCCTCCATGGTAAAGCGTACCGAATTCTCAATGATCGGAGGATGCGTCTTCAGCTTTCGGCCCGTCCAGGCCGAACCGGTGAAGGTGACAGCATCCTGGCCGTCGACGTGGTCGAGCAGATCGCCGACGGAGCCGCAGATCAATTGCACGGCGCCTTCCGGCAACAGACCGGTTTCGACCATGCGACGGACGACGAGTTCGGTGAGATAGGCCGTCTGGCTCGCCGGCTTGACGATCGCCGGCATCCCCGCAAGCAGTGTCGGTGCCAGCTTCTCCAGCATGCCCCAGACCGGGAAGTTGAAGGCATTGATATGAATAGCGACGCCCTGCAGCGGCGACAGTATGTGCCGGGCCGAGAAAGTACCGTCGCGCGACAGGGTTTCCACGTCGCCATCAACGAGAACGCGGGTATTGGGCAGCTCGCGTCGGCCTTTTGAGGCGTAGGACAATAACGTGCCGATACCGCCGTCGATATCGATCCAGCTATCTGCCTTCGTTGCACCGGTTGCCGACGAAAGGGCGTAGAATTCTTCCTTTCGGTCCATCAACGCCTGGCCAAGCGCCTTCAGCATGGCGGCGCGCTCGTGAAACGACATGCGTCGCAGCGCCGGGCCTGCCTTTTGGCGGCCGTACGCCAAAGACGCCGCAAAGTCGACGCCGGTGGAATCGATCAACGCCACCGGCACGCCTGTCGAGGCATCAAGCAGTTCGGCGCCATCCTTCGTGCCGGGAACCCAGCGGCCGTAGACATAGCTTTGGAGGCGGCGCGGCGGGTTTACCAGAACGTTCATTGTCTTATCCTTCCGGTCAGTTCAGATTGAGCGCAGCAAGCTGCGCATCGACGGCTGCCTGCCATTCAGATAGCAGCGCCTCGTTGGGGGTATGGCGCAGACCGAAACGCGCCAGCGTTTCGTAGCGGGTCGAGCCGGAGAGTCCGAAGCTTGCCGCAACGCGCGGGCGCCAGTAGGCAATCGCTTCACGCGCGGCCGTCGCTCCGTCTTCATTTTCAGCAATCCGCTTCAGCGCCTCGATGCCAAGTTCGGTGTGATGCGCCTCTCGCGGCAGAATCGCGCGGAACACTTCGGCGAGCGGCTGGTAGGAGACGTGGGTCAGTTCCCGCAGCTGGATGGTGCCTGCAGTGCCCATCAGCATATTCATGACAACCGCGTCGATCCATCCCTGCAAGGGATAGTGGAAGACCGAGAGGCGCATGTCGCCGCCCTGGCGTGCTGCGCCGATATCGGCCTCACGCGTCAGGCGGGCACCCCACGGATGATGCACGGCATAGCGGTCGGTGTCTGCACCGAAGCTGCCCATGATCTCCAGCACGCGGCCGGCGTGGTCGGTCTTTTCAAGCACGATCTTGGCGGACGCAATGCGTTCCTTGATGCCCGGCGCATCGTTGATCGTGTCTGCAAAGCCGGCCGCACCCGCAAGCTCGCTGTCGACGAAGCTCGCCATCAGGCGCAGAAGCTCGCCGCGATAGCGCGGGGTCACATTGTCAGGCGACGTCAGCACGCCGCCCTTGAGCAGATATTCCTCGATCGGCATCGTATCGGACATCGGCATTCCTCCCTCGCTCTCGCCACCTTACTGGTCGTAGCTGACCACGACGCGGTCGCTCAGCGGATAACATTGGCAGGTCAACACGTAGCCTTGGCGGACCTCGTAGTCCTCCAGCGCATGATTGACCTCCATCTCGGTCTCGCCCTCAATCACCTTGGCCCTGCACGTGGAACAGACACCTGCCTTGCAGGCATAGGGCGCGTCCATGCTGTTCTTAAGAGCGGCCTCGAGCAGTGTTTGTCCCTGCTTCGGCATCTTGAAGACGCGGGTCGCGCCGTCGAGGGTAACTGTCGCCTCGCATGCCGCGCCCCTGTCGGCAGCGACAGCACTCTCGCTCTTTCGGCGTGCGCGGCCGGGCTGCGAGGACGCAAAGAGCTCGAACTTGATCTGCTCCTCGCGCATGCCGCGATCGCGAAGGGCGGCTGCGATCGTCAGCATCATCGGTTCGGGGCCGCAGATGAAGACGGTGTCGACTGATTTGAGGTCAATCCAGTGCTTGAACAGTGCTGCGCATTTGTCAGCGTCGATACGGCCCGTGAAGAGATCGATGTCCTGGGCTTCGCTTTCCAGCACATGCAGAATGGAGAGCCGCCCAAGATAAGTATTCTTCAGGTCCTCCAGTTCTTCGCGGAACATGATCGAGCTGATCTGGCGGTTCGCGTAGACGAGCGTGAAGCGCGAGCGGGGCTCGCGCGCAAGCGTCGTCTTGATGATGGACAGCACCGGCGTGATGCCGCTGCCGCCGGCAAAGCCGAGATAGCTTTTGGAGATCTCAGGTTCAATCGCGGTGAAGAATGCGCCCATCGGCGGCATCGCTTCCAGCCTATCACCGATCCGCAATTCTTCATTCGCCCAGGTTGAGAAGCAGCCGCCATCGACCCGCTTGATGCCGACCCTCAGGACGCCTTCATCACGTCCAGCACAGATCGAATAAGACCGGCGCAGCTCCTCGCCGTCGAACTTGCGGCGGAACGTCAGGTACTGGCCTTGCGTGAAATCGAACGCACCGCGGTCCTCGTCTTGCGGAGCGAGCGTGACGACCACGGCATCGCGCGTCTCGCGCCTGACGTCGGTGACTTGAAGGGAATGGAAACGCGCCATATTGCGGACCTCACTGGGCAAAAGGGTCAGATGCACTTGAAGTAGTCGAATGGTTCAAGACAGTCGGTGCAGCGATAGCTCGCCTTGCAGGGCGTCGAGCCGAACTGGCTGATCTTTTCCGTGTTCGTCGATCCGCAGCGCGGACAGGCGATTGTCAGATTGGAGCGGCCGGACAGCCGGTCGATACGCTGGCGCAAAATGCCATCTATCGCGGTGCCGTCCACCGGCGGGGCAATGCCGTAGGTGCGCAGCTTGTCGCGACCCGCCGGGCTGATCCAGTCGGTTGTCCAGGCAGGCGAAAGCTGGCGTTCCAGCCGCAGCTTGTCGATCCCCTTTTCCTTGAGTGCCTGCTCGATATCGAGGTTGATGATCGCAGTTGCCGGGCAGCCGGAATAGGTCGGCGTCACTGTCACGACCAGTGTGTCCTCCTTCCAGGCGACACCGCGGATGATGCCGAGATCGACAAGCGAGATCACCGGGATTTCCGGATCCGGGACTTCCTCAAGCCATTGCCAGACATCGGCGATCGAAGGCAAAGTCGCGGCTATCATAACCGCCTCCTTCCGGTTACCAGTTCGCGCCCGGATAGGCGCGCTGCAGGAACTGCAGTTCAGCGAGGATGAAGCCCATGTGCTCTGTATGAACGCCGCGCTTGCCGCCCTTATGCATAAAGCCGTCGGCCGGCTTCTTCAGCGTCGCTTCTGAAAGCGCGTCATCAACCAGCTCGTCCCACGCGGCCTTGAGGCTTTCGGGTTCCGGTGCAATGCCGGCCGCAGCAAGCTCGGCATCTGAGGCGTCGCCCACGAAAAGCTCGCCGGTATAAGCCCACAGATCGTCAAGCGCCTCCTGCATTCGCCGGTGGCTTTCGGCGGTGCCGTCGCCAAGACGGATGATCAGATCGCGGCTGCGATCGAGATGGTAGGCAACTTCCTTCGAGGTTTTTTCGGCGATGTCGGCGATGCGCTTGTCGGTGGAGGCGCACAGTGCCTTCAGCGTCAGGAAATGCCAGGCGTCGAACAGGAATTGACGCATCAGCGTCTTTGCGAAATCACCGTTTGGGCGCTCGACGAGCAGGACGTTGCGGAAATCGCGGGTATCGCGCAGATAGGCAAGGTTGTCGGCACTGCGCCCCCTACCTTCGATCTCGCCGGCAAGGCCGAGCCAGAGCTGGGTCTGTCCGATCAGATCAAGCGCGGTGTTGGAGAGAGCAATGTCCTCTTCCAGTGCCGGCGCATGCCCGCACCACTCGGATACGCGATGACCGAGGATCAGGGTGTTGTCGCCGATCCGCGTCAGGAACTCAAAGAGTGCCGTCGGGCTGACGGTCGTATTGGAGATGGCGCTCATCACATATGCCCCACTTCATCGGGAATGTCGAAGAACGTCGGATGGCGATAGACCTTGGAGTTCGACGGATCGAACAGCGGGCCCTTGTCCGACGGTGCGCTTGCCGTGATATCGCTGGAACGGACCACCCAGATGCTCACCCCCTCGTTTCGACGGGTGTAGACGTCGCGGGCGTTGTTGACGGCCATCTCGGCATCGGGTGCATGCAGGCTGCCAACATGCCGGTGATTGAGGCCGTGCTGGCCGCGGATGAAGACTTCCCAAAGAGGCCATTCGCTGGACATCGGATATTTCTCCCTGATGCGCGGTGCTCCGGGCTCCTCGTCCCGGGCCGCCTTGTGTTCCTGTTTACTCGGCGACGATACGGCTGGCGGTGCGGCGCGCGGCTGCCTTTTCGGCGTGGGCGACGAGACCATCGCGGAACCACGCGCCGTCGTTCCATGCCTTCTGTCGGGCGCTGAGGCGCTCGGCATTGCATGGGCCATTGCCGGCGATGACGGCGAAGAACTCGGTCCAGTCAGGCTCACCGAAATCATAGCCGCCCTTTTCCTCGTTCCATTTCAAATCCGGATCCGGTACCGTCAGGCCGAGATATTCGGCTTGCGGGACTGTCTGGTCGACAAACTTCTGGCGCAGCTCGTCATTGGAGTTCTGCTTGATCTTCCAGGACATCGACTGGGCCGAATGCACTGATGCGTCGTCAGAGGGACCAAACATCATCAGCGACGGCCACCACCAGCGATTCAGCGCGTCCTGGACCATTTCCTTCTGGGCGGGCGTGCCCTTCACCATCTTCATCAGGATGTCGAAGCCCTGCCGCTGATGGAAGCTTTCCTCCTTGCAGATGCGGACCATGGCGCGGGCATAAGGCCCGTAGGAACAGCGCTGCAGCGGCACCTGGTTCATGATCGCCGCACCATCAACCAGCCAACCGATTGCGCCGATGTCGGCCCAACTCAGCGTCGGGTAGTTGAAGATCGAGGAGTATTTCGCCTTGCCGCTATGCAGTTGCTCATACATCTCGTCCCGGCTGATGCCGAGCGTTTCGGCGGCACAGTAGAGGTAAAGACCGTGGCCGGCCTCGTCCTGCACCTTGGCGAGCAATATCGCCTTGCGCTCCAGCGTCGGGGCGCGGGTGATCCAGTTGCCTTCCGGCAGCTGGCCGACGATTTCGGAATGCGCATGCTGACTGATCTGGCGCATCAGCGTCTTGCGATAGCCTTCCGGCATCCATTCCTTCGGTTCGATCTTCTGGCCAGCATCGATGCGCACCTGAAAGGCACGTTCGACCGGATCCATCTCATCAAGCGTTTTGACGCGGGCGCTGTCGGTTTTGACCATCTGTGCGTACATGGTTCGTCTCCTCTGCCTTCGCGCGTCAGACGCGCTCGAGAATGATGGCGATGCCCTGGCCGACACCGATGCACATGGTGCAAAGCGCATAGCGACCGCCCTGACGGTGCAATTGGTAGGCTGCCGTCGTGACCAATCGGGCGCCGCTCATGCCCAGCGGATGGCCCATCGCAATAGCGCCGCCGTTCGGATTGACATGGGGTGCATCGTCGCGAAGGTCCAGATCGCGCAGCACGGCGAGCGCCTGGGCGGCAAATGCCTCGTTCAGTTCGATCACATCCATCTGGCCGATGGTCAGTCCTGCGCGTTCGAGCACACGCCGGGCGGCCGGTGCTGGACCAACGCCCATGATCCGCGGCTCGACACCGGCCGCCGCCATTGCGACGATGCGGGCCTTCGGTGTCAGACCTTGCGCCTTCGCGGCCGCCTCGCTTGCGACGACAAGGGCCGCAGCACCATCGTTGACGCCTGAGGCGTTGCCAGCGGTGACGCTGAGGTCCGGGCCATTGACGCCCTTGAGCTTGGAAAGCTGATCGACGGTCGTACCGGGGCGCGGATGCTCGTCGCGGTCGACGACAATAGGATCGCCCTTTCTCTGCGGAACCTTGACGCTGACCAATTCGTCAACGAACAGGCCGGCTTCCTGGGCCGCCGCCCAGCGGGCCTGACTGCGGGCCGCAAACGCGTCCTGATCGGCGCGGGTGACGCCAAAATCGGCCGCCACATTGTCGGCGGTCTGCGGCATCGAATCGACGCCGAACTCAGCCTTCATCTTCGAATTGACGAAGCGCCAACCGATCGTCGTGTCGTAGACGGCATTGGCACGCGAAAAAGCGCTGTCTGCCTTCGGCATGACAAAAGGTGCCCGGCTCATGCTCTCGACGCCACCGGCGATCACGAGGTCACAGTCGCCGGCGCGGATCGCCCTTGCCGCGATGCCGACGGCGTCCATGCCGGAGCCGCACAGGCGGTTGACGGTGGTCGCGGGAATGGTGATCGGCATGCCCGAAAGCAGCACGGCCATGCGGGCTACATTGCGATTGTCTTCGCCAGCCTGGTTGGCGCAGCCGTAGATGAGGTCGTCGACCTTGCTCCAGTCGACCTCAGGGTTACGTTCCATCAGCGCAGTGAGGGGGAGGGCTGCCAGATCGTCTGCGCGAACCGCAGCAAGCGCACCGCCATAGCGGCCGATAGGTGTGCGAACGGCATCACAGATGAACGCTTCCGACATGCGCGACTTCCTCCTGCTCCCACGATACCGATCAATCTTGTATTGATTAACCGACCGATCGGTCATGTATTTATCATGCGATATGTCACAGATCAATGGATTTTTTGCGAAGATGTGTGATGTTTAATGTTAACGAGGAAAATTCTAGCACAAAAGACGCGAACCGACCTGAAAAGCCTAGGAACGGAGAGCTAAATGGCCTCGTGGGCTAGCATCTCGAGGCGAAAGTCCGTTGTAGGCGTTGAAGCGGCGAGGGGGCCGGAGGCTGTCACAAAGGTGTGGGCTACGAACGCATCAGCTGCGGGTGAAAGCCGTCGATAAAGCTGTGCAAACAGCTGCCGCGCCGCTTTGCCTGGCCAGTTGTCGGGAAGTGCAGCGGCTGGCAGCCTTGGATCGTGCAGATGAACTGTGCGAAAGCGATGCACGAGGAGGAGCCGGATCGTCAGCGCCATCAAGGGCGAAAAACCGGGGGCGCTGGGCGAATCGGATAGGGCGCGGAACTGCGTCAGGAATGTTTGGTATGCCTCCGCATGACCTGCAAGATCCCAATATTCGGAGGCAAACGCCTGCAAAGCATTGTGGTCCTGCGGGACGTCTGCGCGGAAAATCAAGGCAGGAATTGCGGCTGCCATCGGCCTTGCAGGACCAACTGCAAGGCGGGTGTTGAGACGCGCATGGCCGGCACGCCTGAGCGACTGCATGGCCTCTTCGACGGCCGGTCCCATCACCTGAACGAACTGCCATCCGCTCTCTTCGGGAACGCCGAAAAGCACGCGTGCCGCGGCCGCGAACTCGCTGCCGGCCGAACGCGACAGCCGGTAATAGCTGCGTCGACCCTCTCTTTCTCCGGAGAGCTGGCCGGCGGCGACAAGCCGAGAGACGGCAGTGCGCACGAGCGTTTCGCTGATGCCGACTTCTGCGCAGGTCTCGATCAGGTTGCCGATCCATGCGATGCCGCCACGCGGCTCGACGACATCGCCGTAGATTGTCACGATAAAGCCCGCTGCCTTCAGCGGGCTTTCGGCAAGAATCCGTCGGATCAGGTCGCTGGCCTGGACATCTGCCTGGTTGGTCGCTGCCGTCACCGGCTCCTCCTTGGATGGTGGCGGTGCGATCTATCATATTCAGCAGGCCGCCGCACCCCCACCACGTCGTGGGGGGCGAAATCGCGATGCAGCTGTTGTTCGAGAGGCACCGATGGTGCCTCCCTTCGTATCACGGCTCCCGAATTGCGCTATCCAGTCCTCGCAGGATGGGATAGAGGAAGTATGAGATGACGGTGCGATGACCGACCATGATCTCGGCTGAAACGGTCATACCGGGCAAAAGTCGCACGGGCTCGTCTGAGCCTTTCAGCCTTGGATCCGCCAACGGGATACGTGCCTTGAAGTAAGGCGCGGTTGTTTGAGTCGCTGCCTCTTGCTGAGATGGCGTGAACGCGTCACGGCTCACCGTTCGAACCGTTCCTGACGCGGTCCCGAATTTTTGGAACGGATAGGCATCGAACTTGATCCGCGCTTCCTTGCCCGTGGTGATGCGGCCAATGTCGCGCGTATTGACCGAGACCTCGGCCTCCAGCGGTACATTGAGAGGAACCAGCGTCACGATGGGCTCGGCCTCTCGAACCACCGAGCCGACCGAGCGCGCCGCCAAGTCGAGCACGACGGCATTGGCTGGTGCCGTCAGTGCCACCATGTCGCGCCGGAGTTCCATCTTCTTCAGTTCCTCGGCCGCAGTGTCGCGCTGGCTACGCAGGTCTACAAGCTGCTCCATGGCGGCGCGTCGGAAGTCTTCAATGAATGCCTGTCGATCCGCCTTGAGCTTGGCGAAGGTATGCTCGGCTTCATCGGCCTTGCCCCGGACAGCCGTAAGGCTGGTCTCAACGTCAAGACGGGCATCACGCGATCCCAGGAGTGTTATTAAAGATCCGCTCTCGCGATCATATAGCCGTTCCCTGGCGCCTTCGATCTGCGACAGCGTTTCGCGTCGATTGGCAAGGACTGCCTCCTGGTTCCGGCTTGAGGCAATCGTCGCCGCCTGGGCCGCAATTTGCTGATCGTAGTTCTGCAACTGCGCCGCATGATAGGCGCGGCGCTGCCCAAACAACTGCATCTGAAGCAGTTCGTCGCGCGACAAGCCGGCAGTCTTGGTGTAGTCCGTGCCGTCAAGCTCGGCTTCCAGGCGTTTTACCTGGGCGTCGAGGGCTACGAATTTGGCTCGTTGCTGATCGACGTCAGACTGGCTGAACGTCGCATCGAGCGTAGCAAGCACCTGACCTTTTTCGACGATCTCCCCGGCGGTGACATTGATTGTCCGGATGATCGATGTCTCCAGCGGCTGCACCACGATGGTCGGCTGGGTCGTAATCAGCTTGCCGGGTGCGACGACGACCTCATCGATCGACGATACCGACGCCCAGACGATTGCCGCGGTAATCAGCGCAGTAATGCCGTAGAGCGTCATGCGGGCGACCCTTGGCGGCGCGCGCTCTTCAAGTTCCACAGCATCTGACTGGAACTCTGCGATTGCAGCTGGAAACGAGCGCCTGAGGGCTGGTTGCGTGACTTGGGCCGCCGTCGGAACAGGCAGGTTCTCCTTTGGTTTTTCAGCGCGCGTATTCATGCTACCTGCCTCATCTGCTGAGACCACAGGTGACGGTATGTCATGCAGCGCGTCACGAGTTGATCATGCCTGCCGATATCGGCGATCTTGCCCCGTTCGACGACGAGGATGGCATCGGCATCGACAAGCGTGGAGAGGCGGTGCGAAACGATGACCACCGTTCGCCCGGCCGCAATCTGGCTGAGGTTCTGGCGGATGATCGTCTCGCTGTCGGGGTCAAGCGCGCTGGTGGCCTCATCCAGGATCAGGAGTTTCGGATCGGTGATGAGTGCGCGGGCTATGGCCAGGCGTTGCCTCTGCCCGCCGGACAGGTTCGAGGCGTTTTCCTCCAGCATTGTGTCGAAACCACGCGGAAGCCGTTCGATGAACTCCTCGGCGCCGGCAATACGCGCGACCTCCATGATCTCCTCGATGCTTGCATCGGGCTTTGCTGCCGCGATGTTCTCGCGAACGGTGCCACGAAACAGGAAGTTGTCCTGGAGCACGACGCCAGTACTCGTTCTCAGATGCACGAGGTCGATCTCCCGACTGTCATAACCATCCATTCGAACGATGCCCTGCTGGTTCTGATAAAGACCCTGGATCAGGCGAGTGATCGTGGTTTTGCCAGAACCGCTCTTGCCAACGACGCCAAATACGGAGCCGGCGGGAATACTGAAGGAGACGTCGTCGAGCGCAGGGGGCCCATCCGGCCCATAGCGGAACGTTACCTTGTCGAATTCGATGTTGCCTCTGAGATGCGGGCGGATGCCGCGACCGCGACCGGCTTGTTCCGGACGCTGGTTCATGATCTCGCCCAGCATACGCACCGAAAGCGCAACCTCCTGGTACTCATGCACCATAGTGACGATCTGGACAAGCGGACCCGAGACCCGCCCAGCCAGCATGTTGAATGCAACCAGGGCGCCAATCGTCATGGCGCCGCTGAAGACGTCAAGGGCACCGAGCCCGATAATGGCGACGCTCATCAGTTTCTCGAGAAGCCCGGTCATCGACTGAGCGACGGTGGAGATTTTCTCGACACGGAAACGCACGGATATCGATTGCGCCGAATAGTCATCCCAGGCGCGACGCTGGCGCGGTTCAAGCGCCAGCGACTTGACGGTCCGCATGCCGTGAACGGTTTCAACGAGCAGGGCCTGCCGGTCGCCTTCAGCCTTGTAGAGCGCCTGGAGACGGCGCTGGAATGGGCCGACAAGAAGCATGACGACGAGACCGACAAGCGCGGCAAAGCCGATGACGACGAGCGTCAGCTTCACGCTGTAGAGAAGCAGGATCGGAATGAAGACCAGCAAGGAAACGCCGTCGAGGAGCGTCAGGAAGAGGCGGCCTGTCAGAAACTCGCGAATCCTGCCGGTTTGTTGCATGTGCTTGACGAGAACACCTGCAGATGCCTGCTCGAACAAAGCGATTGGAAGATTGAGCAGATGCCCGAAGGTGCGGGTTGCAATACGGATATCGATCCTGTTCGTGGCATAGAGCAACAGGTAGCGGCGCAGGAAGCTGAAGGCAGCATCGAAGACAAGGGCAATGGCGATGCCAATGGTCAGGACCGTCAGCGTTGCATAGCTTTGATGAACCAGCACCTTGTCGATGACGAGCTGGAAGAAGATCGGGGTCATCAGGCCAAGGCCGTAGAGGACGATGGCGGCAAGGGCAACATCGCGGAAGAAGCTGCGCTGTTTGATGATCTCGGGAATGAACCAGCGGAAGCCGAAGGGCTGGTCGGCATCATTGAGACTGAAGTTTCGCTTCAGCATCACCACGGATCCACGCCAGGATCTGGTGAACTGCTCCTCGTTCAGGAGAATGAAGTCAGGGCGCACGGCCAGGGGGTCAAGAACCCTGATCTTGGCCTCCTCCTCACCCATGGCGGGGCCGGCAATGACCACCCAGTTGCCGTTTTCGAGTTCCGCTAGAACCGGGAAGGCCTCCCCCAACTGGAGCAGCGCAGTCCAGGAGAGGCTGATCTGCCGTGCGCGCAGTCCAGCATCCTTGGCCATGCGCAGCAGTTGCCGGACTTCGACCGGCCGCTCGTCGACAGCATAGTCGTGCTGTAGGCGCTCGGGGGACAGATCGACGCCGTGATGGCGCGCGACGAGTGCAAGGCAGTGTAGATTGGTGTGCAAAAATGTACTCATGGCCCACCCGAGTGTCTGCGTTGAAGAGGAACTTTTTGGTCAGTTGAAATTGGGTGAGGCGTTTACCGCGCTACCCGACGGTTGGATGATTTCAGCCTTCGGGCTTGATGGCTGATCGTTGATACGGCGCACGGCACCGGCCTCGACCAATCCACCCAGTGCCTTCTGCATCAGGTCGACTGCGTTCGCAAAAGCGTCGACCGGCATGATGATGCGCTGGCGGAAGACGGGCTTCGGGTTGTTGCTCGCATCGCGCTCGGTGGCCGACAGCGACATCAGATCGATGCGCACGATGGTGCCGGTGATGGTGATTTCGCCAATTCCGTCTGCATAGAGTTCATTGCTCATTGTCGTCTCCTCGTTTGGATGAGTGATCATGGATGGTGATGCTGTGCGTGTTGCCAGGCCGGGAACGGATCCGAGAGACCTCTGCCGAGATCGGGGTCAAAGCCTGCCTCTTCTCCGATCAGGCAGTCGTCGAGCGCGGCGCTGATTGCCTGCTGATCGAAGCCCGCGCCAATGAACACGAGTTCCTGGCGGCGATCGCCCCAGACTGCGTCCCAATGGCGGTCGAGCAACTGGCGGAATTGCGGATAACGTGGCCAATGTGCCTTGGACACGCTCGCCCACCAGAAGCCCTTTGTGTCGGTGCGCCGCTGTGTGCCGGCGATGGAAAGCAGGCCGATTTCATTCGGTCGTGTTGCCAGCCAGAAGTGCCCCTTGGCGCGGATGAGGCCCGGCCACTGCTGCGCGAGAAAGCGATCGAGCGCAGCCGGGTCAAAGGGGCGGCGTGCGCGATAGACGAAGCTGGAAATACCGTACTCTTCGGTTTCTGGGACATGATCGCCCCAACCGTAGAGCTCCTTGTGCCAGTACGGGTGACGAGCAGACTTCGCCTCGCTGAAAAGACCGGTATCCAGAATCGTGGAAAGCGGCAGATCGCCGAAGTCCGTTTCGATGACACGGGCATCGGGATTAAGCGCGGCAACGATCTGGCGCACCATCGCGCGTGTTTCTAAACTGACCTCCGAGACCTTGTTGATCACAACGACATCGGCAAACTCGATCTGTTCCACGAGGAGATCGACGAGTGTTCGTTCGTCATCGGTGGCACGAGTTTCACCGCGATCACTGAGGAAATCTGCGCTCGCGTAATCCGCCAGGAGGTTTGCCGCGTCGACGACGGAAACCATCGTATCCAGCCGCGCGACGTCGCAGAGCGCACTGCCATTTTCGTCGCGGAAGGAAAATGTGGCGGCGATCGGCAGAGGTTCGGCGATCCCGGTGCCCTCGATCAGCAGGTAGTCGAAGCGATCATCGGCAGCAAGCCGACGCACCTCGCTCAAGAGATCGTCGCGCAGCGTGCAACAGATGCACCCATTGGTGAGTTCAACCAGTGTTTCATTGGTGTGCGAGAGGTTGGCGCCGCCATCACGAACGAGCTCGGCATCGATGTTGATCTCGCTCATGTCGTTGACGATCACAGCGACCCGGCGACCCTCCCGGTTACGCAATACATGGTTGAGGATGGTTGTTTTTCCCGCGCCGAGGAAACCCGCCAAAACCGTTACTGGGAGGCGCTTGTCGCCACCTGTCATTGATACTCCCCCACCCGCTGTTACGCTGCGAGCTGCTGCCTGAATGCCACGTCCACATAGTAGTTGGTGCTGTTGAATGTACTTGTCGGGAACAGCCCGCTGGAGCCGTAGCCATAGACGCCGTTGCCACCACTGAGCGCTGACGACATGGCCTGCAGGTTGCCGTTTGTCGTCGTGTCCGCGAAGTAGTTGCCTGTTGCCGAATAGTTGCCGTTGGTGCTGTAGGAGACGACGTATGTCGTACCGGCATCGATTGCGACCTGTTGCGAAAGATTGACGGACTGCCAACCGCTTGCGCTCTCGTTGGTGAAGGTCGCGCTTGCAAGCAATGTGCCGCTTGCCGTCCACAGATAGCCCGTATGGGGTCCGGTATTTTCCTCGCTCTTGTAGAAGCGAATACCGGTGATCCAGCCGGCTGCATCCGATTGGAACTTCATGCCGAGATTGACCGGGCTGTTGTCATTGACCGAAGTGATCGCGGGCGTCGTACCGGCGGCAAAGACGTTCTGCTCGCTGCCCTGGTTGATCACGCTGAGCGAGACATTGGCCGTTGAAGTCTGGCCTTGAGTATCCTTGATCGTGTAGTCAAAGCTGGCTGCACCGGAGTACCCGGCCAAGGGGGTGAAGGTGATCGCGCCGGATTGGCTGTCGAAAGCCACCGTACCATTGATCGCGTTGGCAACGCTGGCAACCGAGATCTGATCCCCGTCAGGATCGCTGTCATTGGCAATGAGGCTTGATGCCTGGATGACGACCGGCGTTCCAACCCCCGTGGAAATTCCACTGTCGTTGACGGCAACCGGCACAGCGTTTTGAGACGACTGTTGATAGAGGACGTCGACCCAGTAGTTGGCCGCATTGTAGGTCGCGGTTGGAAACAGGCTGCCGCTTCCGTATCCGTAGACGCCATTTCCGCCGCTTTCCGAACTGGACGGTGCTGTCAACACACCGTTGCTGTGGCTCGTCGTGAAGTAATTGGGCGTCGCTGCATAAAAGCCGTTCGAATGGTAGCTTGCGACATAGGTCACGCCTGCAGAAATGCTCACCGGCTGCGAGAAGGTTACGGTCTGCCACCCGCTTGCCGTTTCGTTGGTGAAGGTTGCCGTCGCGAGAAGTTGGCCGGTGCTGCTCCAGAGTGAGCCGATATGGGTGCCGACGTCCTGAGCACTCTTATAGTAGCGCAAGCCGGTGATTTCGCCGCGCGCAGATGCCACGAACTTGACGCCCAGTTCAACGGAGGAGGAATCGTTCTCGGCGGCAATACTTGGCGTGTCTGAGGTTGCAAACAGGCCTGCGCCGCTGGCTTGGGCTCCGACGTTCAGAGAAACGGTGGCGCTCGACGTTCCGCCGCGACCGTCGGAAATCGAGTAGCTGAAGCTTGCCGCGCCCACGTAATCCGTCGTTGGTGTGAAGACGACGGAGTTGGTTTGGCTATCAAATGCCACAGTGCCATTTGTTGCACCATTCGCCCCTGTGATCGTCAGCCCATCGCCGTCAGGGTCCGTGTCATTGGCAAGCAGACTTGCCGCCGCGATTGACAGGGCCGTGTTCGAATAGGTGGTGAACCCGTTGTCGTTGGCCGCAACCGGCGCACTATTGACCGTTGATTGGTTGAATACGACGTCGACCCAGTAATTCGCTGCCTGGTAGCTGGAGGTGGGGAACGTCGTATTCGTCCCATAGGAGAAAACGCCGTTGCCGCTACTGGCAGAGCTTGCCAAGGCCGTCAGCGCGCCGCTGGTGTGGGCAGTCGAAAAGTAATTGGTGGTTGCGACGTAACTGCCCGTCGTATGGTAGGAAGCAATGTAGGTCGTTCCGGCGGTAATCTGGATCGGCGAGGAGAACTTGGCCGTCTGCCAACCGCTCAGGGACTCACTTGTGAATGTGACTGTGCCGATCAGCGTGCCGTCCGCAGCCCATATTGAGCCGGTGTGGGCGCCTGTATCACTGGCAGCCTTGTAGAAGCGAATGCCGGTGAGGGTCCCGCTTGTCGAGGCGGTAAACTTCATGCCCAGTTCCAGCGGCGCATTTTCATGGATACCGGCGCCACTCGGGCCGTCGCCGGGCTGGAACAGTGTCTGGCCGACCGGTCCTTCTTCGACGGTCAGACTGACGTTGCCTTCGTCGGTGCCGCCGCGCCCATCAGAAAGGGTGTAGTTGAAGCTTGCCGGGCCGGTGTAGTTCGCATTCGGTGTGAAGATGACATTGCCTGTCTGTGTATCGAGCGAGACCGTGCCGTTCGTGGCATTCCCGACCGCCGAGATGGTGAGCGCGTCACCGTTTGGATCGACGTCGTTGGCAACAAGCGAAGCGATAGAAATCGTCAGCGTTCCGTTGCGAGAAATAGAGAAGCCGCTGTCATCGGTGGCAACGGGCACGCTGTTCGGACCAGCGTCAAAAATGACGTCAACCCAATAGTTGGAGCCTCCTGGGCTATTGCCCGGGAAGGTGCCGGCACTGGTACTGTAAGCATACACACCACCACCATCGACGGCCTTCAGGGCTCCATTGCTATATGTCGAACCGAAATAGTTCTCGGTAAGGGAGAAGAACCCGTTGCTATGATAGGATGCGACATAGGTCGTGCCAGCCGAAATGGCGATCGGGCTGGAGAACATGACGGTCTGCCAACCCGAGAGTGACTCGTTGACGGAGACGCCGGTCGCAATCAGCGTTCCGGTGCTGGTCCAGAGACTGACGACATGTTCGCCAGTGTTATAAAAGCCCTTGTAGAAACGGACACCCTGTACAAAGCCGCCCGTTGTAGCCTGGAAGCGCACGCCAAGCTCCACGGGATCGCGATCGATCGCGGTTTCCACGGTCGGCTTTGATGCAAGCGTCCACAGACTTGATGTCGCCGGCAGGACGACGGTGACCTGCTTGCCGACGGAAGGGGTTTCCAGGTTGACGCTGTCATCGACTGCGCGCGACATGATGGTGTACGTGCCGCTTGCCTGCACATTCCAGCTGTAGCTCCAGTTCTCGCGGCCGGTGGCCTTGAACCAGTGTTGCCCGCCGTCCGTGGAAACTTCGATGCCGGCAATGATGCCGCCACCGAAATCCTGGGCCGTGCCGGTGATGGTAACGCGCTGTCCTTCGACGAAGCTTGCACCAATGACCGGCGAGGTGATCGTCGACGTGGGCTTTAACGTGTCAGTCGACTGCGTTGCCAAAATCAGGCTGGCATCCAGGGTGGTCGGCTGGATTCCCATGTCTGCGAACATGTTGACCATGGCCTGCTGGACGTTCGGATCTGTCGGCGTTGCTACCCCCTCATGCTGGTCGTTCAGGCCCCAGGACCAGAAAACGGTGCCTGCGCCAAAGACCAACGCGCCGCTTTCTGCCCGGTACATCGTCAGGCTGTGTTCAACCACGGCGTCGCCGATTGTTGTCCCGTAGTCACGCAAATAGCTGTTGACCGACACGCTGGAGAGCGAAAGATTGATCAGGCCATCCGGTCGGAACCCGTTTTGAACGTCGGAATCCCACTCGTATCCCAGCAAGTTCTGCACGAGATTGTACGTTTCTCCGGGCTGGAGGTTGGCGACATCGGTGTTTCGCCAGAAGCGCAGGTTCGAATAGTCATAAGGGATAGAGATTGTGTCCGAACGGTAGCCGTCGACGGTAAACATGGTGCCGGTGAGGGAGTTTTCCGGCTCCTGTCCTGGGTCGGCATAACGCGGATCGCGCCAGGTTCCGGTGCCGATGTTACTCGGATCAGTGCTGGTTCCCCAAGTTTCCTTGTAACAGACCATCGTCCGATAAGCTTGGCCGTTGCCGTCAATGCTGCTTTCCCAGCGGACCTTCCAGTAGCATTCGTTGCCGCTCCAGAATGCGAGGTTGACGCCGCTGTCGCGTGCGGCCTCGACATTGGCGCGCTGCTCGGCAGACCAGTATTCGTCGTGCCCGACCGACAGGTAGGCCTGGTGGTTGAGCAGCAGGCTGCCATTTCGGGCGGCATCGACGCCCGTGACATAGGATACGTCGTAGCCATTCTGCTCCAGCCACTGGATAGCGGAATGCTCGACGCCGAAAATGAAGTCGTGTGTGCCGCCAATCGGGCTGGTGTTGGTAATAATCGGTCGATTGTAGCTGATCGCAGATGCACGACCGATCGCCGTCAAACCGCAGCTGCAGTTCGGAGGCAGGTATCCGATCATATTTGCAGGATCAGTCGGAACCTCTCCGTAGTAGAGGCTTGCTCCACCCCAGGCATTATAGGCCTGCCAGGTGGTGTCTGAGGTCTGGAAGACGATGTCGCTCGTTGAGGCGTCGTCACGCACGACGAACGGAATGATGCTTGCGTCTTCCGTGCCGTCCTCACGCACCAGCTTGGCGATATAGACACCTGATACAGCGTCTGCCGGGATCTGCCAGCTCGCCGAAACCGACCAGTTGCCGCAGTCGATCAAACCGAGGGACATGTCTACGATTGGGTGAGGCTGGATTTGCGCTGTCGACAGCGATTTGTCGATCGAGGCAACTTTGCGCGCACCGTCGCCGCCATAATAGCCCAAGCGATAGATGTCGATGCGGTAGTGGGTCGAATCTGTGGCAATCTTGAAATCGACGGTCTGGCCGACATTGGTGCTGATTTCGGTTGCAAAGCCTTGGATGGTGCCGCCGCCGTCACCGTCAATGCCCCATTCGCTGATCGGATTGCCCTGCTTCATGTTTTCGAGAGCGGTCTTGTTCAGCGTGACGGGAGCAGCAACTGGAGCCACTGTCGTCACTGTGGCCACCGCGGATGAACTATCCTGCTCTGGAGCAACAACTGTCGTCACTGTGGCCACCGAGGCCGTTGTCGCCATGGTCGCCGGCGCGGATGAACTATCCTGCTCTGCCGTTCCGATACTTGTAATCGCAAAGCTCAAGACCGGAATACTCGATGTGTCACTCACGTCTGAGACAGTGAGCGTGGCAGTGGGAGCATCCGACAAATCGGGCTCCACAGACGTCGTGGCGATGAGCGTGGAGGGGTCGGGAGGCAGGACGGTGCGTGGCTTTGTTGCCGGTTGTGGATCCGTCGTGGAAGAACTTGTTGTCGACGTTGCGGCGTCGCCCAAAGCGAATTCGGCACCGCTGGGCGAGTCGAGAGGAGAGACGGCACCTGCTGCCGGCGACACCTGCGGCGCTGTGGCATCATTCGTCAAAGGAGATGTCGTCGTCTGGGATCCCGTGAGTGAGACGTTCACCGAGCCAACAGCGTCCAGATCGGCAATTGGCCGGTCGCCGCCGACTGATGAACCTACTGTTGCGTTCACAAGAAGAGCGCTGCCCGTTGCGGCTGCGCTGTAAACACTCGAGGTGCCACCGTACGCGCTCAAATAATCGCGGTTCTTGATGTTAATCCTCAGCATTAGGAACGCCCCCAATCGCAATGCGACATGTGTCCAGAGGCATTATCCTGTCATGTTTATGGCGAGAGAGAACGACAGTAATCTGCGGTATGCTGCATGGCGGGGCATACCCCGATAGGCTTATTCATGCGTGTGGGAGGAAAACCGACCGGTTACTGTCTGCAGCCAATTGTCGGAAATAGACCGCTTATGGTCGCGATCTGCATCGCTCTTTTGACAATCCGCGAACTGTCCTCAATAGCTTCATCATTTTCACGCGGATCATCGATTGGCCTTCCGCCTTTTCGGAGGGCTCCCTCGTTCTCGCCATGACGGAACCACGTTGGCTCTCGTTGCAATCGCGTGCAGGCGCAGGCTTGGCCCCGTAGATAGGCTCAACACAGTTGTTCATAAAAGTTTCATGCGTCCCTACTGAGCCAGGTGCTTGCACACTTTTGCAGCAATGTGCAGAGTCGTTGCAAACGGAGATTGAACCGCGTGTCTGAAAAGGTGTTTGTAAGCGCCCAGGAAGTCGCAGACAGGGCAGGGGTTTCACGATCCGCCGTATCGCGGACGTTCACGCCGGGTGCCAGCGTTTCAGCGCAAACGCGACGGCGCGTTCTCGAAGCTGCCGAAGCGCTTGGCTACCATGTCAATGAGCTTGCGCGCGGTCTCATGCGCAATGAGAGCGGCATCGTTTGTCTGATCGTCTCCGATGTCGCGACGCCGTACCGTTCTGCGCTGCTGCGCGAAATGACGTTGCTGCTCCAAAATAGCGGCAAGGTCGCGATGCTGATCAATACGGACCGCTCGGACGGCAGCGTTGACCACGCTCTTCGTCAGGCGATCCGCTATCGCGCTGATGCCTCGATCATCCTCTCGGGCATGCCTGACAAGTCCATCGTGCAACTGTGCTTACGCAACGGACAGCGGCTTGTCCTCATCAATCGCGACGACGAGCAGCCCGGGCCTTTGCGGATCAACCTTGACGATTACGAGGCGGGCGGACGCGTGGCTACGGCCTTCGTCAGAGCCGGATGCCGAACGCTGGCCTTTGCCAATTCGGAAGTGGGAACACCGAGTCTGATGGCCAGAGAGCGCGGGTTTGTCGCAGCGGCCGCCGCGCTCGGGATGGAGGTTTCCGTCGAACGCCACGGTTGGACGGGCTACGAGGCGGGAAAAGTCCTAGCGCAGCGAATGCTGACGCGCGCCGAGCGGCCGGATGCCGTCTTCTGCGCAACCGATCTCCTGGCTTGTGGCTTCATGGATGCTGCCCGCCATCAATTCTCGATCTCGGTGCCGGGCCAGCTGTGCATTGCCGGCTTCGACGATATCGAACAGGCCGCATGGTCTTCTTATGACCTGACAACCTTCGCCCAGCCGATTTCGGCGATTGCTTCCAGGGCGGTCGAATGGCTTTCACATCCTCAGCCGGAAAATGGTGAGCAGTCGATCCGGCTTCATGCCGAATTGGTCTGGCGAGGCTCGATCAGGGGCGGTTAGATAAGGTCACTCGTTTCTCTCTCATTTTTGGAGAACCTTGGGGGAGCTGTTCTTCGCGTCATTTTCATCGCGAGTTCACTGTGTGGTGTTGCTGGCAATGAGTAAGGTAGGTGCCGCCAGTAGTCATCCTTCCAGGCCGCCAGCGGGGTCGACTCGTTACGTCCATCCAGATTCCCGACCAACTCAATCGCGATCTCTTTCTCCCTTGGCCGCCCGCAGCCTGTTGTCCGCCGAGGTTTTGTCCTACAAGGTGCACCTAAGCGACCGGGAAGAGGGAAAACTGAAGACGTAAAATTGATGAGGCGAGAGCAATTAAAGGTTGCGCTTCCAAAAACCTAACTTGAAGCTCAAAGGCGCTCCAATAACACGCCAGTCTGATGCCCGTAGGCCTCGGGTGTAATCGAGCACACTCTCCATCCCGGCCCTAATCTATTTATAAGATACTCTGCGTCCCACATGACGTGCGACGCTGTCGACCGACCCATCGTAACCATTTGTGCCTTTCCTTTGGCGAAACGCTGATAACCCTCATGATGTCGTAAAAGATCAAGCCAGCTTTCCCAGTTTTGAGGGCGGATGCGCTCAATAAAGCGAGCGCGTTTTTCCTCAGTGCCGCCACCTTCAAAAAACGCGATCGCTGAACGGTCGTTGATCGTGAAATAGAACCGTGCCCCGGGGCGAAGGATGCGATGGACCTCCAAGGTCCAAGCTTCCGCTAGATCGTCAATATGAGTCCACACTGAGCCAGCAAATACCAGTCCAAATGACCGGTCCTCAAATGGCAGATGTGGTGTGACGGTGGTTGTTGCAAAGTGAAATGGAGGAGAAAGATGCTCTTTGCACCACAGAACCGCACTCGCCCAGCAATCTACTCCCCAGATTTCTTGCGTTTGTGCCTCCTCTGCTAGATGTCGGATTAGCCGTCCTCCCGCCACTCCAAGTTCGAGGATACGCCCTAAATCGCCGACCTTTACGCCGCTTTCATGCAATAAAGTTCGCAACATGTTGATGTCGTCAACACCACTCTGCAAATATGATTGGTCGCTTGTGCAGTAGCTGGCTTTGAAGACCTCGGGGGGAACAGGAAACGGAGAGGAGAGGGGTTGTTGTGGGGGGGCGCCGTAAGCAGGTAGAGTATAGGTCGACTTCTGAGCATCATGCGGAAATATCGTCCCTATATGCTGCACCACAGACGCCATTTGCAGCACGCTCGTCTGTATCACGGGATTCACAAAGTTACGGAATTTCCGGTGTATAAATGATAATATTCCCATCAGTCTTCCCTCAATAATTCTATATTGATTTTAGGATAGGGTAATGTTGTAATATGTGCGTAATATTATTTCCATTTTATATTTGTGTTTCTGTATAATCATTTTGAATGATATTTTATTGTACTACGCGGTCGCTGGCGCGAGGACGCCTCGTATAGGACAAGCCAACGGCGATATGAAAATGGCTTGGCTTTGTCTCATCGCCAGCAGGCGCTCACCTGCAACTTCGATCCGAACCCGACAATATCAACCGCAAGGTCGGACCGGCATTTGACGGCCTTGGACCGTTAACGTGGTGAATGGCTCCCGCATGCTTGCAGGGCAATGGAGTGGAAAAATGACCAAGCTTCACCCGACATTGTGGCGCGAGGATCTATCAGAACGGTAAAGGTCCATTATCCAAGGGGGTGGACACGATAGAAATTTAAGCGAGCAGCACGTGCCACTGCGCCAGATACCATACCAACCAGATCGCTGGTGCTAGGAATGTTCCGAAGGGAATGCGTGCGGACGCTGGCCATTGGCCGGGCCCCCTCACCGTTGCGGCAGCAACGTAGACGAATGCAGCCAGGGTTGCGAGGAAGACGATCAAGGCAAATTGCTGCCAGCCGACCCAAACCCCGGCCGCCGCAGCCAGTTTTACATCGCCGAGCCCCAGCCCCTCCCTGCCGCGAAGCTTGAAATATGCCTCCCGCACAAGCAGTAGCGCGCCGCCGGTCAGGGCTGCATCTATGATGACCGCGAGGAATGTCCGTACAGCATCTGGGCCCAAAGGATCGATTCCGAGTAGAAAGGCAGCGATTCCCACTGCCGCCAACGCGATATTCATAGAGTCACGGACCCTGAAATTCCGCCAGTCCTCGATCGTGACTGATGCCATCATGGCGGCAAGCGCTGCGGCGAGAAGCGCACGGGGCAGTGGCAGTGTCGTCCATCCGATCGCAAGTGCCGCCAGTGTTACCAAAGCGACTGCCGCCAGATCGGTCATGATGGTCCTTCGCCACAGCACTATTTGATCTTACGCCCGCCCATGCCCCACATCTTTGATTGCAGCTCCTGGGCAACACTCTGCGCGTCTCGCCCGTCGCGAATGACCATGGGCCTGATCAAGATCAGGAGCTCGGTCCGCGTATTGGCGCGGTTCTTGCTGCCGAACAGGTTGCCGACGACCTTCATCCGGTTGAGGCCCGGGATACCGTCCTTTGCGCGCTGTGCTTGTTCGCTGATCAAGCCGCCGAGTAGGACGGTCTGGCCGTCGACGACGGAAACGGAACTGGAAATGCTCCGGTTGGAAATTGTCGGCGTCAGGCTGTCCGGCGACGAAGACGAGGAGATCTCCTGTTCAATGCGCATCGCCACGACACCGTTCTCAGCAATTCGTGGACGCACATTCATTATGATGCCGGTATCGCGATATTGCACCTCGTTACTGACAGGCGCGTCGGCCGAATCGACCGGTGTGACGGTGCGTGTGATGATCGGGATCTGGTCGCCGACCTGAAAGCGCGCAACCTCGTTTTCCAGCACGACCAGGGATGGCGACGAGAGAATCTGAACGTCGGTGACCTTATCCAAGGCGCTGATGATGATATCCGGGCTGCTTTCGCTGCCCAAAACGAAGTTGAAACCGGGCACTTCGCGCGCGATGTTGTCGGCCAGGACGTTGAAGAGCCCAACCGAACCGTTGTCGTTTCCGGCTCCAAGGTGATGACTCTTGACGAAGTACTGGACGCCGAAACGCATATCGTCGGTCAAGCGCACCTCGGCCATCGTCACGCTGATTGCGACCTGCAGCTGCGGCACATCTATCCTAGTCAGCGCTCCGAGCACCCGCTGGCGCATTTCGAGATCGCCGTAGATCACGATCGAATTGTTCGAAGGGTCAGCGCGAATGCGCACGGCGTCAGCACCCAGTTCATTTGATGTCGGCGCACCGAAGCGCGCAGGATCTATCTCGGCCGTGTCGGTTCCAGCGCCGGTGGCTGTGCTCGCCGCCGCTGTTGGGGCAGCAGCCGCATCGGCCGTCTCAGGCGAAGCTTCGCCCGCTGCCGGCTTTTCCCCGTTTTCCGTGTCGTCGCCACTCGAAAACAGCTTTTGCAGGAGTTCGGCAATCTTCGTCGCGTCCCGGTATTTCACGCGGTAGACGTGAACGCTTTGGCCGAAGTCAGGGTTCTCCCGGTCCAGCCGACGGACCCAGGTCTGTGCACGCTCAGCAAGCGTGCGGGTTTGCGACACGGCCAGGATCGCGCGAAGCCGAGGCATTGGCATGAACTGAATTGCGCCGGTTTCCGTGCCCTTGGCTGCAAAAATGCGTTCGAGCTCGGGAATGACGGCCTCCGGGCGGGCATTCTGCAGGGGCAAAATGGCGACGGCCTGATCCTTCATCCAGTCAACGTCGAACGCGCTTGCCGTTTCCAGCGCTGCCTGACGATCAGCGCCGCTTCCGGCGATAACGAGGAGGTTCCGCGTAGTTTCCACGCGAATTGCGCCCGGCCTCGCGCCGAAACCGTCGATCAGTCGGGCCAAGGTTTGTGCGCCAATGTACCGGACGGGAATGATCGTGAGCCCAAAGCCCGGCCCGCTTCCCCTCATGCTTGCCTGACCTGCCACCGCCGAACCGGCCTCGACGATCTGGTAGGTGTTGTTGCGCCGGACGAGATCGGCGCCGTTCATGTTCAAAAGGGTTTCCAGGATCGACAGCAGCTCGCCCTTTTCCACCGGGCGGGCGGTCGAGAGCGTCACGCTGCCCGATACCTTCGGATCGATCGTATAGGTCTGGCCAAGGGTATCTCCAAGGATCACCTGCACCACGTCCTTGAGGTCGGCGCCCTGAAAGTTCAGGTTCACTTCGTTTCCGGTGGCAGGCGTCTGGCCCGTGTGCATGGGATCAACGACGCCATCACCCGGGGTCACATAGGTAACACCCTGAACGGAGCTGGGCCTGCCTCCATTGCTCGCTGCTGCCATCCCGTCGGGACGCGGCGAGCGAGCCGAGAGGTCGGCATTGGTCACAGATCCGAGGATGGACTTGGAACTATCCATCGAGCCGTGATCGGGTAGCACGCATCCAGTGGCCAGCAGACACCATCCGAAAAGCAATCCTGCCCGACCAATTGTATTGCTAGGTTTCATCTCCCCTCGACTGATTCTCCAGCTTTCAGTGGTTGAGCCTAGCATTTTTCAGAGGGGGCACTATCGTCTAATGGCGGCTATTCACATCTTACGGTACGCGGCGTGCAAGGGCCTTCTTCGTTACCGCAAAGGTTGGCATGGACTTGCCGTTGAACTTCGCGGAAGCTGTCCTCATCGCTCACCGCAGGGAACGTGGGCAGGAGACCCAGGGCGAGAGCTCGAAATGGCTGCCGCAATGACTTCGATCGACTTTGTCCGATACCTCACAATGAACGATGACCTCATCGGGCCATCCGAGCGGTTGTCGCTTGAGCGAATGCTCAAGGACCCGCCTTCGAGCTACAGCGGGCTTTGGGAGACGGGCATTCTTTCAGGGGATCAACTCGCCAAGGCGATTGCTGAGTTTCATGGGCTCGCTCGTGCTGCCGTTGACCAGATCGAGTTCCGTCCCGAATTTACCGAGGACCTGTCGCCGCGATTTCTTCGTGCAGCTTGGGCCCTTCCAGCGCTAGAAAGAGGCCAGCAGATCCTTGTCATAGCCGACCCGACGCGCGAGGAGGCCATCGAGGCCGCGTTGGCAGCCCTCGGGCAACGCGTGGAGATGAGGGTCGCGACATTCGAAGAAATGGCGATGCTCTTCGAACGCTTGCTTTCCAAGGATCGGACACCTGCCTCGGCGGCAACCGAACGAGCGGCCGCGCGTCCGGAGAGCACGGACGAGGATCTTGATCGCCTTCATGATCTCGCCAGCGGCGCGCCGATCGTTCGGGCCGTCGACCAGTTGCTGGAGACCGCGCTCAACCTGTCTGCAACGGACATCCATATCGAGCCGCAATCGGATGGCGTGCGGTTGCGAATGCGCGTCGATGGTATGCTGAGGACGATGCAGCCGCTTTCGAACGACATTGCACGAGGTGTCATCTCGCGCATCAAGATCCTTGCGGGTCTTAACATTGCCGAGCACCGGTTGCCGCAGGATGGGCGTGCGCGGATCACGATTAACACCACGCGCGCCGATTTTCGTGTGGCGACGATGCCGACGCTGCATGGGGAGGCGCTTGTTGCGAGAATTCTCGTCAAGGGTGCCGAGGCTCTCGATCTTTCGCGCCTCGGCATGGCGCCGCGCGATTTTTCGATTTTGAGCACGCAGGTTGCCGAACCGCATGGCCTGATCGTCGTTGCCGGCCCGACCGGTTGCGGCAAGACAACGACGCTGACGGCGGCGCTGTCGAGCCTCAACAGTCCCGAGCGCAAGATCATGACGATCGAAGACCCGATCGAGTATCAGATCGCCGGTGTCAGCCAGACTCAGGTGAAGCCGTCGATCAACCTGACGTTTGCAAATGCGATGCGCTCTTTCCTGCGCCAGGACCCCGATATCATGATGGTTGGCGAGATGCGCGACAGCGAGACGGCGTCGATCGGCATCCAGGCGGCCCTCACGGGCCACCTGGTGCTGACGACCCTACACACGAACAGCGCGGCAGATGCGATCATACGACTAATGGATCTTGGCGTCGAAACCTTCCTCCTTGCGTCCGCCCTTAGGTGCGTCATTGCCCAGCGGCTTGTCCGGAGGCTCTGCGAACGCTGCAGGTCGCCTGTGGCCGATGGCGCGGGCGTTGAGCATGCCGCCCTTGCACGCCGCGGTTTCGTGTCGCGCCCCGGAGACACTTGTTTCCGAGCGGTCGGCTGTCCTTATTGCGGCGAGAGCGGTTATCGCGGACGCATCGGAATTTTCGAGGTTCTGCCTGTTGATGCCGAGTTGAGCGGGCTGATCCGTGAGGACGTCGATCCGCAGAAGATCCAGGCTGCAGCTGTGCGCGCCGGCATGACCACGATGCTCGACGATGGCTTTGCGAAATACCGCAAGGGCATCACCTCGATCGAGGAGGTCCTGCGCGTTACGGTTTGAGTGACGCTACTGGGTCGGGGCGAACATCCGGTAGTCCTGGTGCTGGCCATTCTTCTCGAGCTGGACGGTGCGATTGTCGACGATGGACACCACCCAGTTTTGAAGCCTGTCGCCGCTCTTCAAGCGATGGATCTGGCCGCTTGCGGGGTCCTGAAGGAGCGCCTGGCGTTTTCCGCTCGCCGAAATTATTCCAACGAGCTTCATCTCAGGCGGCGATGCAGATGCTTCCGATATACTCGCAACCACCGGGGCAGTTTCGACGACCGGCTCGTCGATGACTGGAGGCTGCCTTAGCGGTGAAAAAAGCGGATGAAGCCGTGTCGCCTCAAGCTTGTCCAGTGTAACACCGCTCAGCCATGGTGCTGCTGTGTCCGGCTCTGATTGCGACAAGGCCGCTTGCACCATTGCCAGCACGATGACGCCTGTCGCGGTACCAAGTCTTGCCCGACCGTTCACAGCTTGCTCCTTCGCCAATAGCCCTCAACCGAGGCCGAAACGCGCAGAGAAGGCGGCTCTTTATTGTCTACGCTCGATTCGGCGCTCTCGATAGTGATGGATTTGAAGACGAGCGCTGTCCGGTTGCTTTCGGTGGCAAAGAGAATTTGCTGCAACGGCTCTGTCGTGGTCTCAAAAAGAACGCGCATTTCGACGGTGCCGTCGTCGGATGCACCTTCCGCCGGCTCCACGAATTCAAACTGAGCAATCTTTGCTCCGGTTTGACTGATCATTTCAGTCATCAGCCGTTGCAACTCGGCACCAGCGACAGCGGAAGTATCGCCCGCCAGGTAGATTGCGGCGCCATCTCCATCTGCATCGTTTGCGCTGCTGTCTTCGAGCGCTGCCAGCTTGGCTTTCAGCGCGTCGAGGGACAGTTGCTGTTCGGCATTTGCTTGTGACAGGTGGCGTGCTTCCATCAAGCTCCATGCGGCAATAGCGCCCGGAACCAAAAGCAGAGCTGCAAGGACCGCAATGACGGCCGCCCTAACGTTCTTCGCGCTACCCCTTTTGCGGTTCATGGTGTTTTCGCTCCCACAAGACGGGCCAGGATTTCAAACCGCTCCTTGCCGTTGTCGCCATCACGGACGACCGGCGCGGAGAAATTTGCCGCTTCCAGCATATCCGAGTCCTCGATGACCCTGATCAGGCTGGCAGCATCGGTTGAAAACCCTGCAATCCGCACATCCCGATCGGCAACATCAAGTGTGGTCAGATAGGTGGTTTCCGGAATGATTTTCGACAGCTCATCCATCAGGACGACCATGGGGGCCTGATCCCATTTGCGCGCGAGCTTCACGCTGGAGCTGTCCGCCTGCTCGGCCTTCTGGCGAGCTTTATCGATTGTGCTGCGAAGACTGACGAGCGAGGCTTCGATTCGCTTGGCTTCCTGCGTCTCTTGGTAGAGCCGCCAGCCGCCTGCCGTGATCATGAATGTCCCGATGGCTGCCAAGACGCAAAGGGAAAGGAGCGCGATGCGCGAGCGCCGCTCCGTGAGCGCCGCTTTCGCGCCCGGTAGTAAATTGATTGCACTGGCTTTTCCGAGCGGATCGGCCGCCAGGCCGACGACAACGGGCTTGACGCCGGCGGCACTGAAGGGGTCGATTGCCGACCGCATCGCGGACAGGGACACAGCAACGACCCGCAGGTGGAGCTGATCAGAAGGGCTTGCCGCCTCGTCGTCCTGCAGGTCGTAGTCGAACGTCATCCTGTCCGCAGGCCAGGGAACAAGCTGTTCGAGCTGGTGACGGATGATTGCATCGATATGATTTCTGCTGGCCGCCGGAAGCGTGAGGGATCGAACGACCGCACGATCGGCGCCAAGGCGCACTTCGACCGGTTGATTTCCGACGACCTTGCTGAGCCAGGCGAGATCGTCACGCGGTCCCTCGGCTTTGTGGATCGGTCCCGCCCTGGAGGCGCGGTAGCAGACCAGCTTGGCCGGCTCTTCGACAACGAGGAATGTCCCACGATTTCGGCGGGGGATATTGGCTGCTGCCTGCCAGGAAACCATCTCGCCCAGCAGTGCCGAACCGCCGCGTCTGATCGATGTAGCAAGGCCGGTCATTCGATACTCCCCGCCATCAATGAGCCGCCGGTCCGGCAAGGTTCCACGAGTGGACGACATAGCCTTTTGGGCTGTCTTTGGCATCGCCCGCAATCATCTCGGCAGTTCCGGTGCGGCCGCTTTTGCTGCGTGCGACAAGCGTGATGCGATAAACCGTGGGCGTCTCCTGCGTCAGGAAGCTTTCGTATTTCTTCAAAAGGGCTCGCCGCTCGTCGTTGTCTTCGGCGCCACGCAGTTCGGCAAGGGCCGATGCGTCCGCCTCGCTCATGGCAGGGATTGCTAGCAGAGCCTTCCGGGATGCGGCTTTCGGATAAAGCATGCCGCCCCGGTTGTGCACCGTGAGGAACGACTCGAGTTTCATGTAGTCATTCTCGCTCAGTCCCTTCAAGAAACGCAACTCGCCGACCGACTGGAATTTGGCGTTCATTGGCAGGCCGCTTGCTCCGGCCCCGCGGTAGTCGGAGCGCTCGGCGCCTTCGGGCGTCCGCTCGTCATTTCCGTCGCGCCAGTCAACGATCCGCGCCGCAAATGCGTCCGGTGAAAGGGACTGGCCATCCACTGCTTTGAAGAGGCCCTTGAGCAGTTCGGGCGGCGAGGCGTTGAGATCGAACCGGCCTGCCTCGGCCGCAACGTGTAGTGTTACGCTGCCTGTCGGCAAAGTGATGATGCGACCATCGACCACCGAAGCATCCTTGCCTTCGGCAAAAAGGAGATAGGCGGACGCAGTGGCGCCACTGTCGAGCAGGTTCTCCGTCACGAGATCGTCAACCCCCAATCGGGTAAGGACCAGGGTCGGCTGCGCTGACAACACCAGTGTCGATACAATTCCCGCCAGCAAGCCGCATACGACGAGGGTCGCCAGCGTGACATATCCGCTGTCACGTTGCATCCGGGCCTCCCTCGCAGGTCGCTCCATCCGGGCACAGCCGCGGCGGATCGACATGTGGCGAAACCACGAGCGTCAAAGGTTGGCGCCTGCGATCGGATCTGTTCCATATCTGTAGGCGAATGATATCGGGAAGCCGTGGACGATCGGCCCAGGAGCTTTTCCATACGACACCCTTTTCAGTGTTCTGGGCAAAGGAGAAGCGATAGTCCCACCCGCCCTGCAGCACTGCTGTCGGGGTCGCGACACGTACTTTTTCAAAGCTGGTTGCCGAGGGAAGCCGCGCAATTGCCGACCGAACGAGGTCGCCCGACCTGACCGAGATCCACACCAGTTGATCCGACCCCGAGCCGGTCGCGAGCCCCACGGCCTGTTCGCTGCCGTAAAACAGCAAGGGTGCGCCGGCTCTCTCGCTCGTCTTGATTGCCGCGACCTGCGACAAGTCGCGTCGCAGGGCGGTAAGCCCGGTCGCCAGCCGCTCGACGCTTGCCGCGTCCCGGCTAGCGGCGGCAGAAGATCGGGTCACAAGATAGGCCGACAGCAGGAGCGCCTGGAATACGAGCGCACTCAGCAGGAGGACAACCAGCGCCTCCAGCATAGCAAAGCCACCGTCTCCTCTCTCGCGCTTCTTCCTCATTCTGCCACCCCGATCAGCAGCCGATCGACAGCCAGCCTGCGGGAAGGCGATACGTCGACGGAAAGCCTTGCCTCGAGCAGTATCTGTCCCTCTGGCCCACGCCCTTCAGCGATTGCAGATGGTGTGACAATGGCGCGCCATCTGCGCCCATGGCTTACGCCGCCAAAGGTACCGGGGCGGATGGCTCCGCTGTGTAACTCTTCGGCCAGGACTTCTTCGGCAACCAGCCGCGCTTCCAGCCAGGCATGGGACTGGACGATAAAGGTGCGTGCCGAGACCAGGCTTCTCGGAACGACGTAGAGCAGGGCGGCAAGGATCGCCACCGCCACCAGAACCTCAAGCAGCGTAAAACCCTGATCGCGCCGATCGCGTATCCTTGGAGCACCGTGAGTGGGATTCGCACGCATGCGGGGCCTCATTCGATCGTTGACAGCATGATGCCCGAGGTCAGTGGGTTCACCGATATGCGAAAGGTCGCACGCGGTCCCTGGATGTCAAATGTCCCACCGGATGAGAGGCCGTTGGCCTGAAAGGCCACCACGCCGGCGTGCAACGCGCGCTCTCCCCGGATCGCAGACCCCTCGCGCAAAATGACCCTTCTTGCGGAAGAACCCGATAAAACCGTGCCGCGACGAGCGTCGATCGTCGAGACTACGGTCCGGCCTTCGGCAATCGCGATATTCCGGTCTTGGCGCAGGAGAGCTGCAATCTGCGCAGCCTGAACCTTCAGCCCCATCGTTTGTCCGGTGTTGATCATGTAAGGCAGAGCGATCGCCCCGACGAAGGCCACGATTGCAAGTGCCGCCAGGAGTTCCAGCAGGGCAAAACCGCCATCGCTCGAAGAATGACTACTGGATCGCGATGTCTGCGGCATTGTCGACCCCCCCTTCAACGCCATCGGCACCAAAGGAAATGATCTGGGGTCGCCCCTTGTCACCAATGCGATATTGATACTCGTGGCCCCATGGATCCAACGGCACCGAGGCCTGCTGAATGTAGGGACCCTTCCAGCGCTTGATCGCTGTGCCGCTGACCAAGGCCGTGAGGCCCTCGCGTTCCGTCGGGTAGCGCGACGTGTCGAGATAGAAAAGATCGAATGCTGAGGTCAGCGCTTCGATCTGCAGCCGTGCTGCCCGGACACGCGCCTCAGAGAGGTACCCAAGCACGCGCGGAGCGGCAATGCTGGCAACCAGGCTGAGGATCACCAGCACGACCAGCAGCTCCAAAAGCGTGAAACCACCGTCGCCTCTGTCCTTGCGGCGGGAGGATTTGCGGTTGGTCGGCAAGGGGCGTGGCAGTAGCTTTTGCATGGCGATCACAACAGTAGTTCGTTCAGGCTGAGCAACGCCGTGATAACCGAGACGATGATCCAGGCGATGAGCGCGCTGACAGTCAATAGAACCAGCGGGCCGATGATCGCCGTGGCACGCGCGATCGAGCGATCGAGTCGCGTTTCGTAATATGTTGCGACCCTTAATGCGGCTTTGCCGGTATCTCCTGTGGTTTCGCCGACGCGCAGCATCTGCAGCCCGTAGGGAGGAAGGAAAGCGACGCGTGAAAGCGCGTCCGTGAGTTGGCTTCCGTCTCTGACCCTGGCGAGAACGTCAGCGACGAGCTCCGCCGAGTGCCCATCGCGCATCAGGCCACGGATAAGGCGAAGGGATGTCGGAAGGTCGACGCCGCTCTTGTTCAGCATGGCGAATGTCGAACAGAAGACGACGGCGCGCTCTTGCATCAGCAGC
Organism: Rhizobium sp. BK538; assembly: GCF_014197575.1. NCBI lineage: Bacteria > Pseudomonadati > Pseudomonadota > Alphaproteobacteria > Hyphomicrobiales > Rhizobiaceae > Rhizobium > Rhizobium sp. BK538. Next base: position 144,877 of record NZ_JACIFT010000015.1, read on the forward strand.
GTGTCGAAGCCGGGGAGATGCCCGATGAGCGAAACGATGATCGTCTTTGCTATCTTGCTGCGGCTGATGAAGAGGATACTGCAGAGCGCCGCCGCGCCCATGGCGGAAATCAAGGTGCTATTGGCTGCGGTCGCACGCGACAGGGCAAAGACGACGGATGTCGGTCCGTTTGCTGCCTGGCCCATGCCAACGAGTGCCTTGTCGAATTCGGGAATGACAACCGTGAGGACGAAAAACATGACGCCTGCCGCTGCAAGTACCAGAAATGCGGGATAGGCGAGTGCTGACGTCAGACGCTGCCTCAGTTCCCGTCCGCGGCGGCGCTCCTGCGCAATCACTTGCAGCGTGACGTCAAGATTGCCAGCGACTTCTGCGACCTCGACCATCTTGATGTAGGTTTGCGGAAACGCTGCCGGATAGGCCGCGATCGCTTCGGCGAAGCTGTGTCCCTTCGAAACGACTTCCCAAAGCGAACGCGTCATGTTGCTGAGGGCATGCCGCTTTGTGGATTGATGGATGATCTGTAAGGCCCGATCCAGGGCGACGCTTGCCGAAAGCAGGGCGGCGAGATCCTCGGTGAACGCCGTCACGTCGTCGTAGGACGGGGTGGATTGGAATGACAGGCTCAATCCAGCGCCGGTTCGCTTCACCTCTTCGATGTCGACTGGAAGCAGGGACCGGCGCTCGAGCTCCGCGGCCATCAGCGCGCTGGAGTTTGCCTGCAAAACACCCTCGAGCATCTGCCCCGAGAGATCGATCGCCCGGTACCTGAAGTTCGGCATCGCCGTAATCGCCCCTGATGTGTCGAAAAAATATGCAGTATCGAATCGGGTTGATTGATTGCGTCTTAAATAAGATTAGGTGAACTATACAAAAATCCGCGATAAATCTCAACGGCCTTACTATTTATAAAATACAATTGCGGCATTTAATTTCAAGAACTTCTGAATATTGTCAGACTTATTACGATAAGCGTTGTGATTAGAAGTGTTAAGGCGTATTATGGCATCGCCATCATATATAGATGGAAATAGTTACATTTGATTGGGGGCTGGTCGAATGTATATCTCTCACGATGCGTCACGAATCCGTCAAAGAGAAGCACAACGCGCTCGCGAAAATCGAGCAGAGATTGTAAGGGCACTGAATCAGGGGCAGGTTACCCGTCGGGAATTACTCCGATGGGGCATCTTTACGGCGAGCGGCTATCTTGCCTGCAAGAACGGCCTCAGTCCGTTTGCAAAGAGCGCCTTTGCTGCCGTTCCGACCGGGACGCCACGCACGCCGCTGTTCGGCATCCAGAAATTCACCCAACCTATGCATCGGCTGAACCACTTGAAGCCGTTGCCGATTGCGCGGACAGCCGAGGGGCATGCGGCCTTCCCGACAAGCCTTGGCGAGCGGCCGGCCAAGCGACTTTCCTATCATACGGATTTCTCCGCCGATCCCGCGAATCAACAATTCATAAACCCACTGACACATCGAGGACCGATTGAGGGACGTCCGCCTGGCGAGGTCTTTGCCCATCAGCGATGGGACGAATTCTTCCCGAAGGTCGGATACATCATGCGGCTCGGTCAGGTTTCCCAAACGGGCAGAGGTGGCTATTTTCATGACAGTTTCCCACTTCAGCAGCCCAATAGTGTCTGGACCTATGCGTCGGGACGGGGCGGCGAGTGCGCGTTGCCGCCATTTTTGATCAAGGGTCGCTACGGTGAACCGATCATTACGCGGATATACAACGACCTGCCCGTTGACCGGGCAGCAAACAACGGCTTCGGGCGGAACGAAACGCAACTGCATTTCCACAATGCCCACAATGGTGCGGAGAGCGACGGTGCTGCGAACGTGCACCACTTCCCGGGCACCTTCTACGACTATCGCTGGAGCACGGCGCTGGCGCGGCGCGACAAGATCAACACCCAGGCAGGTGACCGGCGCGCCTCCGGTCCCGACGACAACACGGGCCTTGTCAACGTCGCCGGTGATTTCCGCGAGTTGCAGGGATCGATGTGGGCCCACGACCACCGGTTCTTCTTCACGGCGGAAAACGTCTACAAGGGCAACATTGGCGCCATCAACTACTACAGCGGTCCCGACCGCGGCAATGAAGAGTTGTCGGATGGCGTGAACCTTCGGCTGCCCAGCGGCAGGCTGCTCGGCTGGGGAAACACGGATTTCGACGTCAATCTGATCTTCTCGGATTGCGCGTGCGATGCGGCCGGTCAGCTCTACTTCGACATCTTCGACACCGACGGGATGCTCGGCGACGTTCCGCTCGTGAATTTTGCGTTCGCGCCCTTCTTCGAGGTGCTGCCGCGCAAATATCGGTTCCGCGCCTTGAATGCCTGCATGTCGCGTTTCCTGAAGCTCGGACTGGCAGATGCGAAGGGCAATCCTGTTCCCATCAAGTTCATTGCCAATGACGGTAACCTTGTCGTTACCCCGATAATGATGACGGCTCTTCCCGTCCAGGGGATTGCAGAGCGCTACGACTTCATCGTTGATTTCTCGGGCTTCAAGATCGGCGACCGGATCAAGGTGGTCAATCATTTGCGCCATGAGGACGGGCGGCGGCCCAAGGAGGAACTCAGCCTCGCCAAAGCGCTTAAGGGCACGTCGGAAGATCCCGTCGTCGGGCCGATGCTGGAGTTCCGTATTGTTGGCGCTGTCGAAAGTGTCGATGTCCCCGGCGTCATTCACCGCGCCACCGATCCCGACAAGAGCCAGGTGCCGGCAGCACTGACGGAGCAGATCCCGATCGTGACCCCGGTGCGCACGCGTATGGTTGAATTCGGCAGGTCGGGAACCGGAGATTCGCGCGGGCCGAACGGATGCACGCCGGATTGCGGCGAAACCGTCAACTTCCCCTGGACCATTCGTATCAACGGCGAATCCTCGCATTCGATGAACGCCAACAGGATTTCCCTGCTCATTCCCAAAGCTGGTGAAGTCGAGCACTGGACCTACAAGAATGGCGGTGGCGGATGGGATCATCCCATTCATCTTCACTTCGAGGAAGGCATAACGATGCTGCGCAACGGCCAGGCACCGCCGCCGACCGAGAACTTGGTGAGAAAGGACGTCTGGCGGCTTGGAGAAAGTGGCAGCGTTACCTTCCAGATCCAGTTCGGCGAGTTCGGTGGATCCTATGTCAACCATTGCCACAATACGGTCCATGAGGATTTTGCGATGCTGGCGCGGATTCAGTTGCTGACCGGTATTGCCGGAACGCCGCAGGCCGCAGTGACGCCAACACCGAATCCGACCCCGGACGGTGTGTTCTTCACCACGCCTGAAATTCTGCCGGAAGGCGCACCGAAGGGATGGACGAATACCCAATCCCAGGTTCAGGCGCAGCTGAATACCAACCCCACGCCATGATGGGCTGCGCAAAATGTGCAGCCCAATCACACTGATTCCGTTCCGGAGGGCATTTATGAAGCGCGGGTCTGTGTTTCTGCTGGCTGTCGCTGCCGTTCTGTCCGCGTTGTGCGCAGATGTTGCAGCCGCCAGTTCACGTTGGGGCAAAGACTACTTTCCCAACAGCGAGGTTCTCACCCAGAACGGCGAGACGGTGCATTTCTATGACGACCTGATCAAGGGCAAGATCGTCCTGATCAGCTTCATTTTCACGAGCTGCACCGACCTTTGTCCGCTGACGACCGCGCGCATAGCCCAGGTCGTTGATAGGATCCAAGATCAGATCGGCAAGAAGATTTTCGTGATATCGATCACGGTCGATCCCGAAAACGACACGCCCGAGAAATTGAAAGCTTTCGCCGACGCCTTCTACAAGGGGCCTGGGTGGACGTTTATCACCGGCAAGCCCGATGAGATTCGCGCCATCAACGCGAAGCTTGGAAACAAGAGCGACGTTGCAACCGACCATCGAAACGAGATCGTGCTCGGCAACGACAGCACCGGAGAGTGGGCCAGGAACTCGCCGTTTGCCGACATCGAAAATGTCGAACTGGCGATCCGCGACATGGATCCGGCCTGGCGCGAGGGCCACTACGCCCCGGCCACGGCATTGGCTCCGGCCACCGACTATCATGGCCTGAAGCTGGAGCGGGAACCGGGACAAATCCTGTTTAAGAAGATCTGTGCGCCCTGTCACACGGTTGGAGTTGGCGACCGCATCGGCCCGGACCTTCTTGACGTTACTGTCAGGCGCAATCGGCAATGGCTGGAGCAAATGATCATGAATCCCGCGCGGCTCAGGGCCGAGAATGATCAAACGCTGGCGGACCTCGATGCAAAGTTCAAAGGCGTGCGTATGCCGAACCTGGGCATGTCGGCGACCGATACCGCAGATCTGATATCGTATCTGGCAAAGAAATCGGCTGAGATCGCGGACCTGCGCGCCCAACCCGAAGCAACCCATGTTCACCACCACGAAGACACGACCGCCCACCACGATCATGGTTCGATGAATGCCAATCCGTGATGCGTGGTTGACGGCAAAAATCTATCGGTCCTGTCGATAGCCGGTCGGCGGCCGTTCCTTACTTCCATTCCCAGAACAGATCTGACGAGAAGGGGCGGTGTTGCACCAGCCTCTTTGCCCGCTCAGCCGTGTCTTCGTAGGCTGCTGCATCGGCCTCGCCGTTCAGTCCGACAAAATGCATCTTCATCGACGCAGTCTTTGGCTGTCCCTTCTGGCGGAAAACGAAATGCACGGCGCATGTCGGATACTGCCAGTTGTCGGTCAAAAGCTCTGCAAACTGCTTCGCGTCCAGCTCACGTCCCTGTCCGGTAAAGGCCAGAAACTGGCCGAGATTGAAGAATCCGCTAAACAGGGCATGGGCGTTTTGCTGTTGCATATGGACAGCTTGACCGGTCGTGAAGTCGCGACGGTAAGACAGCCCTTCTGTCTGTCCCTTCGCCTTCTTCTCAGTGTAGCTGACGAGGTTCTTCTGTGCCAGCAATTCCATCGTCAACTCGTAGGTTTGATAGCGCTGCGCGTTGGCGTGAAGATCGTCGATCCTGACTTTCAAGTCAGCGATATAGTCTCGGTAGAATGCGGCGGCCATTCTCAATTGCTCCGGTCGTGATTGGTGCGCCAGCTAGCAGATAATGCGGCGTGTCCAAACAGATATCGTTCTGCGAAAGAGCCTACCTTGCGTCAAAACGGCGTTCAGATGTGCAACGCATGCCCCAAGGCCTTCAACGCTGCTTCCTGGACAGCCTCGCTGCGCGTCGGATGCGCGTGGATTGTGCCGGCGAGGTCTTCCAGCCGCGTCCCCATCTCGATTGCCAGCGCAAAGCCAGCCGAGAGTTCGGACACGCCGGCACCGACGGCCTGCAGGCCAAGAACAAGGCCGGTATCGGCGCGCGCGACGACGCGCACGAAGCCGTCCTCGGACAGCATCGTCATTGCGCGGCCATTTGCGCTGAACGGGAATTGCCCGACACGGATCGCGTAGCCTTGAGCACGAGCCTCGTCCGGTGAAAGCCCCGCCGTTACGATTTCCGGATCGGTAAAGCAGATCGCTGGGATGCAGCGTTTGTCCCAAGCGCGCTTCTTGCCGGCAACAATCTCTGCGACCATTTCCCCCTGCGCCATGGCGCGATGGGCCAGCATCGGCTCGCCGGTGATATCGCCGATCGCGTAGACGCCCCGCATCGAGGTGCGGCAGAGATCGTCGATGCGCAGGTATGGCCCGGTACGATCGAGATCGAGCTCCTCGATCCCCGATCCTGCAATTTTCGGGCGGCGACCAACGGTAATCAGGATGCGGTCGGCAGGAAGCAGCTGTTGCTGGCCGTCCGAGGTCTCGACGGACAGCGCATTGCCGTCGTCCGACAGGCCCTTCGCTTTTGCACCTGTCAGGACGCGAACGCCAAGCTCGCCAAGCCGTCGTGCAACCGGCCGCACGAGATCGCCATCATATTGCGGCAGGATCTGCTGCATGGCTTCAACGACTGTCACGTCCGAGCCCAGCTTGGCGAATGCCGTACCGAGTTCGAGGCCGATATAGCCTCCGCCCACGACAACTAATCGCCTCGGCAATTCGGCCAGGGAAAGCGCCTCCGTGGACGAGATGACTTGACCTTGGAAGGGCAGGGCTGCGAGTTCCACAGGTTCGGAACCCGTAGCGATCACCACTGTCTCGGCACGAATGACCTGTATGCCCACCTCGGTCTCGACCTCCACCGTTTTGCCATCGCGGAAGGCCGCGCGGCCGTGAACGATCTTGACCCTGGCCTTCTGCAGCAGGGCGGAGACGCCTCCATTCAGCCGGCCAACGATGCCGTCCTTCCAGCTGATGGTTTTTGCAAGGTCGATCGATGCACCCTCGACACGGATGCCCATCGTGTTGTTTCCGGAGAGCATCTGTTTTGTGGCGCCAAACTCCTCGGCTGCGTGAATGAGGGCCTTTGACGGAATGCAGCCGACGTTCAGGCAGGTGCCGCCTGGCTTATCGGCTTCAACGATGACGGTGTCGAGGCCGAGTTGTCCGGCCCTGATTGCGCAGACGTAGCCCCCCGGTCCGGCGCCGATGACGAGAAGCTTGCAGACGATCTCTTTCATGGATCCTAGCCTTCGATGAAGATGAGGGCGGGCGTTTCGAGAAGAACCCGGACGCGTTGGACGAAGGTGGCTGCATCCCATCCGTCGATGATGCGATGATCGAAACTCGAGGACAGATTCATCATCTTGCGCGGTACGAACTGGGTCCCATCCCAGGCCGGTCGCACGGCAATCTTATTCACACCGACGATCGCGACTTCCGGATGGTTGATGACAGGTGTCGAGACGATGCCGCCGAGCGCACCAAGCGAACTGATGGTGATGGTCGAACCGCTGAGCTCGTCGCGGGTCGCGGTACCAGCGCGCGCAGCTTCCGCCAGGCGCCCCATCTCGGTGGCGCAATCCCAGATGCCGCGCGCCTCGGCGTTCTTGACCACCGGGACGACAAGCCCGGCAGGCGTCTGCGCGGCAATGCCGATATGGACGGCACCGTGACGGGTGAGGATGCCCTTCTCGTCGTCAAAGGTCGCGTTGATGTTCGGTTGCTCGGCGACCGCTTTTACGATCGCCCGCATCAGGAACGGCAGGACCGTGAGCTTGGGTTGCTCGGGCTTGCGGTCGCGATTCATGGTAGCCCGCAACTCCTCAAGCGCGGTCATGTCGACTTCCTCGACATAGGTGATGTGAGGAATGCGGGAGGTCGAGAGCGACATTTTTTCAGCGATGCGGCGCCTGAGACCGGTGAGCTTGATCTCTTCGGCCGAGGTCTTTTTCGCCATGGCCGGCTGAAGGGAAGGCAGCTCGCCACGCGCGATGAATTGTTCGACATCTTCGCGAAGAATGCGGCCGGCCGGACCAGATCCCTTCAGTTGACGCAGGTCGACGCCGCTTTCCCGTGCAAAGAGCCGCACAGATGGTGACGCCAGCGGCCTTTCTGCCGGAGCCTCGGGTCGTGGAGCACTGGTGGCCTTCGGCGCAGGCGTGGTGTCCGGCTCAATGGCAGGGGGCCGACTGTCGGGCGCTTCCGCCGGTCCTTCGGCAGGGCGCGCTTCGACCTGGTTAGTCGCCTTACCACCATTCGTCTCAATCCGGACAAGCGGCGCCTTGACGGCGATCTTGTCGCCGATTTCAGCGCCCAGCCAGACAACTGTTCCGGTAACTGGCGATGGGATCTCGACCGTCGCCTTGTCGGTCATGACGGCGGCGATGACCATATCCTCCTTGACCGGGTCGCCCGCCTTGACGTGCCATTCGACAAGTTCGGCCTCGGCCACGCCTTCGCCGACATCGGGCATCTTGATAATAAATTCGCCCATTGCGTCAGGCCTCCATGACTTCTGCAAGTGCGCGCCCGACGCGCCCGGGGCCGGGAAAGTAGTCCCATTCCTGTGCGTGCGGATAGGGCGTATCCCAACCGGCGACGCGCACTACGGGGGCTTCCAGACGGTAAAAGCAATGTTCCTGCACGAGGGATACGATCTCCGCGCCGAACCCTGAGGTCAGCGTCGCTTCGTGAACGACCACGCAACGTCCGGTTTTGTTGACGGATTGCACGATCGTATCGAGATCCAGCGGCAACAGGCTGCGCAGGTCGATCACTTCGGCATCGATGCCCGTGTCTTCAGCAGCGGCAAGCGCGACATGCACCATCGTGCCGTAGGCGATTACCGTCACGGCAGATCCCGAGCGCCGGACCTCAGCCTTGCCGATCGGAATTGAATAGTGCCCCTCCGGTACCTCACCGAGGTCGTGCTTCGACCAGGGTGTGACGGGTCGTTCATGATGCCCGTCGAACGGGCCGTTGTAGAGCCGCTTCGGCTCCAGGAACATTACGGGATCCGGATCCTCTATAGCGGCAATAAGCAGGCCTTTTGCATCATAGGGATTGGAAGGCACGATGACCTTCAAGCCGCAGACGTGAGTGAAGAGTGCCTCCGGACTCTGGCTGTGGGTCTGGCCGCCGAAGATGCCGCCACCGGTCGGCATGCGAAGGACGATCGGGCAAGTGAAGTCGCCGTTCGAGCGATAGCGGATGCGCGCCGCCTCCTGCGTGATCTGGTCGTAGGCCGGATACATGTAATCGGCGAACTGGATCTCGACACAGGGTTTGAGCCCGTAGGCGGCCATGCCGATGGCAGTACCGACAATGCCGGATTCACTGATCGGCGTGTCGAAACAGCGTGTCTTGCCGTATTTCGCCTGCAGTCCCTGGGTACAGCGAAACACGCCGCCGAAGTATCCGACATCCTCGCCGAAGACCACCACGTTGTCGTCGCGTGCCATCGACACATCCATGGCGCTGCGCACCGCTTCAATCATCGTCATTCTGGCCATGTCAGAAACCTGCCTTCTGCCGTTGGCGACGAATGTGCGGCGGCATTTCCGCGTAGACGCCTTCGAAGATGTCGCGCACGGACGGCTTGCCGCCGGCATGCAGCGTGCCATGATGCTCCGCCTGCTTCTGGGCTTCGATCACCTCGTCCACGATTTCCGCTTCGGCCTGCACGTGGCGCTCTTCCGACCAGACACCCCTGACGATCAGATGCTTCTTCAGGCGCAGTACCGGGTCGCCAAGCGGCCAAGCCTCGGACTCGGTCTTCGGTCGATAGGCGCTTGGATCGTCCGACGTCGAATGAGCGCCGACGCGATAGGTGACATATTCAATCAGCGTCGGCCCGAGATTTCGCCTGGCACGCTCGGCCGCCCAGCAGGCGACGGCGTAGACGGCGAGGTAATCGTTGCCGTCGACCCGCAGCGCCGGAATACCGAAGCCAAGCCCACGTGCGGCAAACGTGCCGGAGCCACCACGCGCAATGCCCTGGAAAGTGGAAATCGCCCACTGATTGTTGACGATATTGAGGATCACTGGTGCCTTGTACGTGGAGGCAAAGACCAGTGCGGAGTGGAAGTCGGATTCGGCAGTGGAGCCATCTCCGATCCAACCCGCCGCGATCCTCCTGTCGTTCTTGATGGCCGACGCCATTGCCCATCCGACTGCCTGCACATATTGCGTCGCGAGGTTGCCGGAGATCGTGAAGAAACCGTGCTCCTTCGACGAATACATGATCGGCAGCTGGCGGCCGTGCAGCGGATCGCTTTCGTTCGAGAAGATCTGGTTCATCATCTCGACCATCGGGTAGTCGTCGGCAATCAGGAGGCCCGCTTGCCGATAGGTCGGGAAGTTCATGTCGCCTTTCCGGAGCGCCTTGCGGAAGGCGCAGCTGACGGCCTCCTCGCCAAGGTGCTGCATGTAGAAGGACGTCTTTCCCTGACGCTGTGCCATCAGCATCCGCGCATCGAAGGCGCGAAGCTTCATCATGTTGCGCAGGCCGGTCAACAGCTCTTCGTCGGAAAGCATACCCGACCATGGGCCGACGGCCTCTCCCTCCCGGTTGAGCACACGGATGATCGAATAGGCGAGGTCGCGGATCTCCTCTGGCGCAACGTCGATTTCGGGGCGCGGCACCACGCCCGCCTTGGCAATCTTCACGTTGGAGAAATCGGGTTGGCCGCCCGGTCGGACGGCAGGTTCCGGAACGTGGAGGCTCAGTTGAGCTGTGTCCGTCATATCGTTTTTCCCTCCCAGCTGCGATGTCCGCTTCTCTCCTCAGAAACGGGATGCCGCAGTTCTTGTTCTTATAGATTGCGCGCGATCACCATTCTCTGAACATCGCTCGTTCCTTCATAAATCTGACAGATGCGGACATCCCGATAGATCCGCTCGACGGGATAATCGGCCATGTAGCCGTAGCCCCCATGAATCTGGATCGCGTCCGAACAGACCCGCTCTGCCATCTCGGATGCGAAAAGCTTGGCCATCGATGCCTCCGAAAGGCACGGCAGACCATTGTCGCGCAACGCGGCTGCGTGAAAGACGAGCTGACGCGCTGCTTCGATCTGGGTCGCCATGTCGGCGAGCCGGAAGGCCACGGCCTGATGCTCCATGATCGCCTTGCCGAAGGCCGTGCGTTCACGCGCATAGTCGCGCGCCGCCTCAAAAGCTGCACGCGCCATGCCAACGGCCTGTGCGCCAATGCCGATACGCCCACCTTCGAGGTTCGCCAGTGCTATCCGGTATCCCTCGCCCTCCGCGCCCAACCTCAAATCAGCGGGGATGCGCATGCCGTTGAAGGCGATCTGGCAGGTGTCGGTCGAATGCAGCCCGAGTTTTTCCTCGACGCGGATCACTTCGTAGCCAGGTGTATCGGTTGGCACGATGAAGGCGGTGATCCCTTTCTTGCCGGCGTCCGGATCTGTCACCGCAAAGACGATGATCATCTGGCCGTTCTTGCCCGAGGTGATGAACTGCTTGGCGCCGTCGAGAACGTAGTGATCGCCATTGCGGCTTGCGCGACTGCGTAGATTGGACGCGTCCGAACCCGCTTGGGATTCCGTCAGCGCAAAGCCGCCGATCCATTCGCCGCTGGCAAGCTTCGGCAGGAAACGTTGCTTCTGCTCTTCGGTACCGAACTTCAGGATCGGCACGCAGGCGACCGAGCTGTGGACGCTCATGATGGTGGAGCATGGTCCGTCGCCGGCCGCGATCTCTTCCAGTGCGGCTGCATAGGCAAGCGTGCCGGTGTCGGAGCCACCATACTGTTCCGGAACCAGCATGCCGAGCAGGCCGAGTTCACCCATCTTTGCGAGTTCCTCGCGCGGAAACCTGTGCTCGCGGTCGCGGGCAGCCGCTCCGGGCGCAAGCCGCTCGCAGGCGAAATCTCTGGCGAGATCGCGGATTTGCTGCTGCAGTTCGGAAAGGATCATGCTTGTCTCCTCCCTGCCTTTCCTAATGACGCTCTATGGCGACAGCGGTTGCCTCACCGCCGCCGATACATAGTGCTGCCATGCCACGTTTCAGGTCGTAGCGTTCGAGCGCGGCAAGTAGTGTGACGAGAATGCGCGCGCCGGATGCGCCGATCGGGTGGCCAAGCGCGCACGCGCCGCCATGCACATTGACCTTTTCGTCCGGCAGCTGGAGGTCGCGCATCGCAGCCATGGCGACGACGGCAAATGCCTCGTTGATCTCGAAGAGATCGACCGTATCAAGCGGCCAGCCTGTGCGATCGGAGAGTGTCTGCAAGGCGCCGATCGGAGCGGTGGCGAAAAGACTGGGCGCCTGCGAATGGGTGGTGTGGCCGGTGATCGTCGCAAGGGGTCGCAATCCCCGGCGTTCGGCTTCGGAACGACGCATCAACACGAGAGCGGCGGCACCGTCGGAAATCGAGCTGGAATTGGCGGCCGTCACGGTCCCGCCGTCACGAAAGGCTGGCTTGAGGAGGGGGATCTTGTCGATCTTCGCCTTGCCTGGCTGTTCGTCCCGGCTGACCGTTTGTTCGGCCTTTCCCACAGTGATTGTCACCGGCGTGATCTCGGCGTTGAAGTAGCCGGCATCGATGGCCTTTTGAGCGCGGGTGAGCGACGTCACTGCGTAACGATCCTGTGCTTCGCGCGTGAACTGGTAAGCTTCGGCACAGTCCTCCGCAAAGGTGCCCATCAAACGTCCCTTGTCATAAGCATCCTCCAGCCCGTCGAGGAACATATGATCGATGACGCGGCCGTGGCCGAGCCTGTAACCGCCACGGGCACGATCAAGAAGATAGGGCGCGTTGGTCATGCTTTCCATGCCGCCGGCGACGCCGACGGTGGCGCTGCCAGCCGCCAGGAGGTCATGGGTCAACATGACTGCCTTCATGCCGGAACCACACATCTTGTTGACGGTCGTTGCACCAGTGGAGAAGGGCAGACCTGCACCGATCGCTGCCTGCCGGGCGGGCGCTTGACCCTGACCAGCCGGCAGCACGCAGCCGAAGACGACCTCGTCGATGGCTTCAGGGGCCACCTTCGCGCGCTGAAGCGCTGCGCGGATGGCAGCCGCTCCAAGGTCGGGCGCCGTTGCCTCCTTGAGCTCACCTTGGAAGCCGCCGATCGGCGTGCGCGCCATTCCGACAATGACGACAGGGTCCTGCATAACCATGTTCAAGCCTCCTGTGCCGAACACTCAGCGCGCGCTCATACGAAGCGCGCCGTCGAGGCGGATGACCTCGCCGTTCAGCATGTTGTTTTCACATATATGGCGCACGAGAGCGGCAAATTCTGCCGGCCTACCGAGGCGCGGCGGGAAGGGCACGCTCTTGCCGAGCGCTTCCTGCACCTCGTGTGGCATACCCGCCATCATCGGCGTCTCGAAAATGCCAGGGGCGATCGACACGACGCGAATGCCGTGACGCGCCAGCTCGCGTGCGATCGGAAGCGTCATCGAGGCGATGCCACCCTTGGACGCGGCGTATGCCGCCTGTCCGACTTGTCCGTCGAAGGCAGCGATCGAGGCTGTATTGATGATGACGCCACGCTCACCCTCGGTATCCGCCTGCTGATGCAGGATGGCGGACGCCGCAAGGCGGATCATGTTGAAGGTGCCGACGAGGTTGATGCCGATTGTCCGCACGAAACTGTCGAGGCCATGTGGGCCGTCGCGGCCGATGATCTTCTCGCCCGGCGCCACGCCGGCGCAGTTCACGAGCCCGCTCAGGCCGCCGAAAGACTCCAGCGCGGTCGCCACTACCGCGGCTCCGTCCTCTGCGCTTGTTACATCGGCCTTGAGGTAGCGGGCATCCGCGCCGAGTTCTGCGGCGATCGCCTCTCCGGCTGCACTGTTGAGGTCGGCGATGATCACGCGTGCGCCATTTTCAACCAGCATGCGCGCCGTTGCTGCACCGAGGCCTGACCCGCCGCCGGTGACGATAAAGGTTCCTCCACGGATCAGCATCGGTCTGCTCCCATCACCTTGCGATCGTCTGCTGGGCGCGCCGTCCTCCCGGCACGACCCAAGTATGTCGATTCTATTCTGTCGTCATATTGCAAGCGATGACTAAAGTGCTGCATTGTTTCGGACAGTTTTGCCATAGGTGGAGGATCTGGTGGCTGACATCGAGAGGCGCATGATCGCGCCGGCATTCGTCGAGGAGGCGCTGGACAGTTTACGTCGCATGGGACGACCGACGGCGCCGCTGCTTTCTTCGCTAGGGTTGCCGCCCGTCGTCGACCAACCGGTGTCGGCCGAGACTTATGGCGCCCTCTGGCTTGCCATTGCCAAAGAGCTCGATGACGAGTTTTTCGCGATGGGCGGGCGGCCGATGCGCAGCGGCAGCTTCACCCTGCTTTGCCATTGTGTGTTGCATGCGCCGACACTCGGCCACGCGCTGCGCCGGGCCCTGCGTTTCCTCGACGTCGTGTTGGACGATCCGCGCGGTAGACTTGTCGTCAGGGATGGGCTTGCCCAGATCGAGTTGGCCGATGCCGGCCGACCACGCTCAGCCTTTGCCTACCGCACCTACTGGATCCTCATCCATGGGATAACCTGCTGGCTGGTTGGGAGGCGCATTCCGATCCGGCTTGTCGATTTCCGCTGCGCCGAACCAAAGCAGGAGGCCGACTATCGGCTCTTTTTCGGTGCACCGGTCAGATTCGCGCAGCCGATCAGCCGCCTTGGCTTCGACAGCGCGATGCTGGATCTGCCGGTCACGCGCACGGAGCAGGCGCTGAAGCAGTTCCTACGGGGAGCGCCGGCCAATATCCTGGTGCGTTATCGTTATGACGCGGGGCTCGCTTCCAGCGTCAGGCGGCGCTTGGACAAGGTGCCTCCGGCCGCATGGAAGAGCTTCTCGGATCTCGCCGCAGAGATGCGCATGCCGCCCTCGACCTTGCGTCACCGGCTGCGCGACGAGGGGCAAAGCTACGCCGGCATCAAGGACGACCTACGGCGTGATCTTGCGGTCGATATGCTGCTCAACACGTCGAAGACGATAGGCGATATTGCCGCCCAGCTTGGCTATTCGGAGCCCAGCGCCTTCTTTCGCGCCTTTCGCAAATGGATGTCGAAAAGCCCCGACGCGTTCCGGCGTGAAGGCCGTGTCGCCTCCGGGTAGCGTGGACATAACCTGCGGAATATGCGTAATTTCTCTCGGATCTCGCTTCGTGAATTTCACTGAAAATTTAAAAGTCTTTCGCCTGCGGCATGAAAATACACTGCTGGCGATAGCGTTCCGCACTATTGTCCTGCCGAGTATGAGGCGCCGTGGCTTCGGGACGAACGGCTCTTCAAACTAGGTGAGCACAATACGACGGTCCGCACCCCACCCGAGCGTTTCCCTTTTTGGAACACGCGTCGTTCTCGTTCCCGGTGAAAGCGACTTTCCTCAGGGTCATCTGGAAACGCCTGAAACAGCGCTCCGCGAGCGCAAAGCGCACGTAGACGTGATCCCGGTACGTGCAGGCCATGCATAAAGCATATCGCGCAAAAATGTGCAGGTTCTTGCGATAACGACATGCATCCGCCTAGCGTTCCTCACGCGTATGCCACAGCCGCAACGCGTAGAGGGTCGACTGTTGAATTTCATAGCGCAGCTCGTATTGGCCAACCAGAATACGGCGTACCTCCCGAGGCTCGAACTCCTCGAGCCGCTCGCCAAGACGCGGCTGCTCGAGCAGGCGTGTTGCGGCGGTTGTCGGCGCCTGCACGGTCCGGGCCGCGGCTTGCCGATTGACCGGAGCGAGAAAGTCGTAGAGGCGTCCGAGGCCTGAGACCGCCTTGCTCGTCCACTTCAGCTCCATCAGCGGGGCAGCGATAGCGGCTTGTCGCTGTCGAGGCTATCGGCCCAGGCCCGGACCGATTGATGATCGATGACCTCGCCGCTGTCCACGTCGGCCAGCGCCTCCAGCGTCAGGCGCCGGCGCTCCTCCTCCTGGTCGATCCAGGCCGCGAGCGCTTGCTTGACAATCCAGCCGCGCGAGCGTTCAAGCCGGGTCGCCAGCTGATCAACCTTCTCCGCAAGCGGCAGCGGCACGTGCGCGGTCAGCACCTTGGTTTCCATCGGACGGCTCCTTTTTTCAATCGTCGTTAATCATAGTGATTAATTCTGATTAAGTCGAGTGGCTTGCATTGCGGCAGCCGCGAGGCATGCGCGCGAATCTCAGCGCCTTGCCGATCGATCCTGCTGACCGTGCATGGCGTCGACTTTACCG
Source organism: Rhizobium sp. BK538 (assembly GCF_014197575.1). Taxonomy (NCBI): domain Bacteria; kingdom Pseudomonadati; phylum Pseudomonadota; class Alphaproteobacteria; order Hyphomicrobiales; family Rhizobiaceae; genus Rhizobium; species Rhizobium sp. BK538. Next base: position 160,376 of record NZ_JACIFT010000015.1, read on the forward strand.
CGTCTGCGACGCAAATCCCTCACTATCGATACTGGGTACAGATTATGCAGGTTTGGCTCCGACCCCTTGGCAGAGGGGGACCATCGATCACGGACGAGGTGTCTCGAAAGCAGGTTCGATTGCGCGCCACAATGAACAGAATCACAAACGATGTCGTACATCAACTTCGTGAACGCCGACACATCCTGTCGGCCACAGGCATGAACCGCACGCCATCTTCGTCGTGACCTGTATTATGGCAGCGCTCGGCTCCGGTTATCATGGCCTTTGTCGCGAACTGGCCGATCGACATGGTGCCGGAATGGGTCTCAACGCTTTCTTCGCTTTCACTGTCGTTGCAGCTCTCTCGGCTTGACCTGGCAACAGGCGCTTGGTTGGCCTGATCTTCGTCTTCCTTACCGTCACAGGACATCCGCAGCTGGCTGATCCGGCAAGCCGAGCCGTCTCGGGCGCATTGCTCGCCAATCTCGATGGCGGCGGCGAGCATTGCGGACTATCATGTTCCTCCCTGCGTCGATGCGCCCGCCACGCCGGAGCGTATGCTGATGGCCATCGAACGCATGCGTGCTGTTGAAAGGAAAGGTTGATCGCTATGCCTGCCGCTCGCATCGGTTTGCGGGACTTTCTGCGCGAAGAGCGCGATTGCATTCTCGTCGAAGTGACGGGAGCAGTCGGCTCGACGCCGCGCGATACCGACGCCTGGATGCTGGTTTCCAAAAGCCGCTCCTTTTCAACCATCGGCGGCGGGCAACTGGAGTATATGGCGATCGACCAGGCGCGACGAGCGCTGCGCCAGTCCCAGCCGACCTCAGCGATGAGCATTCCGCTTGGGCCGGAGATCGGCCAATGCTGCGGCGGTCGGGTTGGGCTTTCCTTCACCGCGGTAACGCGCGAACTGGCCGACGACCTGATTGCGCGAGCAGACGCCGAAATTGCCCGGAGTCCGCATGTCTACGTCTTTGGCGCGGGTCATGTCGGTGACGCACTGGCCGCGGCCCTGTCGCTGGCGCCGTTGCGCACCGTGCTGGTCGATACCCGCGAAGACGAGCTTGCCGCGTCGCGCGCTTCGGGCATCGAAACGTGCCTGACCGCAATGCCCGAGATGATCGTGCGCAATGCACCGGCAGGAAGCGCGTTCGTCATCCTCACCCACGACCACGCGCTCGACTTTTTGATTGCCACCGAAGCACTGCATCGGGAGGATGCTGCCTATGTCGGGATGATCGGCTCGAAGACCAAGCGTGCGACCTTCAAGAGTTGGCTCTCGCGCGAAGTCGGAAGGCCAGAGCTTTTCGATCGCCTCGTCTGCCCGATCGGTGGCACCGCAATCAAGGACAAACGTCCTGCCGTCATTGCGACATTGGCGGTTGCCGAGATCGTGGTAGCGGTGCTCTCCTTCGGCACGGCGGCCAATACGGGAAAGCAGAAGCTTAAGGCTGACAGGTGATAGTCCTCACGGCCAGCGCTTGCTCATCGACCGCAACGCGGTTCGGTTTCGACCCGCGATCTGGCATTGATGGCATCGATCTCAGCGGTAACCGCGGTCTTGGACTGCGCCGTCTGCATAGCGCAGGAAATCGGCAATATCCGCGGTGTCACCAACTCGACCTGTCTCGCGAAAACGATCCGCGGCTCGGTCAGAGACCTCTCTCCGCGGAGGCCATGGGTTGTCGGCTACGCCAATTTCGGTCGATGTGTCGGGCGAACCGTGTGGCGTTCGATCCGACCGGCAACCGTAAAGATCAAGACCTCGACATCCACATCGATCTTGTCCCCGTCCATAAGCCTGACCACGTCATCAATGCCGGAAGTAGGATGGCCGTCGATCGCCAGCAGATAGTCTCCTTCCCGAAGTCCGGCTCGCGCTGCCGGGCTTTCGGCTTCCACCCGGCGCAGCCGCACGGCTGTTGTCTGAGCAAGCCCGGCTTCCAGGGCCACACGACGATGCAGTTCCACTGTATCGGCTGCAATGCCGATATAGGCGCGCCTGACATGACCGAAGCGCAAAAGTTCTGACACAACATGTTTGGCTGTGTTGGATGCGACGGAAAAAGCGATGCTTTGCGCGCCCTCAATCACGGCCGTGTTGACGCCGATGACTTCACCTGCCGACGAGACGAGCGGACCACCGGAATTGCCGGGATTGAGCGCAGCGTCGGTCTGGATGATATCATCCATCAGGCGTCCGCTGGCGGCGCGCATCGATCGGCCGAGTGCCGATACGATGCCGGCCGTCACCGTCCACTCGAAGCCGAGAGGATTACCGATTGCGATTGCGATATGCCCGCGCTTCAGGGTCTTGGAGTCTCCAAGCTTGGCCCAGGCGCCCGACCAGTCGTTCGCACGAATGAGCGCGAGGTCGCTGTCCGGGTCGCGGCCCAGCACCTTGCCTTGGATCACCGTGCCATCAGGCGTTTTGATGCGAACCGCCTTGGCATCGTCGACGACGTGGTTGTTCGTAACGACAAGACCATCCGGCGAAATCGCAAATCCGGAACCATGTCCGGCGCGACCGCCGACGCGTTCAATGCGGCTGACGGCGGGTCCAACGAGGTCGACCGCGTTCGAGACGGAATGGGAATAGGCATCCAGCAGGCTGGCGTCTTGAGACGACTGGATGTCACGATCTAGGAATCCCATGAAAAGACCCTTCCGACGCGCAAGCGTCGTGTTTGGAAACGGCAGCGGCTGCAGAGGCGAGAGGCTGTCGGTTCGACAGATTGAAACAGTCCTATTCAGATGAGATTGCGCGCAACTCAAATCAAGTCCAGCTCCCGGCTGTCGCATTGGCTTGACTCCGCCGCGCCGATATCGCGCCATGTCCATCACTGAAAATTGACCTGTAGCGTGCAAGGCGACGTCGCCTGCCTACCAAGCTGTGCTACATTTTTCATTCCTTGAATGAGGCGGGACTTGGAACGCCAATGTTGGCGACGATTGCGATGCTCTTGACCCTCTCTGGTGCAACCCCGGTTGCTGCGCAACTGGGGGCGAGCGACGTTGATGTGAAATTGGTCCTCGCTGTCGACACCTCCCGGTCCATGGATCAGGAAGAGGTCCGCATTCAGCGCGAGGGCTATGTCGAGGCGCTCAAGCACAGGGAATTCATTGAGGCGGTGGCCGGCGGGCTCACTGGGCGCATTGCGATCAGCTATTTTGAATGGGCCGGCTATGTCGTGCCGGATTCCGTCATCGACTGGCATCTGATTGAGACGGAGCAGGATGCGATTGCCTTTGCCAGCAAGCTTGAACAGCGACCGATCATCACCCAGCGCCGCACGTCAATCTCCACCGCGATTGCCCAGGGCGCTGCAATGATCGTCTCCAGTCCCTATTCAGGCATTCGTCAGGTGATCGATGTCTCGGGTGACGGTACAAACAATTCCGGCAATCCGGTCGCGCCAACGCGTGACAAGGCGGTGGAGGCCGGCATCATCATCAATGGGCTGACGCTGATGTTGCGCCCCTCTGGCGCACCGGGTGGGCTCGACAAGTATTATGCCGATTGCGTAATCGGCGGCCCGGGATCATTTGTCTTGCCGGTCTATAAAATTGAGGACTTCGCTGTGGCGGTGCGCCGAAAGCTGGTCCTTGAGGTCAGCGGGCTTCCCGCTTCGCCCACGGTTGGCAAGATTGCGGATCAACCGGCAACCGACTGCATGATCGGCGAGCGGCAATGGCAGGATATGTTTGACCGCTAACCTGCAGTACAGTCCCCGCGCCCCATTCAGTGCTTCGGTGTGTCGCGCAGTACATCGAAACCGGGCGTATCCAGCGTCCGGGAATACTGAAGCGCATAAAGTTCGTGGCCGATTGGGAAAGGCTAACGCGCTTCAGGGGCCAGAGCTAGGCGACAGTAAGGGAGATCACATGTTTTCTGGGGTGAGTAAGTGCAACTAAAGACGGTGAAGGTCTCTCCCGATTGCCGACTATACATTGAAACCGCCGAGTGCTTCCCTGATTACGGGGGTGAAGCACATGTCAGATCGAGGGCTTTGGTTCAAAGGCGATGAGTGTGTCGTTGCGACGGCACGCCAAACGCGTTTCACGACATTGGACGGGATTCGCGGTGTAGCTGCGCTTTCGGTTGTCCAATACCATTCCAGCGATCTATTCGGGATCGAGCTTTCGTCGAGTTATCTAGCCGTCGATCTTTTTTTTATGCTGAGCGGTATCGTGCTTTCTCATAGTTACGAGCAGCGAATGCGAGCCGGGCTGTCCTTGAAATCTTTTATTCTAGCCCGCGCGATCCGCTTGTATCCACTTTACGTTGCAGGAACTCTTGCCGGTGTAGCTTTTTTTTTGGCAAATCACTATTTGGGACACGGTACAGGCTCTCTTGTTGGCTTGGCCCCCGCGCTCGCTCTGGGGTTATTGTTCCTACCGACCCCTGCGGGTTGGGTCCTCGCCAACACCGATGTTTTTCCGCTCCTTTACCCAGCATGGTCGTTGTTTTTTGAATTGCTAGTAAACCTGCTATACGCAGTGATGTTGCCGGTGCTGTCGTTGCGAGTGCTAATTCTCGTGATAGGATTTGGCGCGGTCTTAGTTGTGCAATCAGCCTTTCAATTCGATGGCCTCAATTCAGGCTTCAATTGGAGCAATTTTTCTGGCGGCTTTGGTCGTGTGATCTTCTCCTATTTCACCGGGGTGTTGCTCGTCAGATTTTTGCCGAAGTGGCGCGGAAACGGATTGTGCGCCGCCACCTGCGTTGTAGCGTTGGTTCTTATTTTTGCTGCGCCGATGAGTGGCAAATATCGCGTCATATTTGACTTGATAGTTGTATTGGTTGTCTTTCCAGTTTTGAGTTTTGTTTCAGCAGCTTCAGAAGGTGGCGCGGGGCTTCGTCAGGCATTCGTGTTCATCGGGAGCTTGTCTTATGCCGTTTATACATTGCATGCCCCTGTGCTCTGGTGGCTGAGGGGCATCGTTCCGAGGGCCCTGGGCGGGGTTCAACTGTCACAACTAAGCCCCCTCTCTGGCCTCTGTTCAATAATCTTTCTGTCGCTCCTGGCTTTCATGATGGACCGCTGTTTCGATAGCCCGATTAGGCGGCGACTTACCGTGTGGCTTCACCCTCAATTTAGGCGGTTGGAGCGGTCTGGATCGATTGGCCGCGCATCTGAGCCAATGTAGCTTCAGATGGACGTGGCAATCCGCAGGAAATCGCGCTCCGTTCCTGTGCGGCCATGGAGGCGTCATTATCATCGACAGACGCACGCTCATGCAGAGCCCGTCTGGCGCGCCAGGGCGGCTCGACAGGTATCATGTTCGACCGCTGACCTGCGGTCTGTTCCCATCCTCCCGCCATTCAGTGCTTCAGCGTGTCGCGCAGCACATCGAAGATCCGCAGATCAAGCGTCTGGGACACATTGAAGCGCATGAAGTTCGTAGCTGATTGGGAGAGGCTGAACGCATTCCCCGGCGCCAGGACAATCTTCCTTTGCAGTGCAGCGCGCGCGACATCAGCTGCGTTCGCATCGTCGGGCAATCGACACCAAAGGAACATGCCCGCTGAAGGTTCCAGCCAGGGGATAATGCCGAGGTCTTTCAATTTAGCCGAAACGTCGAACATTACCTTTGAGAGCCGGTTGCGAAGACTTTCCATGTGCTTGCGGTAGCTGCCATCGCTGAGCATTTTGCAGACAAGCTCGGCAGAAAGCCGCCCGCCGCCGAATGAGGTCGCGATCTTGAGATCGATCAGCCCGTCGACCCATTCCCGCCTTGCAGCGATGAAGCCGCAACGGGCGGCGGCCGACAGGGTTTTCGAAAAGCTTCCGATATGGATGACCCTGTCCAGGCCGTCAAAGGCTGCAAGACGCGGCGCCGGCGTGTGCTCGAAGTCGGCAAAGATATCGTCTTCGACGATCGTAACGTCGAACTGGTCGGCGATCTTCAAGACCCGGTGGGCGACGACAGGAGAAAGCGTGGCACCGGTCGGATTGTGGATGGCCGAGTTGGTGATGTAGAGGCGCGGCCGGTGCTCTGCAACGACCCGGGTGAACAGGTCTATGTCAGGGCCTGACGGTGTATAGGGAACACTGACGATCCTGGCACGATGCGCTCGCAGCAGCGCTTGGAAATTGAAATAGCAGGGATCGTCGACCAGCACGACGGAGTCGGGTTCGAGGAGGAAGCGGCAAACGAGATCGATCGCCTGCGTGCCGGATTCCGTCAGCATGATCTGGTCCGGCGAGGCCTCCACGCCTCGCTCCGCCATACGCCGCGCGATGTGCTGGCGCAGCTGCGGTAACCCAAGCGGCGAGCCGTAGTCGGCAAGCGCGGAATTGTCGGCGCGCGAAAGTGTTCGCAACGCCCGTCGAATACCGTCTTCCGGAAGCCAGGATGGCGGCAGCCAGCCGCAGCCTGGCTTTAAATCACTTTCCCCAGCCTCAAGCGACTGACGGGATACCCAGAAGGGATCGACTGCGCGATCCAGTTTCGGGCCAACGTCGGCAAGCGAAAATGGAGCGACCTGGTTTGCGACGTAAAAGCCGGAGCCCGGTCGAGACAGGATCACACCTTCGGAAACCAGGCGCTCATAGGCATCGACGACCGTCGAGGTGGACACGCCTGCTGCTGCGGCCATTGCCCGAACCGATGGCAGTTTTGCGCCTGGCGTCAAATTACGGCTGGCAATCCGCTGCCGGACTGTCGCCATGACCATCGCCACCCGGGTGATGGCACGTTCCGTATTTTGGTCCATCCGTACTGCTACCTCAAGCATAACAGTTTTTTAAAACTGTATCAGATCGTCGCTGGTGTGGCCATGGCTTGTGTCCGATAAGGACGGCAGCAGAGAAAGGCAGTGTAAATGGACCGCACAGCATCTGGATGGCTTAATGGCATGATCGGCGTCGTGATCTTCAGCGGCTCGCTGCCCGCCACGCGTTTGGCGGTGATGCAGTTTGATCCGGTGTTTTTGACCGTCGCGCGGGCGGGGATCGCGGGCGCGCTGGCGCTTCTGCTGCTGCTCTTTTTCAAAGAAAAGCGACCGGCAAGACGCGATATCTTGTCGCTGATGGTGGTCGCCGCGGGCGTGGTGGTGGGCTTCCCGCTCTTGACCGCGCTTGCGCTGCAGCACGTTACGTCGGCGCACTCGGTCGTCTTCGTCGGGCTGTTGCCCCTTGCGACGGCTGTCTTTGGCGTCATCCGTGGCGGAGAACGCCCGAAGCCGGTCTTCTGGCTCTTTGCCGTGACGGGAAGTGCATTGGTCTGCGGTTTTGCCTTGTCGCAGGGGCTGACTGCCGCGCCCGTCGGAGACGCGCTGATGATGGCGGCGATCATCGTCTGTGGGCTCGGCTATGCCGAAGGCGCCAAACTTTCGCGAAGGCTGGGGGGCTGGCAGGTCATATCCTGGGCGCTCGTCTTGTCGCTCCCGCTGATGATCCTTTCGTCGATCTGGTTCATGCCCGCAAGCTTCTCGAACATTGATGCGCCAGCACTCGCGGGCCTCGCCTACGTCTCGCTCTTTAGCATGCTGATAGGTTTTGTCTTCTGGTATCGCGGCCTTGCCCAGGGCGGCATTGCCAGCGTCGGACAGCTACAGTTGCTGCAACCCTTCCTCGGTCTGACCCTGGCAGCCACGCTGCTGCATGAAACGGTGACCTGGACGATGTTTGCTGCAACCGCCGCTGTCATTGCCTGTGTGGCTGCGGCGCGCAAATTTGCCTGATAGGAGCCTGTTTCAGGTCGATTTTGCCACCGTCTGCACGGCTCGTGCGTTCTTTCATCAAGGGCTGATCGGCCCGCCCAAGTGTCACGGTGCCGATATCGCTCCGCGACGACGACTTCAATTGCCGTGTGGGGTTGGATTTCGAAACGACCATTAATGGCGACGCCGGGCGCTGATATTGTCGTCATCAGCAGTGTCAAGAGCGAGGGGTCGAGGCCCCTCGCTCTTGACAGGCTTATGCGCGCGCCGGAGTTCTTGCTGGAACGATGGCATTGGCCGCCACCGCGACTAGAATGTTTGCGGCAAGGGCAAGCAGTCCGGTGTAGATGGTGAACGGTTCGCCACCGAGGCTGATCATGTGCAGCGGTTTCCAGCCTGCATCCCAGACGAGATAGGTGCCGCCGATGAAGCCGACGAACCAGCCGGCGAGCAGTGCCGGCGCGCGGAACCAGTTGGTGTAGAGACCGAAAACCAGCGCCGGAAACGTCTGGAGGATCCAGATACCGCCAAGAAGCTGAAGGTCGAGTGCAAACTGCGTCGGCAGGAAGACGATGACGAGAAGCGCGCCGACCTTGACGACGAGCGACGTGACCTTCGCGACCTTGGCCTCACCAGCATCCGTCAACGCCGGGTTGACGTAGGCCTTCCAGAAATTGCGGGTGAAGAGGTTGGACGCGCCAATGCTCATCACTGCCGCCGGCACCAGCGCGCCGATGGCAATCGCCGCAAAGGCAAAGCCCGCAAACCAGCTCGGGAACAGCGTCTGGAAGAGCGCCGGAACGACATCGTTGGCGCTTTCGAGCTTCAAGCCCGCGGCGTGGCCCATGTAGCCGAGCAGGGCCAGAAGGCCGAGCAGCAATGTATAGGCCGGCAATAGCACAGCGTTCTTGCGGATCGTGTTGCCGCTGTTGGAGGCGAAGATGCCGGTCAACGTATGCGGATACATGAAGGCCGCAAGCGCCGAACCAAGCGCCAACGTCGCGTAGGCGACATACTGGTTGGGTTGCAGGAGCAGGCTGCCGGAGCCCTTTGCCTGGAACGCCGCATCGGCGGCCGCAAAGACATTGGCATAGCCGCCGAGCTTCGAGGGAATAAGCGCCACGGCGGCGATCACCACGATGTAGATCATGATGTCCTTGACGAAGGCGATCAGCGCCGGCGCCCGCAGGCCCGCCGAATAGGTATAGAGTGCCAGTACGATGAAGGCGATCGCCAGCGGTACTTCGCCGTGGAGACCGAGCGCCTTGAGCGCAGCGGTCATGCCAACGAGCTGCAACGCGATATAGGGCATTGTCGCAATCACGCCGGTTGCGGCAACCGCAAGCTCCAGCCCGCGCGAACCATATTGGCCGTGAACCACATCACCTGCGGTGACGTAACCGAAATCCCTCGCCCGTTTCCACAGCACAGGCATGACCATGAAGACAAAGGGATAGACGACGATGGTGTAGGGCAGCGCAAAGAAGCCGTAAGCGCCGACGGTGTAGACCAGCGCCGGGACGGCAATGACTGTGTAGGCGGTATAGAAGTCGCCGCCGACCAGAAACCAGGTGATCCAGGTGCCGAAGCTGCGGCCGCCGAGACCCCACTCGTCGATATGGTCAAGCGTTTTGGGTTTACGCCAGCGGGATGCAACGAAACCCATGACCGTGACGAGCACGAAGAAGAAGATGAAGACGGCAAGTGCGGTTGTGTTGAGTTCAGTCGTCATCGCGCATGCTCCGGTAAGCGATCCAGGTCAGGAAAGCGGTAACCGGCACCCAGGCAAGCTGATACCAGTAGAAAAAGGGGAAGCCGAAGAGAGCCGGTTCGCGGATATTGTAGAAAGGTGGCCAGAGCAGCCCGATATACGGAATGACGAGCAGCCAGCAGGCTGCCCTGTTCTTTGGTTTTTCCATGACGGATACCTCTCGGGCGCCGTGCGATCGGCGCCAAGTTGCAGGTGTCGGTGGTGAATGTGGTTTGTCAGTCGCTGGACAGAATGAGCCCGAACCGCCTTCTCGCAACGGGTTTTCCGCGAAGGCGGAAGAGAGCGTTGTGCATTTGAAAGTCCTCCCAACGGCTGCGCTCGGCGAGCCGTGCGCAAGTCCTATGGCGAAGCCTTTGCATGCGACAAGAGGAGGGAAGGGGTGAAATGCAAGGGACTACCCATAAGTGGGTAGACGCAAGTTCAGGTCGTTTTGGTCTGGATCCCGTGATCGAGCGCATAACGGATCAAGCCGGCCGTTGTCGCGATACCGAGCTTCTTCTTGAGATTCTTGCGATGCGTTTCGGCGGTGGCCTGCGTTATCCCGAGTGCCTCGGCGATCTCCTTGTTGGCCTTTCCGGCAAGGAGCAGGCTGAGGATATCACGCTCGCGCGGCGTGAGGGGATCGGCGACATTACTGGCTTCCCCCTCCATCAGTACGTCAAAGACACCGGACGAGAAATACTTTCCGCCATCCGCAACGGTCTCGACGGCCGAAATGATCTCGTCGGTCGATACGTCCTTGAGAATATAGCCTGCGGCGCCGCGTATCACCGAGGAGGATATGTATTCGCGGCTATCATGCATGGAGAGCATCACGATTCGCGTTTCCGGGATCCGTTTCTTGAAAAGCTCGATCGCGTCGATGCCGCTGAGCTTCGGCATGTTGATATCCATCAGCAAAACATGCGGCCGGACCTTGTAGGCGAGTTCGAGGCCGGTCTCGGCGAGGCCGGCTGTTCCAACGACTTCGATGTGGTCGAATGTCTCAAGGACGGCCTTCAACCCATCCAGCACGAGCGGATGGTTGTCGATCAACAGGACCTTGATTTTGTCGCCCTTGGTCATGCAGCTTCGGCCTGCTGGTTGGCGGGACGATTGGCCGATTTTGGCAGCATCGCGGTCAACACTGTGCCGCTTGCATCACTATTGATCAGCAACAGGCCGCGGAAATGTGCCATCCTTTCTTGCATGTTGCGCAGGCCGAGACCGGATCGGTTGGGGGGGCCGTCTCCGCCGCTGCCGAAGCCCGAACCGTTGTCGGAAATCATCATGCGGGCGCGGCCTTTCTCGCTCCAGAGCTTGACGGAAAGCCTTGTTGCGCCGGAATGCCGTTCGACATTGTTGAAGGCCTCTTGTGCGACGCGATAAAGTGCGGTGCTGGCTTCCGGCTTTAGCATCTCGATGAAGCCCGAAGCTTCGATATCGGCTTGAATACCGGTCCGCTCGACGAAATTGCAGCAGAGTGCCTCGATCGCCGCCGTCAGGCCGAGATCGTCGAGCACGCGTGGCCGGAGATCATGCGACAGCCGCCTGACTTCCTTGATCGCGCCATTCAAGGCCTCGATGCCACGATTGATAATCTGTGCGGCGTCATCGACATCTGCCCTGACCTTACGTCCCGCGAGATCCATCGTATAGCGCACGCCGACGAGATTTTGCGAAATGCCGTCATGCAACTCGCGGGCAAGTCGGGCGCGCTCTTCCTCCTGGGTGTTAATCACCCGCTGCGTTAGTTCCTTGAGTTTGCCGTCCGCCATGCGTCGCTCGTGGAAGGTCACCAGCATGCAGGTGGTGAAGACGACCAGCACAGCGGGCACGGCGATCAGCGCCACAATCACGAAGGTCCGCTTGATGTTGGCGCGCATGCTTGCATTCGCGGCTGCCGTTTGGGCATAGACGTCGTCGAGATAAACGCCGGTTCCCACGACCCAATGCCACTTGTCGAGGCTGACGACGAAGGACAGCTTGTCTGCCATCTGGCCGCTCGAGGGCTTCTGCCATTTGTATTGGTGCAGGCCGCCGCCCGATTTGGCCGTGGCGATCAGTTCCGCGATCACCTTGTCGCCATCGGGATCGGTCAGGTTGAGCCAGTTTTGCCCATGCCGGAAGCCTTGGCGCGGATGAACGATGTTGTTTCCGTCATAGTCGTAAACGAAGAAATATCCGTCCTTTCCGTAGTCGAGCGAGTTCAGGATCGCCGCCACCTTGTCTTTGGCGACCTGGTCGTTTGCACCGGCACCACCATAGGTCGCCTGGATTGCAGATAGCGCTAGGTTGGTGAGATTGAGAATCTCCGTCTCCTTGGCCTTCAGCATATTCTGCTCGAATGTCGCAATATTGTCCCGGGTAAGGTGCGCCGATTGCCAGGTGATGAATGCCGTGATCGCCAGGATGGCAATCACGAGCGGAATGATCGCCAGCGCAATGATTTGGTGTCTCAAGGTCAATGGGTGCCCTCCCAAGCCAGCGGATCAGCTGAGGTATCGTTCAGTAAGGCGTCAGGCATGGCACGCGGTCAAGTCTGGTTCAGCCCGCGACAAGATAGCCATTCTCTTGGGTCTTATCCATTCCGTGCCTTAAATGGGGCCGGTTACACCCCTTCGACTTACCGCCTTGTGGATAACCCGCACGCACTTGTAAACGATGAGCTTGCCGCTTGGTTGCTGAAAAGACATCGCCTTATACCGGTGCCGACGGGCGTCGCAGGCGGTCCATCAGCGCGCGTCGCTTCGTTGTCATATTGCGCCGGCCCGGACAGTGGAGATAAAGCCAGACAAGCGCCGGCAGAATACCTCAAGCAAGGGCGCGAGTTCACCACACACAACTGACGGCCGGAAGCTTTCATCCATGCCGACGATGACGAGCCAAGGGGCAGCCGCACCAGCGCCTTTCAGGGACGCAACGTCATCCCGGCAATCATATCGACTATTGGGACGATACCGGCTTTCCCGCCGACGGCGAGTTCATCGACGGCGTGCTGCATCACGGCGGCACGGTGTTTTACCGAGGAGGTAGCTAACTTGGTGTCATGTCCGACACTTTCTCGCGCATGAACGGCTCCAACCTATGCATTCAGGTGACGGTTTCCGGAGGCCGTTCGCCCGAGGACGTTCGGCAACGGCTCGGCGGCCGCGGTGGCGGCTTCTTTTGGGTGCTCCCCGTCTGTCGCTCAAACGGATTTTTCGGCCATGCGAATTTTCGCGTATGATCCACCCGGTTGCCAAAAAACCACAATTGCTTCACCTAAAAGGACACCGACACTCGGCCTTAAGAATTGGATCAACGCTGAATGCGCATATCATACGTCTTCCTTTGTGCATTTGTTGCACTCGTACAGTCCGCAAATGCCGAAGTCGCATCACCGCCTGTTTTGGCGCCGCTAAAGCAGCAGGCACAAGCCGCTCAGGTGAGTGCACAATTTCTCACGCGTTTCAGCTACAAGCCTGTTCCACTCGACGACGCTTTGTCGGCGAGGATCATGGATCGGTTCATTAAATCACTCGATCCCGACCGCGTGCTCTTCCTGCAAGCGGACATCGACAGGTTCATGACGGAGCGCAGCGAGATCGACGATGGGATTGATCGGGAGGACTTGAAGATCCCGTTTGCGATCTTCAACGTGTATGAACAGCGCGTTGTCGACCGCATGAACTACGCGCGCAACTTGCTTAAGCAGGACTTCGATTTCGAGGCGCAGGAAACGTATTCCGTGCTGCGCGACAAAGCTCCTTGGCCGCAGTCGGAAGCGGCGAGCAATGACCTGTGGCGCAAGCGCGTCAAAAGCGATTGGTTGCGGTTGAAACTGGGCGGCAAAACCGACGCGGCTATTCGCGAAACGCTCGACAAACGCTACGCGAACGCCCTCGAGCGCGTTTATAAGTACAAAAGCGACGACGTTTTCCAGTCGTTCATGGATGCCTATTCAAACTCGATCGATCCGCACACGGACTATTTTGGCGCGAACGCTTCGGCCGATTTCAATATCGCGATGAAGCTTTCGCTCTTTGGTATCGGTGCGGTCCTGCAGGAACGCGACGACTACACGACGATCCGCGAGCTCGTGCCTGGCGGGCCGGCGCAGTTGTCCGGGAAGCTCTCGGTCGGAGATCGCATTACCGGCGTTGGGCAGGGCAAGGATGGGGCGATCAAAGAAGTGGTGGGCACGCGCCTTGATGAAGTCGTGCAATTGATACGAGGGAAAAAAGGCTCTGTCGTGCGCTTGGACATCCTGCCGGCCGATGCCGGAGCAGATGGCACCCATCGTGTTGTCAGCCTGGTGCGCGATAAAATCAGCCTCGAAAAACAGGCGGCCAGCAAGGCCGTGCTGCCCGTGAAAGTGGGCGATGCGACACGTAAAATCGGGCTGATTACTCTGCCAGCATTCTATGAGGATTTCGAAGCCCGGCACAAAGGAGACAAGGACTACAGAAGCGCAAGCCGCGATGTCGCCAAGCTTCTCGGCGAGCTGAAGCAAGAAAAGGTCGACAGTGTTCTCATTGACCTGCGCAACAATGGCGGCGGTTCATTGGACGAGGCGATCGATTTGACCGGCCTGTTCATCGGCCATGGCCCGGTCGTCCAGCAACGCGGTAGCGACGGTAAGGTCACGGTAAGAAGCGCTGATCTTCCAGCGCCTGTCTGGACTGGTCCCGTTGGTGTCCTGATCAATCGCGGGTCGGCCTCGGCGTCAGAGATTTTTGCTGCGGCAATCCAGGATTACGGTCGAGGCGTGATTGTCGGCGAACCCAGTTTCGGCAAGGGTACCGTTCAAACTGTCGTTAATCTTGACCAGATGGTTCATAACAACAAGCCCGAATTCGGTGAACTGAAAGTGACGATTGCCCAGTTTTTCCGGATCAATGGCGGTACGACGCAGCTGCGCGGTGTGACGCCTGATATCAGCTTGCCGGGACTTTCGGATCCGACACGTTTTGGCGAGACCAGCTATGACAATGCCTTGCCGTGGGCGCAGATCACGCCCGCGACCTACGCGCCCGACGACACTGTAACGACCTTGCTGCCGACACTGCAACGTCGCCATGATGCCCGGGTTAAGAGCGATCCGGACTTCCAACGCCTGTTACAAGACATTGCTGATCTGAAGGCGCAGCGTGAGAAAGGGATTGTCTCTCTCAACGAAGCCGAACGTCGCAGAGAATTGACCGCTCGAGAAAATCGTCTCAAGTCTCGAGCGCAATCAAGCGATGGCGAAGATACCGGTGAAGATGATGGTCTGCAGGCAAACGAGCGCAGCCTAAGCGCTGACATTGCCATTGAAAATGCCCGCAAGAAGGCAAGAGACGTTTTGCTGGACGAGGCCGGCGCCATTCTTGCCGATGAGGCGGATTTGCACGAAGGAGTGCTAAAGGCAGCCACAAAACAATCGGGAAATACGGATGGAAAATAGTCATTCCGACCGGCGCAGCAAGCCTAGGGCTATTCATGCGTGATCCCAACTTCAGCTGACCAACGCGGTCGAAGCGGTTGGCTGCTAATGAAGAAGTTTCGCTTAAGATATGCCGGCTGTTTGCGGCGGAACCCGCCGAGCCGCAGCCACGTGTGGGATGAGGTGATCGTGACGATTTTCCAGGAAGAAGCGCTGGGTTCTGGTCATCCGTTGATCAGGATGGCTATGTTCTTGATGAAATCGTTTAGAGCCGACGCAACACTACGGCCGCCAGGCGTCGACGAGGGGCCCGCCAAAGCCACGGCGCATGGTGACCGCTGCAACAACTCTGCCGCCTTTTCTTTGACCTGCTTCGGCATCCTGCGGTGATAAAGAATAGACCCTGCCGGGCGGAGCGCGGCGGGGCAAGTCATAAAGCCGATGGGAGGGAGCGATCTTGTAAGGCAGCATGGCCGGCCCGCTGGTCCGATGAACATATCACCGCATCGCTCAATCGAATGGGCATGGGTTGTGTGCGTCAAGCCGCATGACCAGCCGCATGACCGCCCAATTTTGCAGAACTTGACGCATACAACCTTATATCTCGTGGCCATCAATGAAGCGGAGTGGCGCTGAAGCCCAAGAACCTCAGCATGGAAGAGGCTGCCTCCATGGTGGTAGGCGCCAGACCGCATGATAGGCGCTCGTGCAGGTATCGTGCGCCTGGCGTGGCGCATGTCGGCGCTGGCGAACGCCGCGCTCGGCTTCGAACAGCTGGACATGCGTAGCGTACGTCGTAATGCGATGCGCGATGAAGGCCGCATACGGAAACTGGCGTTCCCGATACTTTGACCAATGTGCTGGCAGATGAAACACACAACCCGGCTCGAAAGTCGACCGTGAGCGATTTCGCTCACACTCTATCGAAGCGGCGTTCAAGGACGGGGCGCTTCGGCGTCTGCTTCATTGGTCGTCAGCGTCGCCATGTAGGCTCGAAACTCCTTCTCGCCCAGGACCCGATCCGCTGCTCGAACGTCTGCGAGGATCTTTGCTATAACGCCCTCATCGCCCGCTGCTGTCGTCCGAACCTCGATGATCTCTGCAACATAGGCTTGGACATCGAGCGCCGACAAGCTCCGCGACCCATTGGGCCAAAACCCAGTTTCGTCGGGACTGCACCCTGAAGGCTATTTTGGATGCACCGCAGCCTTATGGGCCAACCGACGACTAGCTCACACTACGTTCAAATTAAGTGATGACGAGAATGGAATGGAAAAAGAAAATATAAATTTAGAATATATGGCAAATAACCAAAAATAATATGAATGGATTCAAATAGAGTAAAATAATAAATAATATACAATCCGCACTTTGTTTATTGTGCTATTATCCTTTTGCGCAATATTGCGTGCTTTCACTCAGATTGGATATGGACATGCAAGATATGACCTGGCTTCGCCCCGGCCTATGGGGAGCAGTATGCGGCGCGGCCGCGCTTGCGATCGTCGGCTTCACATGGGGCGGGTGGATGACCAACGGCAGTGCTCAAAAAGCAGCCGGGATCGAGCGAACCTCGGCCATCGCGGCTGCGCTCACGCCCTATTGCCTCGAGAGGGCCAAAACGGATCCGGCTTCGGCAGAGATCATGGCCGCACTCAAGGCAGCCGGTACATACGGGCGTAGCGACGTTATCAAGAAGGCAGGCTGGGCAACGCCGCTTGGCAGCAGCGAGCCAAATGCAGACCTTGCGCAGGCATGCCAGATTGCGCTTGGAAGCGCGGGCTAAATTCATGGCCTTGGAAGGATCGCGGAGCCTGAATGGAGGGAGCCATGCCCTGAGCGCAAAACTATCCGGTAGCGATCAGTCAAACACAGATCGACGGATGACCGATGCTCAAGGATAAAATCACCAAACCTGCCTCCTTCGGCAGAACAAGGAATGGTAGCGCTAACGAAAGCCGCCCGATAGCTAGCCCATCGGCTGAGGAATTGATCGTTCAGGCTTCAGACGCTCGCGCCACGCTGTGCAGCCGACACGGCGACACACCAGGGAATGTCGTTGCGGAGGTTCAATTGCCGACCGAAGAGCTTGGTGGTTTCGAGGTGGAAAGCAAGACCTCATTATTCGAAAAGGTCCCCACGATGAAGGAGCTTGAACTGGCACGGGATCGTCATGACAGAAAGGTTGCCTTCAAGGACGCCGATCGGCGATAATTCAACGCCGCGTTCAGCTTGGAACCCTAAGGCTGCCGCGCGGAAGGCGGCGCGCAGCGAAGGGCGTATTTTGGAGACGAGTACGATGGCCGACCCTGATCGCTATTCTGGGAGACCGCCGAAGCGCAGTCGCGGCGTATGGATAGTGATTCTTATGGTAGCAGCCTTAGCGCTGTTGGCGGGATGGTTTTCTGGATTTTTGGGCTGAACTGGGACACAATTGGCCCCTTGCAGCAGCGATTCACGTTGATGCGGATCAGCGGGACCGGAGTCGTTGGCTCGGATCTATGCCCACCGGCACTGGATGTCTCTTCCAAGACTTCATCACGGGAGGCATTGCTTGCATGGTTCGAGAGCATTTCGAGCGAACACCTGCACCCGTTAAGCATTGAGGTCAGCCGAAACGACAACTTCCAAACCTGCGATGTCTAATGTAATCGCAGCCGCTCACTTGCCTAACGGCCTACGATCACTCTGGATCGAATTTCAGCCTAAGACCCGTCCACGTGCAGCAGACACCTGCCGACCGACAGGATCAGTCGGTGTCATGAGGATTGCGTGATGTACAATGCCAAGCGCGACGGTTACGGGAACGGTGCAAACCTTGCGATTCCGTCAATGGGCGAGATCGAGGGCCGCTTAGCCGTTCTAAAGGTTGTCGCAATACGTCTTACCAAGCGTGGGGGGACGCGCCGATCTATTCCGGTGTCCGACAGCTAAGAGGACCCGCGTCATCAGTGCGGCGGACACAACGGCGCCATGATGTTTGGCCACGTCACGGGTAGTCCACGCCTCATCGATTTTCCAGGGCAGGCCGCCCAGCTGGCGATCGGACGCAAATGACGTTTGCCAACCATTCCGCTAACGCGCATAGTGTTTGTAGCAGCAGCTAATGCCAAGGGCGCTACTGCCTAGGGTTCCATCCCCTCGGCCCCAACAAGTAAAGGAGGACGCGCAAATGTCTTCCATCACAACCCGCCGCCATATCGAAAACTTCATGGGCGGAGTTCGCCGATTTCATTACGGCAATTTCGCTGTTGAGGGATCACTGTTGGTCGGCTTGGCATTCGTCACAGCCATGTTGTTGTACGGCGTAATTTGGCACTGAGCGTTAGTCCATTCGGCCAAGAGATTCATAACATTGCGATCTCACCGTTTCCGGCCATCCGGACATCATCTCGGGATCAATCGAAGCCCGGCGGGCCCGTTACGTTGACTACGTTTGTTGCGAAGGATTGGTTCGAGGTT
Organism: Rhizobium sp. BK538; assembly: GCF_014197575.1. NCBI lineage: Bacteria > Pseudomonadati > Pseudomonadota > Alphaproteobacteria > Hyphomicrobiales > Rhizobiaceae > Rhizobium > Rhizobium sp. BK538. The sequence continues at coordinate 178,649 of NZ_JACIFT010000015.1, forward strand.
GATTTCACGCAGTCCCGGCTATGGCTTTCCACTCAGCCGCAGCAGTCAGCCTATAACGGCGACCTCACTCTTCGAGATAATCCGATTTGATGCGTCTCTTTGGCCGTTTGGCGTGTTAGAAAGTCCAGCCTGCGTAAATCTACAACCTCTATGCAATCAGGCCCCTGTACCATTTTCCTGTTGAGGTACCGGTGTTGTAGGCTGGTGCGACCGGGCCTTCCCGTTAGGAGCGACCCAAAGCCCCCTGTGCCGTGAGCACCTGTTGCGGACCGGTGTCCCGAGGGGACGGCAGCGACGGATGTCTGGTGGGAGGTTGCGCCATTGAGCGCCAATACAGGGAATGACGCGTGTCGCGGTGTGGCGGCACCCGGGCAGTGGATCTGGCTAAACTGCCGGAGCCCGTATTCCGCAGCCGCCCGAACGGCATCGTCACCGCCGCCCAGACGCTTGGACCCTGTCACGTCAACGACGTTCCCGAGCGTGAGGACGTGTCGGAAGGCAAGGTTGGCCTACCGGTGCCTATGGTCGTCAGGATCGTGCATGCCCCGCCGCCTTTCCTGGAAATATCTCCAGAATGCCCCCGCTAAGACCCTTCGCCTAGCACCTGGCCCCTGAATGCAGGTTCGAAATTAGGAAGTGCCGCGACATCAATAGGTCGCGACCAGACAGATCGTTCCCGTCAGAAGGGTGCATGATCAGGGCAGAGTCGACTGGGGACATGATCTGCAGTGTCCCAAATCGCGAAAGGACCCGCATGTCCATTCAATCGCCTGGCCCCACCGAAAAGGGCATGCTGCAGTTTCTCGCGATTTGCGATGCCTTTTATCCGCCAGACGCCGTTAGAGCATCAATCGAACAGCAGCGGCGCTGGTACAACGCCCTTTGCGTACGCTTCGACCGCCCGCTGCCCGCCGAGATGATCTTTTCGGACGGCATGCTCCAGCGCATACCGATCCGGCGCTACCGTCCGCGGGAAATCGCCACGCGAACCATTCTGCTCTATCTTCACGGCGGTGGCTTTGTTGTCGGCTCACTCGAGAGCCACCATGCCATCTGCGCCGAGATCGCCGATTTTGCCGGTGCGGAACTGGTTTCCGTCGATTACCGGCTGGCCCCTGAATATCGCTGGCCGGCACAGACAGATGACGCGTTTGCCGTGCTGAAGCATCTGCTTTGCGCCAACAACAGCGTCGTGCTGATCGGCGACAGCGCCGGCGGAAATCTTGCGGCTGGCCTTGCTTTGCGTGCACGCGATGAGGGTCTGCCGGGCGTCGTCGGCCAGGTCCTGATCTATCCGGCGCTTGGCGGAGACCTCACCGCGGGCTCCTATGTCGAAATGGCCGCGGCGCCCGGCCTGACGACAGCGGATGTCGCCTACTACCGCGATATCCTGCAGGCGCCGGCAGGCAATGAGATCGCCGCGCCGTTGCAGGCATCTTCGCTTGCCGGACTGCCACCGGCCTTCATCACGGTCGCGCACTTCGATCCGCTTCGAGACGACGGCCGGCAATATGCCGCCCGGCTCGCCGCCGAAGACATCGAGGTGTGGTTCCGAGAAGAGCCGCAGATGGTGCACGCCTGGCTGCGTGCCCGCCACATGAGCGATGGCGCGCGCGACGGCTTCTATGCCGTGTGCGACGCCATCAGGCGTTTTGCGACGGCCTGACGATCACATCAGGTCGCGGGCGATCCGCGTTTCGGGAAAGATCTTTTCGAATATCTGCACGTCGCCCTCAAACGCGGTGACAACGGCGCTGACGATCCAATCGGTCCCGGTGCATGCAATCCGTGCGGTCGCGACCGTCCGCACGACCCAACCGGGGCGGCGCATGTCGCAGGTCCAGGTCGACGTGCCGGTCATCGACAGCGGATCATCCGGCGCAATTGACCAGACTTCTTCCCGCAGTTGCCGCGTGGCCAGGCCGGTCTGCGGATGCTCGTAAAGTCCGGTGTCCTCATGGATGTGATACTCTGTCCGGTTAGCCGAAAGGTTGCGGATGACCTGCCGCTTTGTTGCTGCGGCTTTATGTTCGATATATTTCGGCAGCGGATCGGGATTGGCCGGTTCCTCGATTTCGATCCTCCTGAATTCACCGAGCAATGGCAGTGCCAGGCCGAGCGATGCGAGATCGATCTCGACCCCTTCGTCTTCTGGCGGTGGCAGGATCATCGGCCAATATGCGCTGGAAAGCGAAAGACGGATACGATGGCCCTTGCGGAAGCGATAACCGCAGGCATCAAGCACGAGCCGGACCGACACCTTCTCGCCTGGAACCAGCGGCTTGGGATCGGCATTGCCATCGCGGTGGGTGAGATTGACGACGCCAAAGGCGACGCGCGTTGCCGTGCCATCCGGATGGACGTCGATGAGCCGGGCACAGAGATTGCCACCTGTCGCGTGGGGGCGCAGCGCAAGCGTAAGCACGGGCCGGCCGAGATAATCGCAATCCCCGGCAAGCGGTATTGTCTCGAAGACCAGCGAGCCGGCATCGTCCGCACGCTGGTCGATGGCCATTTCGGCGTCTGGCTTCAGCGTGAAAAATTCACCGGATGCCGTCCCGGTATCGAGCGGAGAGCGCAGATAGACCATATGATCGGGCGCGTGCGGGATCGGCATGCCCTGCGTCAAACGGCCGAATTGCTCGACATAGAAGCATTCCATCTGCGGTGGCGACCAGGCGTCCTTGGCGATCCAGAAGCCTGGATCGGCGTCGCGCCGCGCGGCAGGGCGCACGGCATCGAGAATATAGGCGCGTGCCTGCGGTAATCCGTCGATCCCATTGTCCTCGCCGCGCAGCCATTTGTTCCACCAGGCGATCGCTTCGCCATGGAAATCGGCGCGGGGCTTCGGCCAGGCGAAGTGCGGATATTTGTGGACCCAGGGGCCGATCAGCGCCTTCGCCTTGCTCCCCAGGCCCTCGACCGCCATCAAAGGCGTATTGCGGTAGCCGTCGGCCCAGCCGGCGATGACGAGTGTGGGGATCTGCACGCTCGAAAAATCCTCGCAAATCGAGCCGTGACGCCAGAAATCGTCGCGCCGCTGGTGTGCCAGCCACTCCTCCATCAGGAAGGGTTCGCCAGCCAGGCGTTCCAGCCACATCTCCTTCCAGCGCTCGCCGACAAGCGCGGGGTCGGGTGGGCGCGATTGATAGCCGAGCATGGTCGCGGCCCATGAAAGCTGTGCGGAGAGGTGGCAGCCGTTCTTGTAGTGGATGTCGTCGTTATAGCGGTCGACGGTCGAGGCGATCGATATGATGGCCTTGAGCGCGGGTGGGCGCAACGCTGCGACCTGCAGGCTGTTGAAGCCGCCCCAGGAGATGCCCATCATGCCAACTGAGCCGTTCGACCATGGCTGTTGGGCGATCCAGGCGATCAGCTCACAGGCATTGCCAAGCTCCATCGTCGTATATTCGCCATCGATGACGCCATCGGATTCTCCAGATCCGCGGATATCGACGCGCACGCCAGCAATGCCTGCCGCGGCAAACACCGGATAGGTCGACTCGTCCCTGAGACTGGTCCCGTCCCGCTTGCGATAGGGCAGGAATTCGAAGGCCGCGGGAACGGGATTTTCCTCTGCACCGTCTGGCATCCAGATCCGCGCGGCAAGCCGCGTTCCATCCTTCAGGACAATCCATTCATTCTCGATGGTGGTGAAGCCGCGCGACGTCATGCTCATTCCCTTGATGCACATTCCATGAGAGAGGCTTTCGCCCCGGCAAGTCAATGGCCGGCGCTTTTCATGCGTCGCGTGGCAAGCACATGTTCCAGCCAGCCGATCTCCATTTCCGGCACGGATTTCAAGAGCAGATCCGTGTAGTCGTCAAAGGGCGGCGACAGCGCCGTCGATTTCGGGCCGAACCGCACCAGCTTGCCGCGATGCATCACCGCCACGCTGTCGGCGATCGCCCGGACGATCGCGATGTCGTGGGTGATGAAGACATAGGAGAGCTGCTCTTCTTCCTGCAGGCGCAAGAGCAGCTTGAGGATGCCCTCGGCCACCAGAGGATCGAGCGCCGAGGTCGGCTCGTCGCAAAGGATGAGTTCGGGCCTGGCGGCAAGTGCTCTTGCGATCGCTACGCG
>NZ_JACIFT010000016.1:0-153780 GCF_014197575.1 Rhizobium sp. BK538
AAAGAAACTTCAGAGCGAAGGACTTCGTCGCCAGCAGCGCCGCCGCCCTCGTCAGTGATCGGGCTTATAGACCCTGCCCCTTTTCTAAGTCAACACCACCCAACAAAGTTTTTTGACATTTTTGTAACAGATTGATTCGATTGACGGATTTTCTGAAAGAGTGTTTTTGGTTGGCTTCACGACCAATGGCAGCGACTCCTGCCTGTGTCGACGGGCTCGAGGTTCTATCTCTGGCTGTATAGTTGCGCTATTCTTGAGCTCGCTGCGCCCAGAAGGCCGCATGACTTGCACGTAACGGGGCTGTGCCGGTAGTTTCACGTTCAGATATCCCTAGGGCTGACGAGATGCTTATCCTGGACGATGAGCAACTGTACCATCCCACCTATGAGACAACGACGCGCACGTGAACCGCACGACCTCCCTGCCGGACCTTCCGGTTTCGCATGTTCTTCCCGCCATTGGAGCAGCACTCGGCACGCGGGGCCGCGCAGTGCTTTCGGCACCACCGGGTGCCGGCAAGACGACACTCGTACCGCTCTACCTGTTAAACCAGGAATGGCGCGGCGACGGGAAGATCGTGCTCCTGGAGCCGCGGCGCCTCGCAGCACGCGCAGCAGCAAGCCGCATGGCATCGCTGCTCGGCGAGACCGTCGGGGAGACGGTCGGCTATCGCATGCGCCTCGACACCAGAATATCCGCCAGAACTCGGATAGAGGTTGTCACCGAGGGCGTGTTCGCCCGCATGATCCTCGACGATCCTGAGCTCGTTGGCGTCTCGACCGTCATTTTCGACGAGTTCCACGAGCGCTCCCTGGACGCCGACTTCGGCCTGGCGCTGGCGCTCGACGTGCAATCCGCCTTACGCGATGACCTGCGCGTGCTCGTGATGTCGGCAACCCTTGATGTTGCCCGCATCGCAGCGCTTCTCGATCAACCGCCTCTGATCGAAAGCATGGGACGAAGCTATCCGATCGACATCCGCCATCAGGATCGTCCGGGCGGCGAACGCATAGAAGATGCAATGGCACGCGCGATCATTGACGCCCACGCCAGCGAGAGCGGATCAATCCTCGCCTTTCTGCCCGGCCAGGCGGAGATCGCCCGGACGGCCGCGCGGCTAGAAGGACGCTTCGGGATGCAGACACTGATCGCACCACTCTACGGCAACCTGACACTGAAAGAACAGGATGCGGCAATCCGACCGGCCGAGCCCGGGACGCGCAAGGTCGTGCTCGCCACGTCGATCGCCGAGACGTCGATCACCATCGACGGCGTGCGGATCGTGATCGATAGCGGCCTGCAGCGGCTTCCTGTGTTCGAGGCATCTACCGGTATCACGCGGCTGGAAACGGTCCGCGTTTCACGCGCCTCAGCCGACCAACGCGCCGGGCGTGCGGGGCGTACCGAGCCCGGTATCGCTGTCCGTCTGTGGCATCAGGGGCAGACGGCCGCATTGCCGGCATTCACGCCACCGCAGATTCTCTCCAGCGATCTCTCCGGCTTGGTTCTCGACCTTGCCCACTGGGGCGTGCAGGATACCCGGTCGCTGTCCTTTGTCGACCAGCCGCCGGAGACGACGCTTTCGGAAGCGCGCGTGCTGTTGCGACAGCTCGGCGCACTCGGCGAGGACGGAGGACTGACTGCGCGCGGAAAGATGATGCGCGACCTTGCGTTGCCACCGCGTCTGGCCGCTATGGTGATCTCTGCCGGCGAGATCGGGCATGCGAGGGATGCGGCGGCGCTTGCCGTGCTGCTGACCGAACAAGGCCTCGGCGGCCCTAGTATAGACCTCGAAGAGCGGATGCGACGCTTCCGGTCGGAGCGCGGCGATCGCGCCGAAGGCGCGCGCCAATTGGCGGCTCGACTGGCCAAGGGTCTCGATGTCGCCAAGGCAACGGATCCCAGCCAGACGGGAAGGCTGCTGCTGCACGCCTTTCCTGACCGCATCGCGCTGCAGCGCGGTGGCAGAGGCCGGTTCCTGATGGCGAACGGACGCGGCGCGGAACTGCCGGAGACCGAACGACTTGCCGGCAGCCAGATGCTCGTCATCGCCGACCTGACAGGCCGCGCGGCGCAGGGGCGCATTTTGGCGGCAGCAGAGGTTTTGCGCGCTGACATCGAGGAAGAGTTGCCCGATGCCATTTCGATCGATGACCAGACCTTCTTCGACCGGCAAAGCCGGCAGGTCAGAGCCAGACGGGCGACACGGCTCGGCGCGATCGTCTTCGACGAGACGCCGCTGCCCCGCCCTACCGGCGAAGCCATCAGCCGTGCGCTGGCAGAAGGCGTGCGCGAGCTGGGGTTGGAACAGCTTCCCTTTTCCAAAGAGGCCATGCAGCTTCGCGAACGCATCGGCTTTCTTCACCGCAGCATCGGTGATCCGTGGCCTGATCTCAGCGACGAAGCATTGCTTGCGCGGCTCGACGAGTGGTTCGTTCCCTATCAGATGGATGCTCGAGGGATTTCCGACATTTCCCCATCGGGCCTTTCGACTGGGTTGATGGCGCTGATACCGCGCGAACTGCAGCGGGATCTTTCCAACCTCGCGCCGACGCATTTCGAAGCGCCAACGGGCCAGCGGCATCCGATCCAATATGACGGCGAAGAACCGACCCTGACCATTCGTGTGCAGGAACTCTTCGGCCTCAAGCAGCATCCGGCGATTGGCGGCGGACGGCTGCCGCTGCTCCTTGAGCTGACATCGCCGGCGCACAGGCCGATCCAGACAACCCGCGATCTGCCCGGCTTCTGGGCCGGCTCGTGGAAGGACGTGCGCACCGAGATGCGCGGCCGCTATCCCAAGCACCCCTGGCCTGAGCGGCCGGAGGACGCCATGCCGACGACAAGGGTGAAACCGCGTGGTACATGAGCCCTAGCAAGCAAGGGATGCCACATGGTCGATAATGTCGAGAGTTCGCCGGAAGAGGATAGGCACAGCAGCAGACGCCTGAGACTGCAGACACTGGTGCGATTGAGGTGGCTTGCCGTCGGTGGCCAGGCCGTGACAGTGTTCATCGTTGCCTTCTGGCTGAAGTTTCCGCTTCCGCTTATCGCATGCGCGGTGCTGATCGCAGCACTGGCAGCGGTCAATTTCTACCTGATGATCCGCTATCCGCCGACGCATCGGCTCTACCCGGGCGCGGCCTTCGCGCTGCTCGGCTTCGACCTTCTGCAGCTTTGCGCGCTGCTCTTCATCACTGGTGGCCTTGCCAATCCCTTCGCCGCCCTCGTCTGTGTTCCTGTCATCATTTCCTTCGCATCGCAGCCGATCCGCTTCAGCACGGTGCTCATTCTCGTTGCGATGGTCTGCATTACCATCCTCGCCTTCTCGCCCTTTCCCTTGCCGTGGTTCGACGGAGTCGAGATCAATGTCCATACCGTGATGCAGTTCGGCGTCTGGTGCTCGATCGCATCGACCATGGCCTTCGCCGCCTTCTACGCCTACCGCGTCTCGATGGAGGCGAGCCAGCTGGCCGACGCCTTGGCTGCAACCGAACTTGTGCTGCAGCGGGAGAAACACCTTTCACAGCTGGACGGCCTTGCCGCCGCTGCAGCACACGAGCTTGGCACGCCGCTCGCCACTATCAGCGTCGTCGCCAAGGAGATGGAGCGAGAGTTGAAAGACGACGATCGCTTTCGCGAGGATGTGCAGCTCTTGCGCAGCCAGAGTGAGCGGTGTCGCGATATCCTGCGGCGCCTGGCGACACTTTCCGCGGAAGGCGAGGCACATCTTCGGCGGCTGCCGCTTTCATCCATGATGGAAGAGATCGTGGCACCACACAGGGAATTCGGCATCAAACTCGAACTGATCGAGAAGAGCCCGCGCAAGGGCGAGCCCGTAACCGATCGCAATGCCGGTATCATGTATGGGCTCGGCAATTTGATCGAGAACGCCGTCGACTACGCCCGCGCCAAGGTCACAGTGACGGTCGAGCATGATGCTAGAAAAGTCCTCATCACGGTCGAGGACGACGGCGAGGGCTACTCTTCCGATATTCTGACCCGGATTGGCGAACCCTATGTCACAAAGAGACAGCGGGAAGACCGCGCCGGCGGGCTGGGACTTGGCCTCTTCATCGCCAAGACGCTTCTGGAGCGATCCGGCGCGTCGCTTGTGTTCGAGAACCGCATGCCGGAGACGGCCGGAGCGCGTGTCCGTGTCGAATGGCCGCGCATGCTGATCGATGCAAATTCGACAAAATGACGCTATCGGCATAATGAAAAGCGGGATACTTGACTTATATCAGGCAGGCGGTTGCCGGGATTGACGAATATGAACGAGCTTGACCACGAATCCTCCCTTGCAGATGCGGATCATATAGGTCCGGACGCCAGCCTGCTGATTGTCGATGATGACGGGCCGTTTCTGCGCCGCCTGGCACGCGCGATGGAGACGCGCGGCTTTAAGGTCGAGACAGCCGAGTCGGTCGCCGAGGGTGTTGCCAAGTCAAAGATCCATCCGCCGAAATACGCTGTCGTCGACCTACGACTTGGCGACGGCAATGGGCTGGATGTGATCGAGGCGATCCGGCAGCGTCGGGACGACACGCGGATCATCGTTTTGACCGGCTACGGCAATATTGCGACAGCCGTCACGGCGGTGAAGCTCGGCGCCGTCGACTACCTGGCAAAGCCTGCCGATGCCGACGACGTGTATGCCGCGTTGACGCAGCGGGCCGGCGAGAAGGCGGAGCTGCCGGAAAACCCAATGTCAGCCGACCGGGTACGCTGGGAGCATATCCAGCGGGTTTATGAGATGTGTGAGCGCAATGTCTCGGAGACGGCGCGGCGGCTCAACATGCATCGCCGCACCCTGCAGCGGATTCTTGCCAAGCGCGCGCCCAAATAACTCTAGATATCGTCGACTTCGAAAGGCTTGCCGTTTGCCCACTCGGCCAGCAGCAGGCGCCGGGCAGCTGCGCGAGAGAAATTCAGGGTGACCGATTTGCGTGTGGCGGGCGCAAGGCGATGCTCCGGCGCTTCGCGGATCATATGCGCGCCGTAACCGTCAGAGAGAAACAGGCCGCAATCGTCAGGGAAGATATCGAGCGGAACATCCTTGTGTGTCGCGAAGAACAGCCGATCACAATGCAGGCGATAGTCCGGCCACTTGCGGTCGACACGAAAATCCTCGATCGAGGTCTTGATCTCGATGATCCAGATCTCGCCTTTCTCCGAAATGGTGATCAGATCTGCCCGTCGCCCGCTTGCAAGCGACAGTTCGGGCAAGACGGCGTGACGCATCTCATGAAGTAAAATCTGAGTCCCGCGGCGCACGAGCATAGCTCTGTCCGACTGCCGGCCGTCTATTAACGGATTGTTATTGTAAACACTCAAAATCGTCATGGATAACCATCGGTCCGGCGCGCGCGTTGTTGCAAAAAAACCATGCGCTTCTAATTTGCCGCTGCGTATTGGTTTTGCCGCACTGCAACAGCTTGCAAAGGCAAAGTTAATCGAAAATAAACCATATTCAAAGATGGTTCAAAAGCCGTTCCTCCCAGTCTATTTCTTAAGAGACATCCATGCGCATCCGCAATGCATTTTCTGTATTCGGCCTGATGGCGACGCTCGCTCTGGCCGGTTGCTCCTCGACTACCGAGAGCGCCTCCGTCGAAGACGAGGGCGCCCCGGGGCCGACCGTCCAGACCGCGCAGATCTTCGACGACGCTTACGGCCTGACGACGGATGCGGGATATTCGCTTCCGGCGATCCCGATCCAGAAGGTTAAGCCGCAGTTCCGCCGGCAGATCGTCTCTTACGAAACCACCGAACGCCCGGGCACGATCATCGTCAACACGCGCGAGCGCTTCCTCTACTACATTCTGCCCGGCGGCAAGGCGATGCGTTACGGCATCGGCGTCGGCAAGCAGGGCTTTGCATGGGAAGGCACGGCCTACGTCGCCTGGAAGCAGGAATGGCCGACTTGGCACCCGCCGAAGGAAATGGCCGAGCGCAAGCCCGAAGTCGCGAAGTATGTCGAGGAGGGCATGGGCCCGGGCCTCAGCAACCCGCTTGGCGCGCGCGCCATGTACCTCTTCAACGAAAAGGGTCAGGATACCCTCTTCCGCCTGCACGGCACACCGGAATGGGCTTCGATCGGCACCGCTGCTTCCTCCGGCTGCATTCGCCTGATGAACCAGGACGTCATCGACCTCTACAGCCGCGTACGCCCTGGCAAGACGACCTCGAAGGTCATCGTTATCCAGTAGGCTGTCGCTGAAATAGGGTATTAAAAAGGCCGCCGGGACATTGTTTCGGCGGCCTTTTGTATTGATTTATCCTCGTCAGGCCGCCTGCTTGGCCTTCAGCTCGAGGCGGCGGCGATGCAGGACTGGCTCAGTATAGCCGTTCGGCTGCGCCCTGCCCTTTAAAACAAGGTCAAGTGCCGCCTGGAAGGCAATCGAACCGTCGAAATCGGCAGCCATCGGCGCGTAGGCTGGATCGGAGGCATTCTGCTGGTCGACGACGGCGGCCATGCGCTTCATCGTCTCGACGATCTGCGCTTCGGTCGTGACCTTGTGGTGCAGCCAGTTGGCCATATGCTGGGCGGAAATACGCAGCGTCGCACGGTCCTCCATGAGGCCGACATTATTGATGTCAGGCACCTTGGAGCAGCCGACGCCCTGATCGACCCAGCGGACAACGTAACCCAATATGCCTTGGGCATTGTTGTCGAGTTCGCGCTGGATTTCCTCCGGCGTCCAATTTGGACGGACCGCGACGGGGACCGAAAGAATATCGGAGAGCTTGGCGCGCGCACGATCCTTGAGACCATGCTGGACACGGGCGACACTGACGCGGTGATAGTGCGTCGCGTGCAGCGTCGCGGCCGTCGGGGACGGAACCCAGGCGGTGTTGGCGCCTGCCTTCGGGTGCGCGATTTTCTGCTCCAGCATCGCCGCCATCAGATCCGGCATGGCCCACATGCCCTTGCCGATCTGCGCATGGCCAGAGAGGCCGCATTCGAGGCCGATATCGACGTTCCAGTTTTCGTAGGCAGCGATCCAGGCGGCCCGCTTCATGTCACCTTTGCGGATCATCGGGCCGGCTTCCATTGAGGTGTGGATTTCATCCCCGGTGCGATCCAGGAAACCGGTGTTGATGAAGACCACACGTTCGCGGGCGGCACGGATGCATTCCTTGAGATTGATGGTCGTCCGACGCTCCTCGTCCATGATGCCCATCTTGATCGTATTGCGAGCCATGCCGAGGGCGTCCTCGACGCGCGAGAAGATCTCGGCGGCGAAGGCGACTTCCTCGGGGCCATGCATCTTCGGCTTGACGACGTAGACCGAGCCGGTGCGGGAATTCTTGCGGCGGCCGTTCGGGCCGACGTCGTAGAGCGCAATCGTGCCGGTGACCATCGCGTCCAGGATGCCCTCCGGCACTTCATTACCGTCGCGATCAAGGATAGCCGGATTCGTCATGAGATGGCCGACGTTACGCACCAGCATCAGCGAGCGGCGATGCACTTCGAAAGGCGTGCCGGCCGGATCGCTGTACTGTAGATCGGGATTGAGTTTGCGAATGAAACTCGAGCCGCCCTTCGATACCTCTTCCTGAAGGTCACCCTTCATGAGGCCGAGCCAATTGCGATAGACGACGACCTTGTCTTCGGCATCGACCGCCGCCACCGAATCTTCGCAGTCCATGATCGTCGTGATCGCTGATTCCAGCCAGACGTCGGAAATATGCGCCGGATCGCTCTTGCCGATCACTGTTGAGGCATCAATGACGATGTCGATATGGATGCCGTTGTTCTTCAGCAGGATGTGAGTCGGCGTCGCGGCATCACCTTGATAGCCGGCAAAGTGCGCCGCATCGGTCAGTGAAAGATGCTCACCATCGGTTGAGGTGACGGCCAGAGCACCCTCCCGGACAGCAAACGTCGCAACATCCTTCCAGCTCCAGCCGTCGAGCGGAGCGGCGGTGTCGAGGAAATCGCGAACCCAGGCAATGACCTTCCCACCGCGCTTCGGATTGTAGCCCTTGCCCTTCTCGGCACCGTCGGTCTCGGGAATCGCATCCGTCCCATAGAGCGCATCGTAGAGCGAGCCCCAGCGGGCGTTGGCGGCATTCAGCGCGTAGCGCGCATTCATAACGGGGACAACAAGCTGCGGTCCGGCGATCGAGGCGATTTCCGAATCGACGTTCGTGGTCGTCACCTGAAAGTCGGAACCCTCCGGCAGGATATAGCCAATGTCTCGGAGGAAGGCCTGATAGGCTTCCATATCGGTCGGCGCGCCGTGCTGGCGGTACCAATCATCGATACGAAGCTGGAGCGCATCGCGCTTTGCGAGCAGCTCCCGATTGCGCGGCGCCAGATCGTGAACGATGGTCGAGAAATCGGCAAAGAACTTGTCGGTATCGATCTTCAGCCCGGGCAGCGCTTCCTTGACCAGAAACTCATAAAGGACAGCTTCAACAGCAAGACCGTTTTTATCGATGCGGCTCATTCAATGTCTCCTAGCACCCACGCAGTTTTTTCGCATGCTGCCACTTTGCCCGGCTTTCATTCATAGTCAATTATGCAATAGTTCGAAAGATTTATGCCGATCTAGGCAAAGACCGCAGCGTGACGAGCATCGGCAGGCCGTTTTGCGGCTGCGTTGTCAGCTTTTGCACCGGCCAGGGCTTCGTCTGCTCCGTTAGATCGAAGCGGAAACGATGCATGAGCACCGCCAGAGCGATGACGGCTTCCTGCAGGGCAAAGGTTGCACCGATACAGACGCGCGGGCCGGCGCCGAACGGCAGGAACTGGAAACGACCGATCTTGCCGCGATTCTCGGGTAGGAACCGCTCCGGCATGTAGGCGCGCGGCTTGTCCCAATAGAGTTCGTGGCGATGTAGTGTCCACGGCATGATGAGGACGGTGACGCCGGACTCGATCTCGACCGTTTCACCTTTCGCGTCGGTCCAGCGATCGGCAGCAATGGCGGCGCGATTGATCGACGGTGCCGGCGGATAGAGCCGCAGCGCTTCTTCGAACGCCGCGCGGGTGTAAGGCATCAGATCGAGCCACCTCACCGGCTCAACGTCCTGCGCCAGCACGCGATCGATCTCTTCCTCCATCGCGTCGCGGAAATGCGGCGTATTCGCCACGCAGTAAAGGGTCCAGGCGAGCGCGCGTGCCGTGGTCTCATGACCGGCACCGATGAAGGTGAGAATATTGTCTTCGATTTCGTCATTTGTCAGTCCGCCGCTTTCGGCCTGCTCAAGGAGGAGGGTCAGGAAGTCGTCCGGCGCGGCAGTTCGATCGGCCCGCATGCGCGCGAGCCGGGCGTCCATGGTCTGGCGCACAATGTTGCGGAACTTGTCGAGCACCTTCTGGCCACCGATGCGGGTCACGCGTGGAACCCAGGACGGCGCGCGCAGCAAGTCCATCGGATCGACGCGCCCCATTCGGTGCAAGAGGGCGTTGACGTCATCGGCAAAGCTGTCGGAGGAAGTGACGATCTCACCCGAAAACAGCGTATCGGCGAGAATGGCGAAGGTCAGCTCCGTCATGTCGGCGGCGATCTCGAAGACCTTGCCCTCGCTGCCGGCCGCCTCGTATTTCCTCGCATAGTCCTCGGACTGACGCAGCATCTGCCCGGCAAAGCCGCTTGCATGGCGCGGCGTGAAAACTGGTGCAACCGCCTTGCGCGAGCGCTTCCAAACATCCCCTTCCGCCGTCAGCAGTCCGTCGCGCAGGATGGGACGCAGGATAAGCTGGCGAATGTCCGACATACGGTAGTTCGCGGCATTGTCGACGAGAACATGGCGGATCAGGCCGGGATCGTTGACGATCAGGGTTCTTTCACGAAAGAACCGCGTCTGGATCCACGGGAGCGTATAGGAAGGCTCACCCCAGAGCTCCAGTGGGTTGCGCAGGATCGTGCGGATGATCTCAAGACGGCCCGGCGGCACTGTTCGCGGCAGCGGCGCTGGTGGCTCAAATGGATCCGGACGCATGTCCATGAGAATTCAGCCTTTCGCGGAAGATTTTTAAGCTCTTCCGGCAAGGCAAAAGCTAGAGCAGGCGCTCCAACTCGTCCAGTTTATCATTGACCAACCAGCCGTAATAGTTCTCTTCAGGCCAGACCGTTTCGCCCGAAGCGTGGTTCTTGGCGGCAAGAGCGGCCGCGCGCTGGCGCGAATTGCCGACATTGTAGAGCGTGGCGGTCAGGCCTGGATTTCTGGAGATATCCATGTCGGCGATCTGCTTGTAGTCGTCGATCGACCGACGGATGGAGGCGGCAACGAAAGCGAGCGAGACATCAGGCTCCATGATCGCCTTGTAGACGGAACCGGCATCTTTCTCGTTCAGCTTCCCATAGCCCGACACCTTGGAGACGAGGTCCGAGAGCATGAGGGCCGTCAGCGGGTTGATCTGGCCAAGCCCGAAGGTCTGACCGGCGTAGAAGGGCTGGAAGAAAACGGCGCTGAAGCGGTTGTCCGGGAAGCTCTTGCCGTCGACCGTCTTGCCGCGGAAATCGCTCTCCCAGATATCCTCGCGGCAGCTCCAAAGCGTGTAGGAATCGCCCTTGCCGTTGCATTCGGCGAACTGCGGTCGCTTGATGAAGTCGTCCACGTCCTCGCCATTATAGGCAAAGCGGAAGCTCTCGCCGGCGTAGGATGCGGCCTTCACATAATAAGACTGCAAGCGGTCATAGGCGTCGACATTATAGGTGTGCTCGCCAACAATCGCGCCGATCACGTGGATTGGGTCGATGCCGTAAGCGGCCGAAATCTTCTTGATCTTGCCCGTCAGCTCGTGATCCGACGCCAGAAGGTCACGGACCTTCTCGTATTTGCGATCGAACGAGGTCTTCGTGCCTTTGGTGCGGCGAACCGAGGCGCCTGGAACATCCGGTTGCTCTGCATGACGATTGCCTGGCGGTACCACTTGCATGGCAAAAGCGGGCGCCGTGGTCAGCACGGCAGCAGCAATCAGGAGGCTTGTCAGAAGGCGTCGCACTATCAGCGTTCCCATCGGTTCATGGCATTGTCGCGAAACGCGCTGACTGGACCACAATCTTGGCCGAATGATGCTGGCGCCCACAACTAAACGGGCCCTTCACTAAAAAGTAAAAGGCCCGCTGTCGAGAGTTCAAGCTGTCAAAATCGCCGCATCACATCAGTAAAGACATGACCCGATGCTTGTTCATCACAGGATGAACCGGGACAGATCCGTGTTCTGCGCTAGGTCGCCGACGTGCTTGCGGACATAGTCGGCATCGATCACCACGGTCGAGCCGCCGCGATCCGGAGCGTTGAAGGAGATTTCATCCAAAACACGTTCCATGACGGTCTGGAGGCGGCGTGCGCCGATGTTTTCGACCGAGGAGTTCAGGTGGACAGCGACATCGGCCAAGGCATCGATGCCGTTATCCGTGAACTCGAGGCTGAGGCCCTCGGTCTCCATCAGCGCCTTGTACTGGCGGATAAGGCTCGCCTCGGTTTCCGTCAGGATACGGCGGAAGTCTTCCTTGGTGAGCGCGCGCAGCTCGACGCGGATCGGCAGACGACCTTGCAATTCCGGCAACAGATCGGACGGCTTGGAGACATGGAATGCGCCGGAGGCGATGAAAAGGACGTGGTCCGTCTTCACTGGGCCGTACTTCGTCGACACCGTCGTACCTTCGACCAGCGGAAGAAGGTCGCGCTGCACGCCTTCTCGCGAAACGCCAGCACCCATCCCGCCGTCGCGAGCAGCGATCTTGTCGATCTCGTCGAGGAAGACGATGCCGTCATTCTCGACCGCACGGACCGCGTCGCGCTGGATGACTTCGTTGTCGATCAGCTTGTCGGACTCGTCACGGATCAGATCCGTATAGGACGCCTTGACCGTCGTGCGGACCTTCTTGGTGCGGCCGCCCATCGCCCTACCGAACATTTCGGAAAGGTTGAGCACGCCAATGTTGGCGCCAGGCATGCCGGGAATGTCGAAGCCACCCATACCGGTGGCGGTATCGGCGATTTCGATATCGATCTCCTTGTCGTCAAGCTCGCCGCTGCGCAGCTTCTTGCGGAAGCTGTCGCGCGTCGCCGGCGAGGCCGTGGCACCGACGAGCGCATCGAGAACGCGCTCTTCCGCACTCATATGCGCCTTGGCCTCAACTTCGCTGCGCTTCTTCTCGCGGGCGAGCCCGATGCCGACCTCGACGAGGTCGCGGATGATCTGCTCGACGTCGCGGCCGACATAGCCGACTTCGGTGAACTTAGTCGCTTCGACCTTGATGAAGGGCGCACCCGCCAGTTTGGCGAGACGGCGGGAGATTTCCGTCTTGCCGACACCAGTCGGACCGATCATCAGGATGTTCTTGGGCATGACTTCGTCGCGCAGATCTGGATCGAGCTGATGGCGGCGCCAACGATTGCGCAACGCGATTGCCACCGCGCGCTTGGCCTCATGCTGGCCGATAATATAGCGATCGAGCTCGGAAACGATCTCGCGAGGGGAAAAAGTGGTCATGTGTCCGTTACTCCGGGTGCGTCCAACGCCATGAAATGCGCCGGACCGTAAATGGAAGTTCTTGTATCGACGTAGTGGAAGCCTGCTTTTTCGTAGGCCCTGATCGCCTGACGGTTTTCGGGATCCGGATCGATCACGATGCGCCTGGCGCCGCTCGCAAAGAGCTCAGCCGCCAACTGGCGGATGATGGCCGTGCCATGACCCTTGCCCGTCAGCTCGGGAACTCCGATCGAAATATCGACGCCCAGCGTCCCCTTCGGCTGATCCTGATAGGGATGACCGTCTTCCAGATGAGGATCATAGCTTTGCAGGTAGCCTATCGGCTGCCCATCCATTTCCACGATCATCGGCCTTGTCTCGACGCTCTCCATCGCCTCTTCGATCGACGCAAGCTCTGTCTCGGGCGCGCCCCACCATTTCGCAACATGCGGCTCTGCCAGCCATTTTGCCACGAGGCCAAAATCCTCATGGCTGATGTCGCGGAAACGGTAATTCGGGGCGTGCTCAGCTTTCAGCATCCAGGGTTTCCACCACCACACTATGGTTCGTGTAGACGCAAATATCGGCGGCAATATCGAGGGCGCGACGCGCCACCTCTTCCGCTGATTTGTCCGTGTCCATCAGGGCGCGAGCTGCAGCGAGCGCAAAATTGCCGCCCGAACCGATCGCCATGGCACCATGCTCCGGCTCAAGAACGTCACCGTTGCCCGTGATCGCCAGCGTCACCTGCTTGTCGGCGACGAGCATCATGGCTTCGAGATTGCGGAGGTACTTGTCCGTGCGCCAATCCTTGGCGAGCTCGACGGCCGCGCGCATCAGCTGGCCCGGATATTGCTCGAGCTTCTTTTCAAGCCGCTCGAGAAGCGTGAAGGCGTCCGCGGTGGCGCCCGCGAAACCGGCAATGACTTCGCCCTTGCCAATGCGCCGCACCTTGCGGGCATTGCCTTTCATCACGGTCTGGCCGAGGCTCACCTGGCCGTCGCCGGCCATGATGACCTTGCCGCCCTTTCGGACTGTAATAATCGTTGTCATCAATACACCTTTGCCCGTCTGCCCGGGCTCGCTACGTCGGGCCGAACACCGGCCCTGTCGAGCCCTATGTAAGTGCGTGAATGCCGATTGCAAATGGCGTCGTTTTCTGGCTCCGCGGTTCTGGATATTTAGCGGCTTGCCTGATAAGGAACGCCCGTATTTCCCGATGGAGCAGCCATATGGCCGAGACCGCAGCAAGCCGCACGGGCACCGTGTCCCGCAAGACGAACGAGACTTCGGTTTCCGTTTCCGTCAATCTCGACGGCACCGGAAAGTCGAAGATTTCGACTGGCGTCGGCTTCTTCGACCATATGCTCGACCAATTGTCACGACATTCGCTCATCGACATGGAGATCGAGACCGAGGGTGATCTGCATATCGACGATCATCACACGGTCGAAGACACCGGCATCGCGATCGGCCAGGCGATTGCCAAGGCACTCGGCGAGCGCCGCGGTATCACGCGCTACGCATCGATCGATCTCGCCATGGACGAGACGATGACGAAGGCAGCCGTAGACCTTTCCGGTCGTCCCTTCCTCGTCTGGAACGTCGCCTTCAGCGCGCCGAAGATCGGCACATTCGACACCGAGCTCGTTCGCGAATTCTTCCAGGCGCTTGCCCAGAACGCCGGCATCACCTTGCATATTCTCAACCATTATGGTGCCAACAACCACCATATTGCGGAGACATGCTTCAAGGCCGTTGCCCGCGCGCTGCGTACGGCGACAGAGATAGATCCGAGGCAGGCGGGCCGTGTTCCCTCGACGAAGGGCACGCTCGTCTGAGCCCCCCGAGGGAGCTTGACGATATGACTTCCAGCTACCTGGTGCTGACCGCGCCCGGCGGAACGGACACCAACCACGAGAAGACGCGCTTCATCCGCGACGGGTTCACCGTGCTCGGGTTTCTCTTCCCTTGGATATGGCTGGCCTTCCACCGGCTCTGGCTTTACGCCATCGCGGCATTTCTCCTGCAGAGCCTCGGCGGTGCTCTGGCAGACCGCGCAGACCTCTGGCCAGTCGGCGTCGCCATCACCTTCGGCACCAGTCTGCTGGTCGCGCTCGAGGGCCAGAACCTTCGTGTACGCAATCTGGTCGCGAAGGGCTGGAACGAAGCCGACCTGGTTTCGGCCGACTCGCTGCGGACCGCGGAAGAGATCTACTTTTCGAATGTTCCGACCGACACCGGCGACAGCCGCGCGGCGCCCTCGCCGCAATGGGATCCCACATCCCATGCCCCGCGACACGGCAACGCCACCTCGCTCGGTCTCTTTGGTTTTGATGGAGGACGCTGATGCGCGTCGCAATTATAGATTACGGTTCCGGCAATCTGCGTTCGGCGACAAAGGCCTTCGAACGAGCCGCGCGGGAAGCTGGCATCGATGCTGTGATCGATCTGACCGACAGGGCCGAGGCCGTAGCGGCCGCCGATCGCGTGGTGCTGCCGGGTGTCGGCGCCTATGCCGACTGCCGGCGCGGGCTCGATGCCGTTTCCGGTATGTCGGAAGCACTGATCGATGCGGTCGAGAAGAAGGCCCGGCCGTTTCTTGGCATTTGTGTCGGCATGCAGCTGATGTCGTCGCGCGGTCTTGAGAAGACTGTCACTGATGGTTTCGACTGGATTCCCGGTGACGTCGTTGAAATGACGCCTGCGGACGCCAATCTGAAGATTCCGCAAATCGGCTGGAATACGCTGGATCTGAAATCCCCTCACCCGCTGTTCGACACCATTCCGACCGGGCCGGATGGGCTGCATGCCTATTTTGTGCATTCGTATCATCTGGCGGCGAAGAACCCCGGCGACGTAATTGCGACGGCCGATTACGGCGGACCGATCACTGCTTTCGTCGGCCGCGACAACCTAGCGGGAGCCCAGTTCCATCCCGAAAAGAGCCAGAAGCTCGGCCTCGCCCTGATTGCCAATTTCCTGCGCTGGAAGCCTTAAGGCTCGCACACTGCAAGGACAGACAGAATGATCCTATTTCCTGCAATCGACCTCAAAGACGGTCAGTGCGTTCGCCTCAAACTCGGCGATATGGACCAAGCGACCGTCTATAATCCCGACCCTGGTGCCCAGGCGAAGGCGTTTGAAGATCAGGGATTCGAGTGGCTGCATGTCGTTGATTTGAATGGCGCTTTTGCCGGTGAAAGCGTCAATGGCGCGGCAGTCGATGCGATCCTGAAGGCAACGAAGAACCCCGTCCAGCTCGGCGGTGGCATCCGCACGCTCGACCATATCGACAACTGGCTGTCGCGTGGCCTCGCCCGCGTCATTCTCGGCACCATCGCCGTTCGCGATCCGGCACTGGTGATCGAAGCCTGCAAGAAGTTTCCCGGCCGCGTTGCCGTCGGCATCGATGCCAAGCGCGGCAAAGTTGCCGTTGAGGGTTGGGCCGAAGCATCCGAGCTCGGCGTCATCGAGCTGGCGAAGAAATTCGAAGGTGCCGGCGTTGCCGCGATCATTTATACCGACATCGATCGCGATGGCATCCTCGCCGGCATCAATTGGGCGTCGACGCTCGAACTTGCCGAAGCCGTATCGATCCCGGTGATCGCGTCCGGCGGCCTCGCTTCGATCGAGGACGTGAAGCGGATGCTCGAGCCCGACGCACGCAAGCTCGAAGGTGCGATCTCCGGCCGCGCGCTGTATGATGGACGTATCGATCCGAACGAGGCGCTGGCGCTGATTTCGACCGCACGCGCAAAGGAGCTTGCTCAATGACCCTGAAGGCCCGTGTCATTCCGTGCCTCGACGTCAAGGACGGCCGCGTCGTCAAGGGTGTCAACTTCGTCAATCTGGTAGATGCCGGAGATCCGGTCGAGGCCGCCAAGGCTTATGATGCTGCCGGCGCCGACGAGCTCTGCTTCCTCGACATCACCGCTTCTTCGGACAATCGCGAAACGATCTTCGACGTCGTGGCTCGTACCGCCGAGCAGTGCTTCATGCCTGTCACCGTCGGCGGCGGCGTTCGCACCATCGCTGACATTCGCAAGCTGCTGCTTTGCGGCGCGGACAAGGTTTCGATCAATTCGGCCGCCGTCAACAATCCGGATTTCGTTGCGGAAGCGGCGGATAAGTTCGGCGACCAGTGCATCGTCGTTTCGATTGATGCAAAGCGACGGACTACGCCGGCGCAAGGCGATGTCAGCGCCTGGGAGATCTATACGCATGGCGGCCGCAATGCGACCGGCATCGACGCCGTGGATTTCGCTCGGAAAATGGTCGAGCGTGGGGCCGGTGAACTGCTTGTTACCTCGATGGACCGCGACGGAACGAAGGTCGGCTACGATCTCGAGCTGACGCGGGCCATTGCGGATTCGGTTCGGGTGCCGGTTATCGCCTCGGGCGGCGTCGGCGACCTCGACGATCTCGTGGCGGGCGTCAAGCAAGGACATGCCAACGCCGTTCTGGCCGCATCGATCTTCCACTTCGGCACCTATTCCGTCGGCGAAGCGAAGCGCTATATGTCGTCCTGCGGCATCGACATGCGTCTGGACTGAGTGGAAAGCGGAATCATGAGTGAATTTACCCTCGCCGACCTGGAAAAGATTGTCGATGCACGATCCAAGGCCTCGCCGGAGGAATCCTGGACGGCAAAGCTTGTTTCCGCCGGTCAGGCGAAAGCTGCCAAGAAACTCGGCGAGGAGGCAATCGAGGCCGTGATGGCGGCGATCGCCGATGACCGCGAGAACCTCACCTATGAAGCCGCCGACCTGCTCTATCACCTATTGGTCGTATTGAAGGTGGCGGGCATTCCGTTGCAAACTGTCATGGCGGAGCTTGAGCGCCGTACCGCTCAATCCGGCCTGAAGGAAAAGGCGAGCCGGCAAAGTTCATGAGTATCGCTAGACAGCTCATCGGAGCGCCCGAGACGCTCGATCATTTTCAGGCGAATGCCTATTCGCCCTACCACTTCTTTTCCTCCGAGGAATGGGCGCGCTTCCGTGCGGATACGCCGCTGACCCTGAAAGGGGACGAGGTCAAGCGGCTGCGCTCCATGGGCGACCCGATCGACCTTGATGAAGTGCGGCGGATCTATCTGTCGCTTTCGCGCCTTCTCTCTGCCCATGTGGAATCGTCGCAGTTGCTTTTTGAGCAGCGCAACCGCTTCCTCAGTCTCTCTGACGTCGCGAAGACGCCGTTCGTGATCGGCATCGCGGGTTCGGTGGCCGTCGGCAAATCGACAACTGCCCGTATCCTGAAGGAACTGCTGACGCGCTGGCCATCCAGCCCGAAGGTGGATCTCGTGACCACCGACGGCTTCCTGCACCCGAACGCCGTGCTGCAGCGTGAAAACCTGATGCAGCGCAAGGGCTTTCCCGAGAGCTATGATACCGGCGCGATCTTGCGCTTCCTGGCCGCGATCAAGGCCGGACAGCCGAACGTCAAAGCGCCATCCTATTCGCATCTGGTCTATGACGTCCTTCCGAACGAATACAAGATCGTCGACCGGCCGGACATCCTGATCTTCGAGGGCATCAACGTCCTGCAATCGCGCGACCTGCCGGCCGGCGGCAAGATCGTGCCCATGGTCTCCGACTTCTTCGACTTTTCCATCTACATCGATGCGGACGAAAGCCGGATTCACGACTGGTACGTGACGCGCTTCATGCGGCTGCGTGAAACGGCGTTTCGCGATCCCCACTCCTTCTTCCATCGCTATGCTTCGATCAGCGAGAAGGAGGCGCTGACGATCGCCGAAGGCCTCTGGGAAAACATCAACCTGAAGAACCTGCGGGAAAACATCCTGCCGACGCGTCCGCGCGCCGACCTGATCCTGCGCAAGGGCAACAATCACCTGATCGAACAGGTGGCCCTGAGGAAACTCTAAGGCGTTACCCGGCGAAGTGTGAGATTAATCCGGCCACCGTTTTTCAGCAGCGTCGATGTCGATGGATAGACCTTGTCGACACCGTGGAAACAAAGGCGCCCTTCCGCGCCCAAGACCACGACATCGCCGCTTGAAAGTTTGAAGGAAAGGGTACGGTCGTTGCGCGCTAGACCACCGACGCGAAAGAGGCAGCTATTACCGAGCGATATCGACACCACCGGTGCTGCGAGATCCTGTTCGTCCTTGTCCTGATGCAGGCCCATGCGCGCCTCGTCGGAATAGAAGTTGATGAGGCAGGCCTGCGGAGGCTTGTCGCAGCCGGAGACGTCGTTCCAGATTTCCAGCAACTCCGTGGGCATATCCGGCCAGGGCTTGCCCGTAACGGGATGAGTTGACTGGTAGCGATAGCCGCGCTCCTTGTCCGTGACCCAGCCGAGCGGCCCACAATTCGTCATACGCACCGACATCGGCTTGCCGGTACCGGGCATGACGGGCACGAAAAGCGGTGCGTCCGCCACGATCGACCGGATGATATCGACCAATCCCTGCTGCCGCGGTCGGTCCAGGCAGTCCGGAAGGTGACTGACGCCGTTCGGCAGCTTCAGCATATCAATCTCCGAGCGGGCGCCCACGCATCTTCTTCACCTCGGCGCGGCCCGACTTCTCCTTCAGCCGGCGTTCGATCGATCCTTTTGTCGGCTTGGTTTTCTTACGGGGCGGCGGCGGCGGTTTTGCCGCCTCGAGAATCAGCTCCTTCAGCCGCTCACGCGCGTCTTCGCGGTTGCGATCCTGGCTTCGGAAGCGGCTTGCCTCGATCATCAGCACACCTTCTTTCGACAGGCGCTTGCCAGCAAGCTTCACGGCATTCACCTTCACGCGCTCATTCAGGGAGGGTGAGTTGGGAATGTTGAAGAACAGCTGGACTGATGTCGAGACCTTGTTGACGTTCTGTCCGCCGGGGCCACCCGCCAGGACGAACTGCTCCGTCAACTCCCATCCGGCGATGGTGATTCGATCGTTGATATAAAGCGGGTCGCTGGCCATGCGATTTCTATCTCACATCGGCCGGCGCTTGGGAACAGACAAAGAAACCCGGCGAACGCCGCCGAGTTTCACGTGAATCATCAATGTTTTGGCGCGTCATTCAGCCGCGGCGCGAAACCCCGGGGCCGCATCGCGCACCCCGCCATCGACGTGGCCTTCGAACTTGGCGAAGTTCTCGATGAACATCGTCACGAGCTTGCCGGCCTGTGCGTCATAGGCGATCGGATCCTGCCACGTGGAACGCGGATCGAGGATGGCAGTCTCGACGCCCGGCACCGCGACGGGAACCGCGAAGCCGAAATTCGGATCAACGCGGAAGTCCGCCTTGCCGAGTTCGCCCGAGAGCGCTGCGCCAAGCAGCGTGCGCGTTGCCTTGATCGGCATGCGCTTTCCGGTGCCGTAAGCGCCGCCGGTCCAGCCGGTGTTGACCAGCCAGCATTCGACCCCGTGGCGGCCGATGAGATCCTTCAGGAGATTGCCGTATTCCGACGGATGGCGTGGCATGAACGGCGCACCGAAGCAGGTCGAGAAGGTCGCTTCCGGCTCGGTCACGCCCCGCTCGGTGCCGGCCACCTTGGCGGTGTAGCCCGACAGGAAGTGGTACATGGCCTGATCTGGCGTCAATTTGGCGATCGGCGGCATGACGCCGAAGGCATCGGCAGTCAGCATGATGATCGTCTTCGGGTGACCGGCAAGACCTGTCTTCGAGGCGTTCGGAATGAAATCCAGCGGGTAGGCACAGCGCGTGTTTTCCGTCAGCGAGCCATCGTTGAAATCAGGTTCGCGCTGATCGTTCAGAACGACGTTCTCGAGAACGGTGCCGAAACGCTGCGTCGTTGCATAGATTTCCGGTTCCGCTTCCGCCGACAGACGGATGGTCTTGGCGTAGCAGCCACCCTCGAAATTGAAGATGCCGTCCTCGCCCCAGCCATGCTCGTCGTCACCGATCAGCGTGCGAGCTGGATCGGCCGAGAGCGTCGTCTTGCCGGTGCCCGAGAGGCCGAAGAAGACCGCGGCATCGTCAGCCGGGCCAACATTGGCCGAGCAGTGCATCGGCATCACCCCCCTTGCCGGGAGCAGATAGTTCAGCACGGTGAAAACCGACTTCTTCATCTCGCCGGCATAGAAGGTGCCGGCGATCAGCACTTCGCCATTCGTCAGGTCGCAAGCGATGACGGTTTCCGTGCGGCAGCCATAGCGCTCGGGGTCGGCCTTGAAGGTCGGCAGGTTGATGATCGTCAGCTTCGGAGCGAAAGATTTGAGGGTCGAGCGCTCCGGGCGGATCAGCAGGTTACGAATGAACAGCGAATGCCAGGCCAACTCGGTGACGACACGCGTCGGCAGCGCATTCTTCTCATCGGCACCGCCGATGAGATCCTGAACGAACAGATCCTTGCCGGCGGCGTGCGCGAGCATGTCCTGCTTCAGGAGCGCGAAGTTCTCCGGCGACATCGGCTTGTTGTTGTCCCACCAGATCTGACCGTCGGTGTTGGCATCACGAACGACGAACTTGTCCCTCGGCGAGCGGCCGGTGTGCTGACCCGTCAACGCGCGCAACGCACCATGCGCGGTGAGTTCAGCCTCACCCCGGCGAATCGATTCTTCATAGAGGGAGGCGGCCGTAAAGTTATAGCGAGCGCTGTTTGCACTCCCCAAACCGATCGTCGCCAGCTCTATCGCCGGGTTGTGGACTCCGAACAGCTCCATGGTCTTTCCCTTCCCTTGAGGCTCGTGCCGTTAAGAACTGAGGCTGACCGTACGGGCGGCTTTTTTAAAACGCAATAGCAGAAAATCAATAAAACGTAGTAATATCAAACTATTAATCGATTTAAATTTTCCTGTGATATTTTAAATCGTTTGAATCAGAAATGGCTGGATTAAATGGCGACACCACTTTTGGTTGCCTTCAAAACTTTACAGCAATCTCACCCTTTATCTTTGCCACAATTTGTTCCACCTTTATCCCCATAAGCGCATCCGGTTCACAAAGGCCGCCTGGGGACCTTCTAAATACCTGGAGACGCGCATAGATGACGGAGACGAATACCATGCCGACAATCGCGCTCGTTGACGACGACCGCAATATCCTCACCTCGGTATCGATCGCACTCGAGGCCGAAGGATACAAGGTCGAGACCTATACCGATGGCGCCTCCGCCCTCGACGGTCTCCTCGCCCGCCCGCCGCATCTTGCCATCTTCGACATCAAGATGCCTCGCATGGACGGCATGGAACTCCTGCGCCGCCTGCGACAGAAATCCGACATGCCGGTTATCTTCCTCACCTCCAAGGATGAGGAAATCGATGAGCTGTTTGGCCTGAAGATGGGCGCCGACGACTTTATTACCAAGCCGTTCTCGCAGCGTCTTCTGGTCGAGCGTGTGCGCGCCGTCCTGCGCCGCGCATCGAGCCGCGAGGCTGCCGCCGCGGCCGGCGGTGCTGCTCCAAAACCGGGCACCGCACAGCAGCTTGCCCGCTCGCTGGAGCGCGGCCAACTGGTTATGGACCAGGAACGCCACACCTGCACATGGAAAGGTGAGCCGGTGACGCTGACGGTGACCGAATTCCTCATTCTGCATTCGCTGGCCCAGCGTCCGGGCGTCGTCAAAAGCCGTGACGCATTGATGGATGCGGCTTATGACGAGCAGGTCTATGTCGACGATCGCACCATCGACAGCCACATCAAGCGGCTCCGCAAGAAATTCAAGATGGTCGATACCGACTTTGATATGATTGAAACGCTCTACGGAGTGGGGTACCGCTTCCGCGAAGCAGCCTGACGCCGAAGCGGCGCGGCATCTGAGAATTGTCGAGAGCTGGTGATCGCGAAAGCGGCCCGCTCTCCGAAAGGGCCTGTCGTTGGCACAGTTGGTGCAGGAAAGGGATCTGGATGAGGCGGAAGGCGTAAGCAGTCGCCGCGTCAGGGGACGACGCTGGTCACATCCCTTCACGATCATCCGCCGCATCTTCGGCAATGCCGTCTTTTCCAGCCTGACACGCCGCATCCTCTTCTTCAATCTCGCGGCGCTTGTCGTCCTGGTCGGCGGCATTCTCTACCTCAATCAGTTCCGCGAAGGGCTGATCGACGCCCGCGTCGAAAGCCTTCTGACGCAGGGCGAAATCATCGCGGGCGCCGTCTCGGCTTCCGCTTCGGTCGACACGAACTCGATCACGATCGACCCGGAAAAGCTGCTCGAACTGCAGGCTGGCCAGAGCATTACCCCGGTGCCGAACGACGAGGACCTCGAGTTCCCGATCGACCCGGAAAAGGTCGCGCCGGTCTTGCGCCGCTTGATTTCACCGACGAGAACCCGTGCGCGCATTTTCGATGCCGACGCCAACCTGCTGCTCGACTCTCGCCACCTCTATTCGCGCGGCCAGGTCCTGCGTTTTGATCTGCCGCCGGTGGATGACGAGGAGCAGACCTGGAGCCAGTGGTTCACGACGATCTTCAACAAGGTTCTGCAGCCTGGAAACCTGCCGCTGTACAAGGAAGCGCCGGGCGGTGATGGCTCCATCTATCCCGAGGTGATGAACGCGCTGACCGGCGTGCGCGGCGCCGTGGTTCGCACCACGGAGAAAGGCGAGCTGATCGTTTCGGTCGCCGTTCCGATCCAGCGCTTCCGCGCTGTTCTCGGTGTGCTGCTGTTGTCCACGCAAGCAGGCGATATCGACAATATCGTCCACGCCGAGCGCCTCGGCATCATGCGCGTGTTCGGGGTCGCGACGCTTGTCAACGTTCTGCTGTCTCTTGTTCTCTCCTCGACAATCGCCAACCCACTGCGGCGTCTATCCGCCGCCGCCATCCGTGTTCGCCGCGGCGCAAAGGAACGCGAGGAAATTCCGGACTTTTCCGCACGTCAGGACGAGATCGGCAACCTCTCAATTGCGCTGCGCGAGATGACAACAGCTCTCTACGACCGTATCGACGCGATCGAAAGCTTTGCGGCCGACGTCAGCCACGAACTGAAAAACCCGCTGACGTCGCTCCGCAGCGCCGTCGAGACACTCCCACTCGCCAAAACGGACGATTCCAAGAAACGGCTGCTTGACGTCATCCAACATGACGTTCGCCGCCTCGACCGCCTGATCAGCGATATTTCCGACGCCTCCCGTCTCGATGCCGAGTTGGCGCGGGTCGATGCAGGTTCGGTCGATCTGGAAATCCTGCTTCGCGACCTCATCGACGTGTCTCGGCAAATTCGCAGTCGCAAGAAAGAAGTGCAGATTGAGTTCGCCATCGAGCGCAAGCCGGGCGTCAAGACGCGCTTCGTGGTGAACGGCCACGACCTGCGCATCGGCCAGATCGTTACCAACCTGATTGAGAACGCGCGCTCCTTCGTGCCGGAGCATGACGGCAGGATTACCGTGCGGCTGGTCAGAACGCGCTCTCGCTGCATCGTTTACGTCGAGGATAACGGGCCGGGCATTCAGGCCGAAAACATCGATCGTATTTTCGAGCGCTTCTATACCGATAGGCCGGAATCTGAGGGCTTCGGGCAGAATTCTGGCCTCGGCCTGTCAATCAGCCGCCAGATCGCCGAGGCACATGGCGGTTCGCTGCGCGCGGAGAACATTATCGATCCCGAGAGCGAAAAGCTGCTCGGAGCGCGCTTCATCCTCGCCCTTCCCGCCAATACCACCGCATGACGGACACCCCTTCGAACATCCACGCAACCGCTATCGTCGTCGGCAGCACCGGTCTTCTTTTCATGGGCCCTTCGGGATGGGGAAAGTCGATGCTCGCCTTTGCTTGCATCAACGAAGCGCAGCGCATGGGCATGTCGGCGATACTCGTTGCCGACGACCAAGTGCTGATCTCAAAACAGGATGGAACGGTGATTGCGACGTGCCCTGCCACGATTGCCGGTTTGATCGAATTGCGCGGCACCGGCATCGTCCGACTGCCGCACACGGAAAGCGCGGTGATGCACTATGCTGTTCTTCCAGGAAGCGTGTCCGGAGAAAAACGGTTGCCGCCTGTAGGTGAGCGGACGACTATTGCCGACGGCATAGATCTGCCAGTCATTCGGTTGCTGGCTAATACTCCCTTGCCGCTGGCGGTATTGATGGCAAAAGCGCCCGATATAGGAGAGTAATGCCTGCGGAATCGGCAAATCCGGCCTATAAAGTCGTATTTTTGTCTTGCGCTTCGGCTTTTCATCGCCAAGATGTGCCCCCACGGTGGACGCGATTGCTGCATTGCGATATTGGGCCCACCGTTTGCATATGCCATTAGGAGCAGTAGTATCATGATCGGACTTGTGCTTGTCACTCATGGCAAGCTGGCTGAAGAGTTTCGTCATGCGGTCGAACACGTCGTCGGTCCTCAGAAATTCATCGAAACGGTCTGTATCGGTCCCGAAGACGACATGGACCAGAGGCGACAAGATATCCTGGAAGCAGTGTCCCGTGCCGATGACGGCCATGGAGTCGTCATCCTGACTGACATGTTCGGTGGTACCCCCTCCAACCTGGCAATATCCGTTATGAGCAGTGGCCACACGGAAGTCATCGCCGGCATGAATCTGCCGATGCTGATCAAGCTTGCCGGCGTACGCGGCGAGAACAACATGGAAAAGGCACTCGTCGAAGCCTCCGAAGCCGGACGGAAATACATCAACGTCGCGAGCCGCGTCCTCAGTGGCAAATAGTGAGCACACCGCGCCCATGACGGCACTCTCCCGAGAAATTCTGATCATCAACAAGCGCGGACTGCACGCACGCGCTTCGGCAAAGTTCGTTCAGCTGGTGGAGAATTTCGATGCCGCCATCACTGTGTCGAAAGACGGAATGACGGTCGGCGGAACGTCGATCATGGGATTGATGATGCTGGCGGCAAGCCCCGGTTCCAGCGTCCTTGTTTCCGCCAGCGGTAACCAGGCAGCACAGGCGCTCGACGCGCTCGACGAGCTGATCCAGAACCGGTTCGGCGAGGAAATGTGAGCCCCTCGCGGCTCATATAAACATATAAAGACTTCTTTATATCATTATTGCCTTCGCCATAGAAGCCTGCTAAACGGCCACCATAGCTGCGCATGCCGCGTGGACGCTATCTGGCGCATGCACGTGCGCTTTCGAATTTGAGCCGCTTTTCAGCCTGGAGAACCCAATGAGCACTGAAAAAGATTATGTCGTCGCCGACATCGGCCTCGCGGACTTCGGCCGCAAGGAAATCACGATCGCAGAAACCGAGATGCCGGGCCTGATGTCCTGCCGTGCCGAATTCGGCGAAGCAAAGCCGCTCACGGGCGCGCGCATCACCGGTTCGCTGCACATGACGATTCAGACGGCTGTTCTCATCGAAACGCTCGTCGCACTCGGTGCCGAAGTCCGCTGGGCCTCGTGCAACATCTTCTCGACGCAGGATCATGCCGCAGCCGCAATTGCTGCTGCCGGCGTTCCGGTTTTCGCCATCAAGGGCGAGTCGTTGGAAGACTACTGGGTTTACACCGACAAGATCTTCCAGTGGGCTGACGGTGGCCTTTCCAACATGATCCTTGATGATGGCGGCGACGCCACGATGTACATCCTGCTCGGTGCACGAGCTGAAGCCGGCGAGGACGTGCTGTCAAACCCGCATTCCGAAGAGGAAGAAATCCTCTTCGCACAGATCAAGAAGCGTCTGGCCGCATCGCCGGGCTGGTTCACAAAGCAGCGCGACGCCATCAAGGGCGTGACTGAAGAGACCACGACAGGCGTCAACCGCCTCTACCAGCTCAGCCAGAAGGGCCTCCTGCCCTTCCCAGCGATCAACGTCAACGATTCCGTCACCAAGTCGAAGTTCGACAACAAGTACGGCTGCAAGGAATCGCTGGTCGACGGCATCCGCCGTGGTACCGACGTGATGATGGCCGGCAAGGTCGCTGTTGTCTGCGGATATGGCGACGTTGGCAAGGGCTCGGCCGCTTCGCTTCAGGGTGCCGGCGCCCGCGTCAAGGTCACGGAAGTCGATCCGATCTGCGCGCTCCAGGCAGCCATGGACGGTTTCGAAGTCGTCACGCTTGAAGACGTCGTGTCGTCGGCGGACATCTTCATCACCACAACAGGCAACAAGGATGTCATCCGCATCGACCATATGCGTCAGATGAAGGACATGGCGATCGTCGGCAACATCGGCCACTTCGACAATGAAATCGAAGTTGCGGCGCTGCGTAACCTGAAGTGGACCAACATCAAGCCGCAGGTCGACCTGATCGAATTCCCGAAGGGCAATCGCATCATCCTTCTTTCCGAAGGCCGCCTGCTCAACCTCGGCAATGCCACGGGTCATCCGTCCTTCGTCATGTCGGCTTCGTTCACCAACCAGACGCTGGCGCAGATCGAGCTGTTTACCAAGCCCGGGCAGTACCAGAACCAGGTCTACATCCTGCCGAAGCACCTCGACGAAAAGGTTGCACGCCTGCATCTCGACAAGCTCGGCGTGAAGCTGACGCAGCTTTCTGCAGAACAGGCGGCCTATATCGGCGTCACGCCGCAAGGTCCGTTCAAGGCCGACCACTACAGATACTAACCGTCAGATTGATATCCACAACATCTAGGGGGCGTCGCATTGACAAATGCGGCGCCCTTATTTTTTGACACACACCTTCCCGCCGATTCCCTTCCGAAGTATTGTTTTAACACTCGATTCGTGGCCACGGACGTGTCCGTTTGCTTCGAAAATGGGATGTCTTGTCGTGATGCGGCACATTAAAGGACGGAGACATACCGCGCATGTCGGAAATGATGCACAGCCTGGTCGAACAGGCGGAGAACGGCGCTCACGCTGGCTCCTGCCCGCTCTATTCAGGTGAACGGAAACCTGTCGACAGTTCAAAGACCGTCGCCGAGAAGCCAGGAATATTGGCTCGTGTGGCGCGGATTTTTGCCGCTGGCACCGCAATCGCATCGATTGCGCCACCGGTTTTCGCGCAGGTCGAGGCCGAGGCTATCGCATCCGCGCATCTCTTCACCTCGTCGCAGGTTGTCGGCCTCTCCGTCGTCATCGGCGTAATCTCCGCCGCGCTGCTTTCAACTCTCTGGGTTGTACGCCAGCGCGGCAACCTCGAAAGCGAAAGCCGTGAAATCCGCTCCGCCCTCTCGGACGCGCAACAGCGGATCTCGCAGTACCAGGCGCTGATTGCCGACAAGAATCGCCGGATTGTAATCTGGAATGGCAATGAGCGTCCTGAGCTTATCGGTCAGCTTCCAGCTGAAACCGGGGCACCGCAGGACGGCGAATTCCTTGCTTTCGGCCTGTGGCTCAAGTCCCACTCTGCATCCGAGCTCGAGCACGCGATCGACGGCCTGCGCGGGTCAGCCCACAGCTTCGACATGGTCGTTGAAACCCACCGCGAGGAAATCCTTGAAGCGCAAGGCCGGGTTTCCGGCGGTCGGGCATTCGTCCGGTTTGTCGCACTGAACAATCTTCGTGCCGAACTTGCCGAGCTCAAGATCGAACGGGACAGGCTGTTGTCGTCGATCTCAGCGTTCCAGGGCATGCTCGATGCAATCGATCTGCCGGCATGGCAGCGTGATACCGAAGGGCGGCTGACCTGGGTCAATCACGCCTATGGCGAAGCCGTCGAGGCCCCGACACCGGAGCAGGCGGTCAGTGAAGGACGCGAGTTCCTGACCACGGTTGCCCGCGAGCGCATCCGCGCCACGGCGACGACCGAATCGCCATTCCACGACAAGATCTCGACCGTCGTGCGTGGCAACCGCACCTTCTTCGACGTTGTCGATGTGAAAGTCCCAAGCGGCTCCGCCGGCATAGCCGTCGACGTTTCCGGCATCGAAGCTGTTCGCGCCGAATTGGAGCGGACGCTGAAAAGCCACGCCGAAACACTCGATCATCTCGCAACGCCGGTGGCGATCTTCGATGGCGAACGTCGGCTACAGTTCTACAACCAGGCTTTCGTCTCCCTCTGGGAGCTGGACATCGCCTTCCTCGAGAGGCGCCCCGACAATGCGGAACTGCTGGAGCGCCTGCGTGCGGCCAAGAAGCTGCCAGACCAACTGAACTGGAAATCCTGGAAGGAAGCAGCGCTTTCGGTCTACCGGGCGCTCGATACTCAGTCAGACCTCTGGCACTTGCCGAACGGCCAGACACTGCGGGTCTTTGCGACAGCGCATCCGCAGGGCGGCGCCACTTGGGTGTTCGAGAACCTAACCGAACAGGTCGACCTCGAGACACGCTACAATACGCTGCTCAAGGTTCAAGGCGAGACGATCGACCATCTCTCGGAAGGTGTTGCTGTCTTTGGGCCGGACGGGCGCATTCGCCTCTCAAACCCCGCATTCCGCGCACTCTGGGGAATCACTGAGGCCGAGGCAAAACCCAGCACGCATATCCGCGCCCTTGGCGAGGCATGCTCTCAGTCCTATGATCGTCCTGACGGATGGAAGACCTTTGCAGAGCTGATCACCAGCTTCGACGACGAGCGCCGCTCCAGCCAGGGAACGCTCGAGCTGTTCTCAGGTCTCGTGCTCGACTACGCCGTCATTCCGTTGCCGAATGCACAGACGATGCTGACTTTCGTCAACATGACCGACAGCGTCCGAGCCGAGCGCGCCCTGACGGAAAAGAACGAAGCGCTGCGCAAGGCGGACGAGCTCAAAAACGACTTCGTCCAGCATGTTTCCTATGAGCTGCGCTCGCCACTGACCAACATCATCGGCTTCACCGATCTGCTGCGCACGCCGGGACTCGGACCGCTGAACGACCGGCAGGCGGAATACATCGATCACATCTCCACCTCCTCTTCAGTCCTGCTGACGTTGGTCAACGACATCCTCGATCTTGCCACGGTCGACGCGGGGATCATGCGGCTCAATTACTCGCCGATCGATCTCGGAGATCTGCTCGACGACGTATCGATGCAGATCGCCGACAGGCTTCAGGAAAGCGGCGTGACGCTCGAGATTACCGCTCCAGCACATCTGGGATCGCTCGTTGCCGATCCGCAGAGACTGAAGCAGATCCTTGTGAAGCTGCTTTCCAACGCATCCAACTTCTCTCCAGAAGGCTCGTCGATTTCGCTCGAGTGCAGACGCGAGGGGACGGATTTTGTCTTCTCCGTACGCGATCGCGGCCCCGGCATTTCGCAGGACATGATCGCCAACGTGTTCGACCGGTTCTCGACTGGCGCAAAGAGCGGCAAGAGAGGTGGCGCCGGGCTCGGACTGTCGATCGTCGACAGCTTCGTCAGTCTTCACCATGGGACGGTCACCATTGACAGCCAGCCGGGCAAGGGCACGATCGTGACCTGCCGGATTCCTTCGGTCGATCTCCCGACATCCGTCGCAGCCGAATAATGGCGCGTACTCCTGTCATTTCTCTCTTCCTGAAGGATGAAGCGGAAACAATCCGCTTTGGGGAGGATTTGGCGCTGGCGTTGAAGCTGGGAGACTGCCTTGCCCTTTCGGGCGACCTTGGCGCTGGGAAATCCTCACTTGCCCGTGCGTTCCTTCGCGCGATGGCGGCTGACGACGACCTTGAGGTGCCAAGCCCCACCTTCACCCTAGTGCAGGCCTATGACCTGCGCATACCCGTCGCGCATTTCGATCTCTACCGTCTCAGCGATCCGGCCGAACTGACAGAACTCGGCTTCGATGAAGCACTCCACGACGGCATCTGTCTGGTGGAGTGGCCTGAGATGGCGAGCGACGAGCTGCCGGCAGACCGGATCGCACTGAAGCTGGAGCACGAGGGCCAAGGGCGTCGTGTGACCATTGCAGCACCGGAAAAGCAGACCGCGCGAATCCGTCGGGTCCTTGCCATACGTGATTTCCTTGTTGACGCGGGATATCCCGGCGCGAAGCGTCGTTTTCTGACAGGCGACGCCTCTCTTCGAGCCTACGAGGCCGTCTATACCGACGATGGGACGCGAAGTATCCTGATGGACTGGCCACCGCTTCCGGAAGGACCGCCGGTCTTGGACGGCAAGCCATATCCGAAAGTCGCGCATATCGCGGAAAATGCCTATCCCTTTGTCGCCATTGCGAATGTGCTGCGACAAGAGGGCTTTGCCGCACCCGAGGTCTACCGGGTCGACTACGACCAAGGCATTCTGCTTCTGGAGGACCTCGGCACCGGCGGTGTTCTGGATACGCAAGGCCAGCCCATCGGCGATCGCTACCGGGCAAGCGTCGCTTGCCTAGCGCATCTCCATTCGCTGACAATCCCACAGGACATCCGCGTCACGGATAGCCATGTCCACCACATCCCGGACTTCGACCGAACGGCGATGAAGATGGAAGTGCGCCTCGTTCTCGACTGGCATCTCCCGTGGCGGCGCGGGGGCACTGCTGCCAGCGATGCAGAGCGCAACGAATACCTCGCCATCTGGGACGGGCTCATCGACGAATTGGAGACCTCCGAAAAGGGGCTTCTCCTTCGTGATTTTCACTCGCCGAATATCATCTGGCGAGAGAACGAGACGGGCATTGCGCGCGTCGGATTGATCGACTTCCAAGATGCGATGATCGGCCCCACGGCTTACGATCTCGCTTCGATCGCACAAGACGCGCGCGTCACAATCGCGCCCGATCTGTTCCAGCAGTTGATGGATGACTACCTAGCGCTGCGCAGAGCACAGGGGAGATTCGACGAGGCCCGCTTCCTGAAGAGTTGGGCAATCATGTCGACGCAACGCAACTGCAAGCTTGCCGGCCTCTGGGTTCGCTTGATGCAGAGGGACGGAAAGCCCGGCTACATGAAGCATCTGCCGCGCACGCTCTCCTATCTTTCGGTAGCGTTGAAACACGAAACGCTTGCCCCCTTGCGCGACTGGTTCGTAAGGGCTGGAATAGTGCCAGACGAATCATAATTTCTCGGATCAGATGAGCATCAAGCAAGCCATGGTTCTCGCTGCAGGTCTTGGAACCCGCATGCGGCCAATCACCGACACCATCCCGAAGCCGCTCGTGAAGATCGACGGTAAGGCGATGATCGATTACGCGTTGGATTCGCTTGTGGAAGCCGGTGTCGAAAGGGCCGTGGTAAATGTTCATCACCACGTCGACCAGATGCTGGCTCATTTGGCTTCATACAAAGGCCTCGAGATCATTATCTCCGACGAGCGCGAGAAGCTGATGAACAACGGCGGTGGGCTTGCAAAGGGCCTGAAGCTGCTTGCTCCCGGCAAGGTCTTCGTCACGAATGCCGACCTTTTCTGGATCGGAGAGCGTCCCGGTGTTCCGAGCAACTTGACACGTTTAGCCGGATTCTTTCAACCACAAAGCATGGACATGGCCATGCTTTGCGTGAAGTTGGAAGATACCACCGGGCACAACGGCAAGAACGATTTCAACATGGCCAAGGATGGCCGTTTGACGCGCTTTGCCGATTCCGGGCCGAGCCCGGTCGTTTACGCCGGCGCGATCGCCATGGACACATCGTTCCTCGATGACGCTCCGGCCGATCCGTTCAACCTCAATCTCTATTTCGACAAGGCGATCTCTCGGGGACGGCTCTACGGCACAGTGCTCCAAGGACACTGGCTTACCGTCGGCACGCCCGAGGCAATCGGCGAAGCGGAGGAAACGATCCGGCGCTACCGGACGTTTGCATGACGGATGGCCGCGCAGCACCGGCCAAGGATTTTGACCATCCCAGCAGGGCTTCCTTTCCTGAAGACCCTTGCGGAAGGCCTCTGTGACGGCAGATTGACGCCCCGTTTTCGGTATGATCCCGACGACCCTCTGTCGCTTTCAAAGGTCACCATCTATCTGCCGACGAGACGTGCTGCACGCGTCCTTCGCTCCGAATTCGTCGACTTTCTTGGCGGGCGATCGGCAATCTTGCCGGTCATCCGCCCGCTCGGCGAAACCGACGACGACAGCGGGTATTTCGATGAAGCCCTGCCGGCGACGTTGGATCTTGCCCAGCCGCTATCGAACACTGCGCGCCTGCTGGAGCTCGCGCGCCTCATTCTTGCCTGGCGAAACAGGCTGCCGGAGATCGTGCGCAGCATCCACTCCGATTCGCCGCTCGTCGCTCCCGCGAGCCCGGCCGATGCCATTTGGCTTGCGCGCAATCTTGCCGAATTGATCGACGCCATCGAGACCGAGGATCGGGATTGGACCGAACTGTCCCGATTGAACGCGAAAGACTATGCGCTCTGGTGGCAGCTGACCTCCGAATTCCTGCAGATCGCCAGCGCCTTCTGGCCGGAAAGACTGAACGAGCTCGGCAAATCGTCTCCCGCAAGGCATCGCAACGCCATCCTTCGTGCCGAAGCAAATCGCTTTGCGACGGTCCCGCCGATGGGACCCATTATCATTGCAGGATCGACGGGCTCGGTGCCGGCGACGGCCGACTTGATTGCGGCAGTGGCCAATCTTCAGGACGGCGTTGTCGTGCTGCCAGGTCTCGATCTCACTATGCCGGAAGAACATTGGCGAATGGTGGCGCCAGAAGATCAGAAAAGTCATCCCGCGGATCCAGCAAGCCGCAGCCACTCGCAATACGGCCTCGCTCAACTTCTGAAACGGCTTAGCCTTACTCGCGACGACGTAGTGTCGTTGGCAGAGCCCGCCGAGGAGTTACGGCAGCGCAGCGAAATCCTATCGCATGCCCTCTCGCCGGCTGAAGCCACCAGTGATTGGGGCGCCTGGAAGGCAAGGCTGCCCGATACTGCCATTTCTTCAGCATTTGCAGACGTCTCATTGATCGAAGCGGGCAATGAGCGAGAGGAGGCCACTGCCATTGCCATCGCGCTCCGCCTGGCACTCGAACGGCCCGGCAAGGATGGCGAGAGCCGAGCGGCACTGATTACCCCTGATCGGAATCTGGCGCGCCGCGTGACCACTGAATTGTCACGCTTCGGCATCATTGCGGATGACTCCGCGGGCACGCCGCTTTCCGCGACACCGCAGGGAACATTGCTGCAACTGCTGCTCGAGGCAACGCTTCGCCCGGGTGATCCCGTCGCCATTGTCGGCTTGCTCAAGCATCCGTTGGCACACTTCGGACTGGAGCGCAGCGCGCTTGTCGAAGCGGTAACGGCACTCGAGCTGCTGGCGCTGCGAGGTGGCGTCGCCGATGTCGACATCGCAGCGCTGGAGCCGCTTCTTGAACAACAGTTGGCGGAGCACGCCTTGGATCGTCATGCGCCGCAATGGCGTAAAGCGCTCCCGGTCGATGCCGTCGATCGCGCGCGCGCGCTAGCCCGCCGGGTTGCTACGGCCACCGAACCACTGGCCTCCGCGCTTGTCCGAAGCTTGCCAGAAGAACGCGGCCTGACGACCAGCTTTGCGCTTTCCGATTGGGCAAGACGTACCGGGCGCGCGCTGGAGGCAGCGGTCGGCGACGAGCGTGGCTGCCTTGCGGCACTCTGGTCGGGCGAGGCTGGCAACGCGTTGGCTTCAATGCTCGGCGAAGTCATCGAAACCGAGGGGCAGATCGACGCCGACGGTCCGCAGTGGATCGATATCATCGCGGCACTCTTGGCGGGTCAGGCGGCAAAGCCACGAGCACTGAGCCATCCAAGGTTGTTCATCTTCGGCACGTTGGAAGCACGTCTCCAGAGCGTAGATACGCTCATCCTGGGAGGGCTGAACGAAGGATCATGGCCTGGACAAACGTCCAATAACCCGTTCGTCTCGCGCACGATGAAGACGGAGATTGGCCTGGAGCCGCCGGAGCGGCGAATCGGTCAACTGGCGCACGATTTCGAAATGGCCAATGGCACGCGCCATCTCATCTATTCGCGTGCGCTCAGGCAAGGGTCGACGCCGACGGTCGCGTCGCGGTGGTTGCAGCGACTGCTTGCCTTCGGTGGAAAGGTGTTCGAAGCCGAACTCAAGGGTCGCGGCGACAATTTCGTGCATTGGGCAAACCTGATCGACCAAGGCGACCGCCAGGCGACCGCGCACCGTCCAAGTCCGGCGCCACCGCGGGAAATGCAGCCGAAGTCGTACTCGTTCAGCGAGGTCGGACGCCTGCGTCGTGACCCCTATGCGATCTATGCGCGCCGCGTTTTACGCCTCGATCCGGTCGCTCCGTTCAACCGAGACCCTGGCGCTGCGGAACGCGGAACGCTCTATCACAAGATCATCGACCGCTTCGTACGCGAAGGCCACGTTGCCGGAACACCGGCAGCGCAAACGGCGATGGAGATTATTCTGACCGAGCTCTTCGATACGCAGCAGCTCCCCGCGCACATCGATGCGGTGTGGCGTCCGCGTTTCCGGGAAGTTGCCCGTGCCTTTCTCGAGTGGGAGGCGCAGCGACGACCGGTCATTCGAAGAACGCTGACGGAGGTGCGTGGCAGTGTCGAGTTGGAGCCCATCAATGTCCGCCTGAGCGGCGTCGCCGACCGGATCGACATCACCGGAACCGGCACCGCCGACATCATCGACTACAAGACTGGACACAATCCCTCTCCGGCGCAGGCGCGCGCCCTTCTCGATCCCCAATTGGCGCTGGAGGCGGCCGCGCTCCATGCCGGCGCCTTCCGGGACGCGGGTAGTCTGGTTCCGCAGGATCTTCTCTATGTGCGTCTGCGGCCGGGAGATCGCTTCAAGGTCGATACCGTTAACAACGAGACATCGACCAGGAACGATAAGGCGAAGTCGGCGATGGATCTGGGCGCGGACTCGATCGATCAATTGATAAAGTTTGTCGCGCTTCTGCAGTCGGGCGAGAAGGGCTTCACCTCGCGGCTTGTGCCGGCACAACAGTTCGACTTCGGCGGTGATTACGATCATCTGGCGCGCGTTTCCGAATGGTCAGCCGCAGAGAGCGATGAGGCAGCCGGCGATGAATGACGAACCAACATTGCCCGAGGACGACGATCCCCTCGCCTGGACGAGTTGGACGACCATCCAGCAATCGATCGCATCCGATCCGCAACGCTCGGCCTGGGTTTCGGCGAATGCCGGCTCCGGAAAGACGCATGTGCTGACGCAGCGCGTCATTCGGCTGCTGCTTGCCGGAGCACGTCCGTCAGCAATCCTGTGCTTGACCTATACGAAGGCGGCAGCCTCGGAAATGTCGAACCGCGTCTTCGAACGACTCTCAGAGTGGGCCGTCCTGCCAGATGAAGAACTTGAAGAACGCATTGCGCGGATCGAGGGCAAGGCGCCGGACGCGGGAAAGCGCGCGGAAGCGAGGCGGCTTTTTGCCAAAGCGCTGGAGACACCGGGCGGCCTGAAGATCCAGACCATTCACGCATTTTGTGAGGCCCTGCTGCACCAGTTTCCGCTGGAAGCCAATGTCGCCGGGCACTTCTCCGTGCTCGACGATCGGGCAGCCGCAACGCTTCTCGCGGATGCACGACGGTTCCTCCTCACCGCGACGACGCCAGAGGACGATCCAGCGCTCGCGGAGGCCTTTGGTTATGTTCTCAACCTTGGCGATGAGTCGGGCCTGGAAAATCTGCTGGAAGAGATCATCGCCAATCGCAATGCAATCCGCGCCTTTACGCAAGATGCGGAACGCAAGGGTGGCCTCGATGTCGTACTGCGCAAGAAGCTTCGCCTTTCCGCCAATGACACGGCGACTGGAATCGCCGAGGAGTATTGGCCGCTTCCTGGCCTGACCGGCAGTGTCCTCGACCGGTATTTGGACGTCGCTGACCAAAATGGCGGTGCCAAGGCGCACGAAATTGCGGCTGGCCTACGGTCGCTGGTGCGCGAGCGCGACTCTGCGCGACGCGCTTCGCTGCTGGAGAAAATCTTTCTGACAGGCAAGGGAGAACCGAAGACGGATTCGCAGTTTCTCGTGAAGGCGATGTCGAGCGAAGCGCCGGAGCTCATCGACGCCGTGGCAACGGCGCGAGCGCATGTCGTACTGTGCCGCGATCGGTTGAAAACGGCGCGCATGTACGAGGCAACGCGTGCTGCACTCATTCTCGCCGACCGTCTTAACAAGGACTACGACGACCTCAAGCAGCAGCGCAGCCAACTCGACTTCGAGGATCTGATAACGCGAACGGCCGAGCTCTTGAACAAGAGCGACGTGGGGCCGTGGATCCACTACAAGCTCGACCAGGGTATCGACCATATTCTCGTCGACGAGGCACAGGATACGAGCCCGATCCAGTGGAGCGTCATCCAGTCGCTGGCGGCGGATTTCTTTTCCGGCGAAAGTGCCCGCAATGCGGTCCGGACGCTTTTTGCCGTTGGCGACGAAAAGCAATCTATCTATTCGTTCCAGGGCGCCCGTCCCGAACGCTTCTCGGAGGAAAGCCAGCAGACGCGCCGGCGCGTCTCCCAGGGCGGGCTTGCCTTCTCGACGGTGCGGCTTCCGCTCTCGTTCCGATCGACCTCGGATGTGCTCGCCGCCGTCGATCATATCTTCACGCCGGCCGAGAACGCTCGTGGGCTGAGCGCGACGGGCGAGCCCGTGGTTCACCGTTCCAACCGCATCGGCCACCCCGGCGCGGTCGACCTCTGGGAGATGGTTGCGCCTGAGGTGACGATAAAGGAGGAGGACTGGACCGCACCTTTTGACGCCACGCCGGAGAGCGCCCCGGCATCCGTTCTCGCGCGTCGCATTGCCCACACGATCGGCAATCTTGTCGGCAAGGAAACCATCGTCGAGAAGGGCAAGGAGCGGC
Organism: Rhizobium sp. BK538; assembly: GCF_014197575.1. Lineage (NCBI taxonomy): Bacteria > Pseudomonadati > Pseudomonadota > Alphaproteobacteria > Hyphomicrobiales > Rhizobiaceae > Rhizobium > Rhizobium sp. BK538. The sequence continues at coordinate 36,920 of NZ_JACIFT010000016.1, forward strand.
TGATCGAGGCCGGCGATATCCTTGTGCTGGTACGCAAGCGCGACGCCTTCGTCAACGCACTGACGCGTGCGTTGAAGCGACGCGGCGACATACCGGTTGCCGGCGCCGACCGCCTGCGCCTGACGAGCCACATCGCAGTGCAGGACCTGATGGCGCTCGGCCGCTTCCTGCTATTGCCCGAAGATGACCTCTCCTTGGCTGCGCTCATGAAGAGCCCGCTTCTCGATCTGGGCGAAGACGACGTGTTCGCAGTCGCCGCCCTTCGCGCGGAGGGCGAGACTGCCTGGGCTCACGTTCAGAAGTTCGCCGCCGACGGCAGCGCGCGCTTCGAAACGGCCGTCACTCGCCTCAAGCTCTTCCTAGATGAATCTAAGAGCCTGTCGGTCCATGACTTCTATGCGCGCGTTCTGGGATGCCACGGCGGGCGACGACAATTCCTTGCCCGGCTCGGAACCGAGGTCAGCGATATTCTCGATGAATTCCTGACATTCGCGCTCGACCACGAAAGCGCGGGCCTACCCGGCCTACAGTCCTTCATTTCAACGCTTGAGATCGAAGCACCAGAGGTAAAACGTGAGCAGGACAAGGGTCGCAACGAAGTCCGGATCATGACCGTGCACGCGTCAAAGGGTCTTGAGGCACCGATCGTGTTCCTGGTCGACGGCGGGTCCAAGGCCTTCACGGCCTCGCACATGCCAAAACTTCGGCTACTTGAGCAGGAACAGGGCGAACCGCCCATGCCGGCCTGGGTTCCCCTCGGCGATCTCAGCAACTCCCTGACCCAAGCCGATGCGACGCGTATCCAATCGCTGGCAGAACAGGAGTATCGACGGCTGCTCTACGTCGCAATGACCCGGGCCGCCGACCGGCTGACCGTTTGCGGCTACCGGGGAATTCGGCCCAACACCGACACCTGGCATGCGATGATTTCCGCCGCGATGACGCACAGTCATCCGCATGTGTCGGCCGCGACATTTTCCGGACCGGACGATAGCTGGGCTGGAATCAAATGGAGAGTTCCGCGGGTGGAGCGAAGCTTTGAACGGCTCGGACGCATCCAACAGACCGCCAGGCAAGAGTCGATCCCGCCCAGCCTGGACAGGCCGCTGCCGCCGCGCAAACAACTGCCTCGCCCGCTTAGCCCGTCCGGCGTCGGAACTATCGTTGATGATGGTGCCGATGACCTCCTCATCGCCTCCCCGCTTTTCGCCGAAAAAGGCAAGCCGGATCGCTCGCTCGAGAAGGGGCGGCTTCTCCACCGCATGCTGCAGACGCTGCCGGATGTGCCGCGTGGTGAACAGGCGGATGCGGCTGTGCGCTACACCAAGCGTGCCGCGCCGTTCTGGCCGGAAGCGGAACGACAGCAACTAGTCGATTCGGTGGTGAAACTATTGCGGGACCCGAGCCTCGAATCCGTATTCTCAACCCATGCACAGGCGGAAGTCTCGGTCATGGGCACGCTGACGATCGGCGGAGTCGACCACGCTGTTTCGGGTCGCGTCGATAGAATGGCAGTCTTCGACGAGCGCGTCGTGGTGCTCGACTATAAGACCAATCGTGTCCCGCCGCAGACGGCAGAGGCGATCCCTTTTGCCCACAAGGCGCAGCTTGCCATCTATCGTGAAATCCTGGCACCGCTCTACCCTGGCAGGCGTATCGATTGCGTGCTCGTTTATACCGAAAACGGCTCCGTTCACACGCTGACGCCGGACGCTTTGGCGTCGGCGCTTGCGCAACTTGAGACAAAGTGAAATACCGGGCATTGAAATGCCCGCACCGCACGCTCACATGTGTTTCAACAGGAATCCGTAAAGGAGCAGCCTATGGCTACCGTAAAAGTCGATATCAACAACTTCCAGTCGGAAGTTCTGGAATCCGCAGAACCCGTCGTCGTCGATTTCTGGGCTGAATGGTGCGGCCCGTGCAAGATGATCGCCCCCAGCCTCGAAGAACTCGCCATCGAGTTTCAGGGCAAGGTGAAAGTCGCCAAGCTCAACATCGATGAGAACCCGGAACTCGCCGCCCAGTTTGGCGTCCGTTCCATTCCGACACTCGCCATATTCAAGGCCGGCGAAGTTGCTGACATCAAGGTTGGCGCTGCCCCGAAGACCGCTCTTTCGAGCTGGATCTCAAGCGCCGCTTAATTTACCCATAAGCAGATACGAAGAAGCCCGGCATTTGACCGGGCTTTTTTTATTTCGGAGGCGTGCCATTGTCAGCAAGCACATCGCCTACAAGATAAAGAGAGCCGCCTATCAGGATGCGCGGCGGATGGGCCTGTTCAAAGGCGCCTTCCTTGATTGCCTCCAACGCGTCACTGACAGTCGACATCGGTTCTGCGACGAGACCCGCATCGTAGGCGGCGTTTGCCAGGATGACCGGGTCTATCATCGCCTCGCTGCCGCGAATCGGCACGCAATAGACCTTCTCCGCCAATCCCTTGAAAGCCTTGAAGTATCCAACCGGATCCTTGGTGTTGATCATGCCTATGATCAGGAAGAGTGGCCGCGGCTGCCTTTCCTCGTAATTTGCCATAGCTTCGGCGATGACCTCGCCTGCACCGGGATTGTGGCCGCCGTCAACCCAGATTTCTGCCTTGGCCGGGGCACTGGCCATCAGGTGTCCTTCGTTCAGACGCTGAAGGCGACCCGGCCACTCGACCGACAGCAGCGCCTTTTCCATCATCGCTTCGGTCACCGTGAAGCCCGCAGCCTTGACGGCACGCATCGCGGCAGCGGCATTGGCATATTGGTGACGGCCCGGAAGGCGCGGCAAGGGCAGGTCGGCGAGACCGAACTCATCCTGATAAACGAGGCGCCCATATTCCTCATGTGCCATATAATCCTGGCCGAAGACGGCGGTCGGGCAGTTCAACCGTTCGGCGGTCGACATCAGAACGTCGAGTGCGGCATCGTATTCCTGCTTGCCGATGACCACCGGGCAACGACGTTTCATGATGCCGGCCTTTTCGGCCGCGATCAGTTCGACCCGATCCCCGAGATAGGGCTGGTGGTCCAAGGAAATCGGCATGATGACCGAGACGGCGGGATCGGAAATGACGTTCGTCGCATCGAAACGGCCGCCGAGGCCAACCTCGATAATGGCGGCATCGGCCGGATGCTCTGAAAACAGTATGAAGGTGACGGCCGTCAGGATCTCGAAAACGGTGATCTTCTGCCCGTCATTGGCGGCCGCGACGCGCCGCACCGCCTCTGCAAAAACGGCATCATCCACGAGTTGCCCACGGCCACCCTTGACGCCGATCCGGTAGCGTTCGTGCCAGTTGACCAAATGCGGAGAGGTATGGACATGGGCGCTGTAACCGCCAGCCTCAAGCAACGCCCGGCAAAACGCCGTCACGGAGCCCTTGCCGTTCGTGCCTGCCACATGGATGACGGGCGGCAGCTTCGTCTGCGGATCACCGAGGATGGAAAGGAGCCGTGTGATGCGATCCAGGGAAAGATCGAAGCCCTTGGGATGCAATCCCATGAGCTTGTCGATTTCCTGCGCTGCTTCACTCACTGCGGCCTGGCCCCTGGGTATCATCGCTCAACCCGCCTGTGATTGGTTTGATCAGGCGCTCGCGGCTATCGCGAGCGTCCCGCTGTTTTCCTTGGAAAGCGCCGCAGCCGGCTTCTTCGTCAGGATCTTCAAGACACGTGCCAGCGTATCCGGAATATCGTGGCGCTTGACCACCATATCGACCATGCCGTGTTCCAGCAGGTATTCGGACGTCTGGAAGCCTTCCGGAAGCTTTTCGCGAATCGTCTGCTCAATGACGCGCTTGCCGGCAAAGCAGATCTCCGCGCCGGGCTCGGCCAGGTGCAGGTCGCCGAGCATCGCGTAAGACGCCGTGACGCCGCCGGTCGTCGGGTTCGTCAGAACAACGATGTAAGGCTGCCCCGCCTCCTTCAGCATGTCGACTGCAACGGTCGTGCGCGGCAGCTGCATGAGCGACAGGATGCCTTCTTGCATGCGAGCGCCACCCGAAGCCGGGAACATGACCAGCGGGCACTTCTCTGCGATGGCACGTTCGAATGCCTTGACGATCGCCTCGCCGGCAGCAATGCCGAGCGAACCGCCCATGAAGTTGAACTCATGGACGACAGCGACGAGCTTCAGACCGCGAACCTTGCCGACGCCGGCAACGATCGTGTCTTCCTGATCGGTCTTGATGCGGCTGTCGCGAAGGCGATCGGTGTATTTCTTTGAATCGCGAAACTTCAGCGGGTCCTGCGCGACCTTCGGCTGTACCAGCGCTTCAAAGACGCCCTCATCGAAAAGATCGGTAAGGCGAGCCTTCGCCGGCATCTTCATATGATAGCCGGAGGCCGGAATGACCCACTTGTTGTCTTCCAGATCCTTATGGAAAACCATCTCACCCGTTTCCGGGCACTTGATCCAGAGGTTCTCCGGCACTTCGCGGCGGCCCAGCATGGAATTGATGCGGGGGCGGACGTAGTTGGTGATCCAGTTCAAGTCGAAAACTCCTGATTGACTCTTGCCAATGTGGGGAAACTATTCGGCAGCAACAAGGCGCGCCGAGCGTGTACCCGTTGACAATCCACGAACAAGCGTGGCGACGGCCTGGACGGTATCGGCGGTCGCCTTCCCGTCCTTGGTGAGGCTCGTTGCCACCTGATTGACGATTGCGGTGCCGACAACAACACCATCCGCCGAGCTGCCAATGACCTTTGCGTGGTCGGCGGTCTTCACGCCGAAACCGACACAGACGGGCAGATTGGTGTGCTGCTTGATGCGCTTGACGGCACCCGACACGAGAGAGGGGTCCGGCAGGGCCGAACCGGTGATGCCATTCATCGAGACGTAATAGACGAAGCCGGAGGTGTTCCGCAGAACGGTCGGCAAGCGCTTCTCGTCGGTCGTCGGTGTTGCGAGACGAATGAAATTGATGCCTTTCTTGAGGGCGGGAATGCAGAGTTCGTCATCCATCTCCGGCGGAAGGTCGACGACGATGAGCCCGTCGATGCCAGCTGCCAACGCGTCGTCCAGGAACTTCTCCACGCCGTAGATGTAGATCGGGTTGTAATATCCCATCATCACGATCGGGGTGGCGTCGTCGGTCTTGCGGAAATCGGCGGCAAGGTGCAGCGTCTTCTTCAGCGTCTGGCCACCCTTCAGAGCGCGCTGGCCCGCCATCTGGATCGCCGGGCCATCGGCCATCGGATCGGAGAACGGCATGCCGAGCTCGATGACGTCAGAGCCAGCTTCGGGGAGTGCCTTCATGATGCCGAGCGAGGTTTCGTAGTCCGGATCCCCGCCCATGAAATAGGTGACGAGTGCCGGCCGGCCTTCCGCCTTCAGATCGGCGAAGCGTTTATCCATACGTGCGGTCATGACTTACTCACCCATTCCCAGAATCTTGCCGACAGTGAAGATGTCCTTGTCGCCGCGGCCGGAGAGGTTCATCAGGATGATCTCGTCCTTGCCCATCTTCGGGGCGCGCTTGATGACTTCGGCCAGAGCGTGCGATGGCTCGAGCGCCGGAATGATGCCTTCGAGGCGTGTGAGCGTCTGGAAGGCTTCGAGCGCCTCATGGTCCATGATCGGTACATATTCGACACGGCCGATGTCGTTCAGGTAGGAATGCTCGGGGCCGATACCGGGATAGTCGAGACCCGCGGAAATCGAATGGCCCTCCTTGATCTGACCGTCGCCATCCTGCAGCAGGTAAGTGCGATTGCCATGCAGAACGCCCGGCGAACCCGCGGTGATCGAGGCACAGTGCTCGTCGCCGTCGAGGCCCTTGCCGCCGGCCTCGACGCCGACCATCTTGACGCCCTCGTCATCGAGGAACGGATGGAAAATGCCGATCGCGTTCGAACCGCCGCCGACGGCAGCGATGACGAGATCCGGCAGGCGGCCTTCGGCTTCCAAGATTTGTTCACGGGCTTCGGTGCCGATGACGGCCTGAAAGTCGCGGACCATTTCCGGATAGGGATGTGGGCCGGCAGCCGTGCCGATCAAGTAGTAAGTGTCGTCGACGTTCGTGACCCAGTCGCGCAGCGCCTCGTTCATGGCGTCCTTGAGCGTGCCGTGGCCGGCAGTCACGGGCTTCACTTCGGCACCGAGCAGCTTCATGCGGAACACGTTCGGCGCCTGGCGCTCGACATCGGTCGCGCCCATGTAAACAACGCAGGGGAGACCGAAGCGGGCGGCGACGGTCGCAGATGCAACGCCATGCTGGCCGGCGCCGGTTTCAGCGATGATACGGGTCTTGCCCATGCGCTTGGCAAGCAGGATCTGGCCGATGCAATTGTTGATCTTGTGTGAACCGGTGTGGTTCAGCTCCTCGCGCTTGAAGTAGATCTTCGCGCCACCGAGTTCAGCCGTCAGGCGCTCGGCGAAATAGAGCGGGCTCGGTCGGCCGATATAGTGAGCGCCGAGATGCTTCAGTTCAGCCTGAAATTCCGGATCGTTCTTCGCCTTGTTCCACTCGTCCTGCAGGTCGAGGATCAAAGGCATCAGCGTCTCGGCGACGAAACGGCCGCCGTAGATACCGAAACGGCCGTCTTCATCGGGGCCGGAGCGGAAGGAATTCGGTTTTGGCGTCTGGTTCACTCTCAACTCCCTGAGGCCGTTTCGGGTTGATTGGCCCTCTCGACCGCATCGAAAAACTCATCGATCATTGCGACGTTCTTGACGCCGGGTGCGCTTTCGACACCGGAGGACGCGTCGATCCCCGGCGCCTTCGTAATGGCAAGCGCCTCGGCAATGTTACCTTTGTTCAAGCCACCGGAAAGCATGTAATCCACATTGTCGTCAAGCCAAGTGAGCAGGCTCCAATCGAAGGAAACCCCGTTGCCGCCGGGCAAATCCGATCCTTTCGGCGGCTTCGCATCGAAGAGGAAGCGATCGGCAATGCCGATATAGGCCTCGACCCGCTTCAGATCATCGGCCGTCCGCACAGAAAACGCCTTCATGACAGGTAGCCCGTAGACCGCCTTTATGGTCAGAACGCGCTCGGGGCTTTCGTCGCCATGCAGTTGCAGGATATCGGGTCTAAGGAGCGCTACGATTTCATCGAGATCGTCGTTGCTTGGATTGACGAGGACAGCAACAATCTTGGCCTTGCCGCGGGCAGGCTCCGCAAGCTTGCCGGCAATGTCGGGCTCGACGTAGCGAGGGCTCTTCTCAAAGAAGATGAAGCCGATATGCGTGGCACCCCGCGCGAGGGCGCGATCGATTGTTTCAGCCGTCTTCAGCCCGCAAATTTTGATATCCGGTTTCATGGCAGCGAAGTGACACGAAATGCGATTGGAGTCGAGCCAAATCGCGACAAAAGCTGAATTTTAGAAGCCTTACGTCACTCGAAATCGATGGCATGAAGCTGGCTGCCATGGCGCTTCAACCAGGCCTTCGCCTCTTCCATGTGCGGGCAGAGCTTTTTGCAGAGCGCCCAGAAGCGCGGTCCATGATTCATCTCCTTGAGATGCGCGACTTCATGGGCCGACAGGTAGTCGACGACGGACGGCGGCGCCATGATGATACGCCAGGAAAAGCTCAGGTTTCCCTCCGACGAGCAGGAACCCCATCGACTGCGGGTGTCCTTCACGGCGATCGACCTGATCGGCGCATTAATCGAGCGGGCATGCAGTGTTGCCAGCCTCTCGAGATCGGCCCGCGCTTCCTTCTTCAGGAACGTGGCAATCCGGCGGCCGAGATGCTCAGGCATGCCGCTGACCTTCAACACCGGCTTGCCATCAACGACGATCGCTTCCGTCAGGCCGCGAAGGCTGCCGGTGTGGTGAATACGATGAGATGCGCCACGAATTAGAATGGTGCCACCGTCCCGCAGGCCACAGTCGCTCGAGAATTTGGCAAGTTTGGTGAGTAGCCAGCCCTGATGGCGGTCGAGGAAGGCGTTCACTTCACGTTGCGCCAACCCGCTCGGGATCGTCATCCTCAGGGCTCGTCCGCCTGGCTCGATGCGCAAGGTGATGCGGGTTGCCCGCTCGTGCTGCTTGATTGTCAGCGGCATCCGGCGGCCGGCCACTTCAAGCGTTCGCGTCTCGGGCGGAGCCGGTTTTCGAACGATACGGCGTGGCTTTGCGAGGAGCGGGGACATGGGCATTTTCTACATGATTCGCTGGAATTGCGGGCAAAGAAAAGCCGGCATCGAGGATGCCGGTTCAAAGTTTCAGTGCTGAACAGTCCTGGGGATCACGGAGTCTGGTATTCTGCTACCGGACCGTTGTCGTCGCGCTTGGCGTTCTTGCGATCGCGCATGAAGCGGTCGAACTCTTCCTGATCCTTAGCGCGGCGCAGTTCGCGTACGTAGGAATCGAATTCCTCGCGCATTTCATCAAGCTTGCGACGCTCTTCTTCCAGCCGGTCGAGCTCGGCCTTCCGCCAATCGTCGAAGGCGACATTGCCTGTCGAGAAATGAGGGCGATAACGGCCATGCGAACGTCGGCAGCCAGCGAAGAATCCATCGGCGGTGCTGTTTGCATCACGCTTGAAACCGCGCAAACGCTCCCCAAAGATGATATAGGCGAGCATGGCGAGACCCAGAGGCCAGAATACCACGAAGCCGAGGATCATCAGGGCAATGGTAGCCGGAGTCCAATCCGGCCGAAGCAATGCTGACTGGTTCATCGTGCGGTGTCCTCGCATTTTCCGCGCCCGGCGAGATGCCGAACGCTGGAATCGATGTGGTTACACCCCCAGCCAGCTTCAAGGCAGTCCGCGCCCAAATCGGACAACACTTTGAAATGAAATCACTAATTCAGACGCTCCTAAATCAGCCGGACTTTCCGCCCTTGATAACCCTCTTCACCACAGGCTTTCCCGTCCGTGCATGTTCCTTCACGAAGTTGACGATGCGCGGCGCGATTTCGCGACGGAAGCGCGATCCGTTGAAGACGCCATAGTGGCCGACATCGGGTTGCAGGTAGTGCATGCGCATGTTCTCGGGAATGTTGACGCAGATCGTCTGGGCGGCCTTCGTCTGGCCGACGCCGGAGATATCATCGTTTTCCCCTTCCACAGTGAGGAGCGCCACATTGCGGATCGCGGCCGGATCGACAAGTTTGCCGCGGTGGAGCAACTCACCCTTCGGCAAGGCATGTTTTTTGAACACCTGGTCAACCGTCTGAAGGTAGAACTCCGCCGTCAAGTCCATGACAGCGAGATATTCGTCATAAAAGTCGCGGTGCTTCTCGGCTGGCTCGCCGTCGTTCTTCACGAGATGCATGAAGAACTCCTTGTGGGCGATCACGTGCCGATCGAGGTTCATCGACATGAAGCCGGACAGCTGCAGGAATCCCGGATAGACGGGGCGCATGAAACCCGGCTGCGGCCATGGCACGTTCATAATCACATTGTCGGCAAACCACTCCAGCGGCCGTTCCTTGGCAAGCTGGTTGACGGCCGTCGGGTTGATGCGCGTGTCGATCGGTCCACCCATCAATGTCATCGAGGAAGGCGAAAATGGATCGTTCTCCGCCTCCATCACCGCAGCTGCAGCCAACACAGGCACGGAGGGCTGACAGACGGCAATCACGTGGGTATCCGGGCCGAGGAAGCGGAGCATTTCGATGACGTAGTCGACGTAATCATCGAAATCGAAGGTGCCTTCCGTCATAGGCACCATTCGCGCATCGATCCAGTCCGTGATGTAGATGTCGGCGTTAGGCAGCAACGCCTCGACCGTGCCGCGCAGCAGCGTCGCATAGTGGCCGGACATCGGCGCAACGATGAGAATGCGCGGATCAGTCGTATGAACGCTTGGAACGTTGCGCGCGAAATGAAGCAGATTGCAGAAAGCCCGCGACCATACGACCTCTTCCCGCACGGCAAACTTTCGGTCGCCAATGACGGTGTCATTCAGATCAAACGACGGCTTGCCGTAACGGCGGGTCGTGCGCTCGAACATTTCGAGACTTGCCGCCATCGTACGCCCCCAGGGCGTCTGGGAAATAGGATTGAGCGGATTGGCATAGACCATGCGCATAATATCGGCAAAAGCACGATAAGGCGCCAATGCGGCATGGTTCAATTCGTAAAGCTGGTAAAACATGAGATGCGCCACCTTTCTCTAACCTGGAAGACGACGCCGATTGAAAAGGCATCGGATTCATTCCAACGACGTGCTGGCACCTCAACGCAGATTAACAGGTTTTTGTTGCGCAGCAACATTGCTATCCGCACCGCAAAAAGAAATGCCGGGAAAATCACCCCGGCATCATGGTGCGCTCGAATGCTTAACGATTGCGAAATCGGGCTCAGCGATCCGCCAGGAAGGTCTGCTTTTGCGTGCCCAAGCCTTCGATACCGAGCTCCACCACATCGCCAGCCTTGAGGAAACGCGGCGGCTTCATGCCCATGCCGACACCCGGAGGCGTACCGGTCGAAATCACGTCGCCCGGATGCAGTGACATGAACTGGCTGAGGTAAGACACCACAAAGGCGACACCATAAACCATCGTTTTCGACGAGCCGTTCTGCATGGTTTCGCCATTAACTTTCAGCCACATGCCGAGGTTTTGCGGGTCGGCAATCTCGTCCTTGGTCACGAGCCAGGGGCCGATCGGACCGAATGTGTCGCATGACTTGCCCTTAGTCCACTGGCCCGCACGCTCCGTCTGGAAGCCGCGCTCCGAGACGTCGTGGGAAACGCAGTAGCCGGCAACATAATCAAGCGCATCGGCTTCGCTAACATACTTCGCCGTCTTGCCGATGACGACGCCGAGCTCCACTTCCCAATCGGTCTTTTCCGAGCCGCGAGGGATCAAGACATTGTCGTTCGGCCCAACGATTGCCGATGTTGCCTTCATGAAGATGACAGGCTCCGGCGGGACCGTAGCACCGGTTTCAGCAGCATGGTCGGAGAAATTTAGCCCGATGCAGATAAACTTTCCAGTACCGGCAACGCAGGCACCAATGCGGCCAGGCAGGAGTTCCGGCAGGCTTTTCGGGTCGAGCGCCTTGAGCTTCGACAGGCCCTCAGGAGAAATCGCATCGCCGCCAACGTCCGAAACGTGGCCTGAAAGATCGCGGATCTTGCCATCGGAATCAAGCATGGCTGGCTTCTCCCGGCCAACTTCTCCAACACGCATAAGCTTCATAACATTTCCTCCTCAGCAAGATCGATGTGTTGATCACCTATGAACGAGATATTCACCGGTGTCATTATGGCTTTTTGCCGAAGCGGTACGCCGCTTCAGAAAATTCCTGCCAGATCAGGCCCCGCCGGCACGCTCCTCGTCGGGTTGAGGCTTTCGATTGAGTAATAGCCGCGCTTGATATGGTCGAAATTGACCGTTTCGACGACACCCGGCCAGTCGAGCATCCGCCGGCAGAAGCGGCGAAGATTGGCATACTCGGAAAGACGCCTCAGATTGCATTTGAACAAGCCGTGATAGGCGGTGTCAAAACGCACCAGCGTCACAAAAAGGCGAATGTCGCTTTCAGTTGGGTGGTCAGCAAACAAGAACGGCCGATCGCCAAGCTCTTTCTCCACGCAGTCGAGGCACTCGAACACGCCGGCAAACGCTTCTTCATAGGCGAGCTGCGTGGTGGCAAAGCCTGCACGGTTTCCGCTCGTTGAAAGCATCGATCTTAGGACGGCGATCCGCGGGATAGAGATCGATCGGATGGCGAGCAAGATCGCCGAAACCATCGTTCATCATTCTCAGGATGTCAGCCGACTCGTTGTTGACGATCGTCCGCAGCTGCTTGTCCCAGAGCACCGGCACTGTCGCGCGGCCGGTAAAGTCGGGCGCAGCACTGGTATAGATCTCGTGCAGATAGGTTGCGCCCTGGATATGATCCTGCGTGGCGCCGGGATAGGCGCCAAAGCGCCAGCCCTGCTTCGTCAACGCCGGTTCAACGATGGAAACTGAGATGGCCGACTCCAGCCCTTTAAGCTTTCGGCCGATCAGCGTGCGTGACGCCCACGGGCAGATGTAGGCCACGTAAAGATGGTAGCGATCAGCTTCTGCCTTGAACCCAGCTTTCCCCGTCGGGCCTGCAGCACCGTCCCGCGTTACCCAATTGCGGAAGCTGGACGTCTGGCGAACAAAGCCGCCCTTCTCGTCCTTCGCCTGTACCGGCTGCCAATCTTCCGTCCACTTCCCATTTACGAGCAAGACGCTTTCCTCTGGTTGCTGATTTTGGCCAAACTTAGCGTGCCCTTACGCGCGAGGGAGGCCACTATTGTTGAAACAGACTGTCACCGCCTGCGGAGCTAAGCTTGCCAAGTCGATTGGATGGGGCCTAAGACAGGGCAGATGGAGCTTGATATGCCTGTTTCAACGTCTACGGTCGCCACCGCGCACGCCAGCAAGTACCTTCAGCAACTCTGTAAGCACTGGAGCCACAAGTTTGCCGTGGAATTCACCGCGGAACATGGCCGCGTGCCCTTCAGCGACACGGCGGAGGTGACGTTTGCGGCTGATGCCAATGCACTTCACGTGACGCTATCGATCGCCGAGCCGTCACAGCTTGAGCGATATGAAACTGTCGTCGCCGACCATTTGAAGCGATTTGCTTTCCGCGAAGAACTGCACATTACCTGGAATACCTGACAAACGCACTCGGAAGAGCCATGACAAAGAGCAATAATCGCGAATCCCAATGCCCGATCAATCCGTTGTTCTTGGAACGATGGTCGCCGCGTGCCTTTACCGGCGAAGTGATCGATGAATCAGATCTCCTGACAATTCTGGACGCCGCGCATTGGGCACCGTCATCCGCCAACCAACAGCCCTGGCGCTTCATCTATGCGCTCAAGGGTTCCGAAGACTGGGACAAATTCGTCAATCTCCTCGTCGAATCCAATCAGGAATGGGCGAAGAACGCTTCGGCGCTGATCTACGTGGTCTCGAGGGGGTTCAGCGGCGATTTTTCCGAAGGACGGAAGAGCTACACGCACTCGTTCGACGCCGGAGCCGCGTGGGGCTATCTCGCCCTGCAGGCCCGGCTCTCAGGCTTCTACGCACACGGAATGGGTGGCATCAAACACGAGCAAATCCAGGAAACCTTTGCTATTCCCGAAGGCTATCGGGTCGAAGCAGGCGTGGCGGTGGGACGTCTTGCCGACAAGAGTGTGCTTTCGGAGCGTAACCAAGAGCGGGAAGTTCCGAGCCAGCGCAAGCCCCTTTCGGATATCGCCTTCCGAGGCAAGTTCATCGCGAACTAGTGTTCAAACAAAAACCCCGCGCTTCGGCGCGGGGCTTTTGATGCAACGTGCAGGGGCGAGTTCCGCTTAGATGTCGAGGTTTGCAACGCTCAGCGCGTTGTCCTGGATGAATTCCCGGCGAGGCTCGACTTCGTCACCCATCAGGCGCGCAAACAGGCCATCGGCATCAGTCGCGTCGGCGACCTTGACCTGCAGCAGCGACCGAACGTTCGGATCGAGCGTCGTCTCCCAGAGCTGTTCGGCATTCATTTCGCCGAGACCCTTGTAACGCTGCATCGTCAGACCCTTGCGGCCGCTTGCAAAAATCGCATCCAGCAGCGCCCGTGGGCCGGAAATTTCCAGCTCACCGTCGCGTCGAGAGAGTGACGGCGGTGTCTGGTAGATCTCCTTCAGTCGAACCGACAGCTGATCGAGAAGCCGCGCGTCCTGCGAACCGATCAACGCCATGTCGAGCACGACGACTTCCTTCACGCCGCGCACCATGCGCTCAAGCTTGAGCCCGCCTTCGCTCGTCAGGCCGCCTTCCCAACCGCGCTCGGTTTCTTCAGCAATCAGATCAAGGCGTCGGGCAACCTCACCGGCGAGCTGTTCTGCCCTTGAGCGGTCGCTGACGGCTTCCGCATTGAGAGCGCCGGCAATCGCTGCCTGTTCGACGGCAGCGCGATTGTAGCGCGAGTGCAGATTGTCGAGCAGCGCACGGAGGCGCAATGCATCGCCGATCACTTCTCCAAGGTCCTGGCCGGTCCGCACTTCGCCGCTGCCGAGCTTCAAGGCAGCATCGTCCAGGCCTTGGCCGATCAGATAGTCCTCGAGGGCCTTCTCGTTCTTCACGTATTGGATCGATTTGCCGCGCGAGACCTTATAGAGCGGCGGCTGGGCGATATAGAGGTGACCACGCTCGATCAATTCCGGCATCTGGCGGAAGAAGAAGGTCAACAACAGCGTTCGAATGTGGGCGCCGTCGACGTCAGCGTCCGTCATGATGATGATCTTGTGGTAGCGCAGCTTTTCAGCGTTGAACTCGTCCTTGCCGATGCCTGTACCAAGGGCGGTAATCAGCGTGCCGATTTCCTGGCTTGAAAGCATCTTATCGAAGCGAGCGCGCTCGACGTTGAGGATCTTGCCGCGCAGGGGCAGGATCGCCTGGTTTTCACGCGAACGTCCCTGCTTGGCCGAACCGCCTGCCGAATCGCCCTCGACAAGAAAGACTTCAGACTTGGATGGATCGCGCTCGGAGCAATCGGCGAGTTTGCCGGGCAGAGATGCAATGTCGAGAGCGCCCTTACGGCGGGTCAGTTCACGCGCCTTGCGGGCAGCTTCGCGCGCCGCGGCAGCTTCGACCACCTTGCCGACCAAAACCTTGGCTTCCGTCGGGTGCTCTTCCAACCACGTGCTTAGCGCTTCGCTGACGAGGTTCTCGACAACGGGGCGAACTTCCGAAGAAACCAGCTTGTCCTTGGTCTGCGACGAAAACTTGGGGTCCGGTACTTTGACGGAAAGAACGGCGGTCAGGCCCTCGCGGCAATCGTCACCAGTCAGCGTCACCTTTTCCTTCTTTGTGATGCCCGACGTATCGGCATAGGAGGTGATCTGGCGCGTCAGCGCAGCGCGGAAGCCAGCCATGTGCGTACCGCCATCGCGCTGCGGAATGTTGTTGGTGAAGCAAAGGACGTTCTCGTGGTAGCTGTCGTTCCACCACATCGCGACTTCGACGGTAATCCCATCCTTCTCGCCTCGGATTGCCACCGGCTTGTCGACGAGCGGCTTCTTGGCGCGGTCGAGATAGGAGACGAAGGCTTCCAGGCCACCGTCATAGATCATCTCTTCCTGCTTGATATCCGAATGACGCTTGTCGCTCAGGAGGATGCGGACGCCCGAGTTCAGGAACGCGAGCTCGCGCAGACGATGTTCCAGCGTGCCGTAGTCGAATTCGGTCATCGTGAAGGTTTCGGAACTCGGCATGAAGCTGACTTCCGTGCCAGTCTCATCGCGAGCGTCGCCGGTCACTTTCAGCGGCGCATCGGCCACGCCATGCGTGAAGCTCATCTCATGGATCTTGCCTTGACGGCGGATCTTCAGCCTCAGCCAGACGGAGAGCGCATTGACAACGGAAACGCCAACGCCGTGCAGACCACCGGAAACCTTGTAGGAATTCTGATCGAACTTACCCCCGGCGTGAAGCTGCGTCATGATGACTTCAGCCGCCGACACGCCCTCGCCGGTATGAATGTCCGTCGGGATGCCGCGGCCGTTGTCGGTGACGGTGACCGAACCATCAGGATTGAGCGCTACGGTCACGATATCGGCGTGGCCCGCGAGCGCTTCATCGATCGCGTTGTCGACGACTTCGTAGACCATGTGATGAAGACCCGAGCCATCATCGGTATCACCGATATACATACCCGGGCGCTTGCGCACTGCATCAAGGCCCTTCAGAACCTTGATTGAGTCTGCGCCATATTCGGTGCTAACGCCGTTTTCCGTCGTGGGTATATCGGTCATACTTTTCGAGAATTTCCCTGTTGTCGGGGCTGAGGCGAGACTTGCGAATCACCTGCCTTTTACATGCCAGAATATAGGGTTTTTGATCACAGTTCCCAATGCCGGCGCGCTCAAACTGGCCATAAATCAGGGGATTATGACCGTTTTCCGTCCGCTTTTCTGCCGCTTTTAAGAATGTTCGTCAGTTCGCCGAGCGTCGCACGATCAAGATCCCGAATGCGACCCGCCAGAAGATTCGCAAATGCGGTGTGTTCGGCCGATAGACCCGACGTATCGACAACCACCCGGGGGTCGGAAGAACGGGCCAAAAGGAAGAGTTCCTCTGCCTCGTCCCAGATGATGTTAAAGTAACCGGCGATCCGCTGGAGCAGATCGAAGGTTGGTAAGCCGCGCCGCCCATGTTCGAGGGCCGAGAGGTAGGCCGGAGAAACATTGAGAGCCGCAGCCATCTCTTTCTGGGAGACGCCCTTGCGCTCGCGCAGCTTGCGAACCGCCTCGCCGAACGGCGTCATGCTCTCTCTCCATGGCGACGCGACAGCCTGATGTAAAGAGCGCCCTCGCCCCCGTGATGCTGGGCCGCCGTTTCATAGGAAGAGATGAAATACCGAAACTCGGGCTTCGAAAACCACATCGGGACGGCGCGCTTCAGAGCGCCTTCGCTGCCAAGCGAACTGCCCTTGCCGGTAATCACGAGGACATGTCTCATCCCCCGTTCATGGGCTCGCATCAGAAACTCGAGAAGCAGAATGTGAGCTTCGCTCTGGACCAGCCCATGCAGGTCGATCCGAGCTTCCAGCGGCAGTTGGCCCTTTGCGATCTTACGTTTGACGGGTCTTTCAAGCGGGTGGTGAACACCGGATCGCGATTTGGGAGCCGCAGGTGTAGCCGTCCCGCCCACACCTGCAGACGTCTGTTTCGCGCTTGCCGCCGTTTTCTTTTCTACCTCTGCCTCTGCCAGAAACGCATCGAGCTCGGCCAACTCATCCTTTTTGCCAGGCATTGGCCGTGTACTCCGCGCCACCTTACCCCAAAGTATCCTTTCATCGGCATTGAGTTTCCGGTCTCGTGCCATCAGGCGAACCTCGCCGCTGCCGCGTTGGGGAGCAGGATAGCGAAGTCGGCGTCATGGCGTACTGTTCCGGCAAGCTCTCCCGCCCGATCGCCGGATCCGGTGAAGATATCACCCCTCGCCGGACCGACGATCGCAGAGCCAGTATCGAGAGCAAGCATTAGCCGCGCGAACGGCTTGCCATCATCGAGATGGACAAGGTTCTCGGAGCGAACGAAAAACGGAAAGCCGAAAGTATGAATGAGCCGATCGACGGCGAGCGAACGTCCGGCGATCAACGGCACTTTTGCCGCGGCAACAGGGCCGGCGTTCAGGTCTGCTGTCGGAACCTCACGGAAAAAAATGTAGGAGCGATTGTGCCAAAGAACCTCATCCACCTGATGGGGGTGGGCGTCCAGCCATCGCCGAATGGCCTGCATCGAAATCTCGGATCGTTCGATTTCTCCACGCTCGATGAGCAACTTGCCGATCGCCGAGAAAGGGTGGCCCGCCTTCGCGGCATAGCTAATACGTCCAATGCTGCCATCAGGGTAGCGTAAGCGCGCGGCGCCTTGAACATGGACGAAGAAGACATCGACCTTCGACTTTGCCCAAGCAATCTCCAGCCCCCTTCCTGCGAGGCATCCCTCATCGATCGCACGCCGATCCGGATAGGCTTCAATCCGGCCGTCGCTTAGCCTGCCGAAGGCGTAGCTGTCGGGCAGACATGCCGGACGATTGACCTCGTCAAGATCGATCAGCTCGTCGGGGCGGCGATAGAAGGGAAAGCGATATTCATCATCCGTTACGGCTGAAACCATAATCTCAGGCTCGTAGAAGGCGGTGACGAAACCCGGACTGCCATCCGTCGGGCGAATTCTGAAAGGTCGACAGTGGGACTGGAAGAAGGCCCGGGCATCGGCTGCCGATGATATTTTCTCACTCTGAGCTGCCTCAAGCAACGGCAGCAGATCCTGCACCGCAAGCCCCAGTGAGCCAGTCCGATATGGCTTGATCTCATTGATCTGCCGCTGGCATGCCTCCATCGCTTCAAAAAGGCCGGAGGGATCATCATCCTTCCAGCCTTCCAGATCATCGAAGCCTATTGCTTGGAGGGCAAAGCCCGAGGTGTCTTCACTCATGTTTCCGATTCGGTGGCCACGAGTTTCCAGTTCGGATCGCGCGAGCGGGTATCGCGCGCAAACGTCCAGAGATCATTGATCTCAGCGACATTCTCTGCATCGCCGTCAATCAGCTTGTCAGCCTTGTCGTAAGTAGCCGAGATCAGCTGACTGACGATGCGAACCGTAATCTGAACCTCCGTGCCCTTGATCTCGGCGCTAGTGATTTCAGCCTTGTCGATACCGACAAAAGTAGATTTCACCTTCTCACCCTTGGATTCGCGATCAGCGATGGCAGCGTCGAAACCGTCATAGACTTCGCGCGACAAGAGGTTCTTCAGCGTCTTGCGATCACCGTCGGCAAACGCCATCACGATCATCTCGTAGGCCATGCGGGCGCCGTTCACGAATTCCTTCGGATCGAACGAGGCGTCGGCCTTATTGATTTCGCGAAGCGATTCGTTGAGCGCCGTGCCGGCTGGGGCAAAGGCATCAATCGCCGCAAAGCGGTCGTCTTCTTCGGTCGCATCACGACGCGGCAGTGTTACCACTTTTCCGGCGTCCGGAGACTCAGGTCCCACAGCATCGCGCGGCGTGTAGAGATCGCGCGGGGGTTTCTCGTTTCCCGTACGGCGACCGAGGACGCTGCGCAGCTGCAGAAAAATCAGCACCGCCGCCACCAAAAAAAACAATGTGATGAAGTCGTTTGAACCCATATCCCGCCGCAGCCGCTGTTAACATCCCTGATTTGTACTCCCATATAGTCCGCCTATACAGATGATTCAAATAGGGTCGGCAACGCGACCCTCCAACGGAGTCCGGCTCACGCCGGAATAAAACGATGCCCTTGAAGATCCTGCCTGGTTTTCTGCTGCTGCTTCCGCTCGCCGAGATTGCTGGTTTCGTGCTTGTCGGAAAGGCGATTGGACTTTGGCCGACGCTGGCGCTTGTCATTCTGAGCTTCATGCTCGGTATGGCCCTGCTCAGGCGCCAAGGCATCGGGATCCTCCGCCGTATGTCTGCCGAAGGGCGAAACGGCACGGTGCCTGGGCGTGAGCTGCTTCGCCCGGCGATGCTCGTGATCGCCTCTTTGTTACTGATGATCCCCGGCTTCATCACCGACATCGTGGCGTTGCTGATCTTCATTCCTGCTGTGCGCGATCTCGCCTGGCAATATGTTAGCCGCCGTTTCGTTGTCGTGGGGTCAACGAGCGGCTTCAACGCGTCAAGACGCACCAAGGACTCCAAGATCGTCGACCTTGACGACGAGGATTATCGACGCGAACCCAACGACAACTCTCCCTGGTCAGGGAAGCATCTTGGCAAGTGATGAACCGTCCCAGCCGGCCGACTGGCCCAGGGTTGTAACACCATGTCCGAAATGATAGAGCGGCACCCATCCAATGCCCTCGAGGAAAAGCCAATGGCCGACGAAAACAGCAATAACGGTGCAACGAGCCCAAGCCTTACTATCCTTGCCCAATACACCAAGGATCTCTCCTTCGAAAATCCGGGTGCGCCGCGTTCGCTGCAGGCGCGTGACAAGGCTCCGGCCATCAACATCAATGTCAACGTCAACGCCAATCCGCTCTCCGATACGGATTTCGACGTCGTTCTATCTCTGAATGCCGAAGCCAAGGATGGCGACAAGACGGTATTCCATACCGAACTCGTCTATGGCGGCGTCTTCCGGATTGCCGGTTTCCCGCAGGAGCACATGCTACCGGTTCTCTTCATCGAGTGCCCGCGCATGCTCTTCCCGTTCGCACGTCAGATCATTGCCGATGTCACGCGCAATGGTGGCTTCCCGCCGCTGATGATCGATCCAATCGATTTCTCTCAGATGTTTGCGCAGCGGGTTGCCGAAGAGCAGGCGCGTGCCAAGGTCCAGACGACCACGAACTGACAGCGCGCGTATAACACGCTAGAACGAAACGCGATGCCCGGGTCACGACCGGGCATTTTTAGTTTGTGAGATCGTATTTTCCCCAAACACCCTTCGCGCCGAGTTTGGCAATCAGTGCGTCATGGGCTTGCTGCTCGGCTTCGCTGAGGCGTGGCGCAAGGGGCCGCGGCCGTTCGAGCGCGATGATGATCTCTTCGACCACTATTTCCTGCCCGGCCGAGTTGCTTGCGGCGTTTCCTAGCACAAGTGCGGCCTGGCGTCCGCCGATCATCTCGATGTAGACATCGGCAAGCAGTTCAGAGTCGAGAAGCGCGCCGTGCTTCGTACGGTGCGCATTGTCGATGCCATAGCGACGGCAAAGCGCGTCGAGTGAATTGGGACCCATCGGATGCTTTCGACGCGCCATTGACAGCGTGTCGAGCACGCGGTCGGGCAGGATCGGCGGCAAATCAAGTCGGGCTAATTCCGCGTTTATAAAGCCCATATCGAACGTGGCGTTATGCGCAATCCACTTTGCGTCGCCAAAGAAATCGATAATTTGCTGCGCAACGTCTGCGAATGAAGGCTTGTCCTTCAGGAATTCATCGGTGATGCCGTGCACGGCAAGCGCGTCCGGGTGCACCTTCTGGTCGCCCGGATTTATGTAGATGTGGATCGTATTGCCGGTTGGGAAATGATTGAAAAGCTCAATACCACCGATCTCGATAATCCGGTCTACGCGGTTATCCAGCCCCGTGGTTTCCGTATCGAAAATGATCTCACGCATTCAGGAATTCCCCACTGGCGAGCCGCCGTCTCAAATCCGAGACAATCTCCGCGACCCGTTTTCTGGCCGTTTCGATGCTGTGTCCGGTATCGATCACATAGTCGGCCCTTGCCCGCTTTTCGACGTCCGGCGTTTGGCGGGCAAGAATCATGTTGAATTTTTCCACTGTCATACCGGGCCGCGCAAGTACGCGCTCCCGCTGTATCTGTGGATCACAGCTGACGACCACGATAACATCGACCCTGCTCTCGGCTCCCGTTTCGAACAATAGCGGGATATCGAGCAGCACCATCCCTGAGCCGCGTTGTTGCTCGCGTTCGATGAACTCCGCCTCACGCTTTCTCACAAGCGGGTGGACGATGGCTTCAAGGCGCCTGAACCCATCAGGACTTCCGGTCAGCTGGCGACCGAGTTCCTGGCGATCGACAGCACCGTTCTTCATTGTTCCGGGAAAGGCAGCGTCGACCAGGGGCGCTGCCTCCCCTGCATAGAGATCATGGACGACGGCATCGGAATCATTCACAGGCACTCCCGCTTCCGCGAAGAGCTTTGCCATTGTTGATTTGCCCATCCCAATCGAGCCGGTCAATCCGATCCGTAACATCAGTGCTTGTCCATGTCCTCGATAACGAGCGTGCGTAGCTTCTCGTCGACCTTGGGGCGATGCCCGAACCACTTCTCGAAGCCAGGAACGGCTTGATGCAATAGCATGCCTAGTCCGTCGACAACGGCAAATCCTTGCTGCTCGGCTTGCATAAGGAAGGGTGTCTTTAGAGGGACATAGACGATATCGGTTACGACAGCATCCGAGAGCAGCGGCGAAAAATCGATCCGTGGGGCATCCTCGCCGTCCATGCCCAATGAGGTCGTGTTGACGAAAAGGCCGGCACCGCACATGACTTCCGACAAAGCCGCCATCGAATGCGCATTTACGCTCGGCCCAAACCGATCCGCCAATTCCTGAGCGCGCTCGACCGTCCTGTTGACCAGATGAATTTCCTTGACACCGCGATCGCGCAGAGCCTGGATGATGGCGCGGCTCGCGCCACCGGCACCGAGGACGACGGCCGACTGCGCCTTATCCCAGCGCGGATGTCGCTCATCCAGATTTGCGGTGAAGCCGCGTCCATCCGTGTTCGTCGCCTTGAGCCGACCCTCCTCCATCCAAAGCGTATTGGACGCACCAAGCTCTTCGCAAAGTGCGTCCGGGTCGTCAGCAAGTTTGAACGCCATTTCCTTGTGCGGGATGGTGACGTTGCCGCCTACGAAGTCGGAGGCGCCGCTCTTCAGCGACGCGACAAAGGCTGGAAAATCGGCCGGCGCAACTTCATGGGCGCGATAGGACCCTGGGAGTGCAAGTGTCTTCAACCAGTGGCCATGGATGAGAGGCGACCGGGAATGCTTGATGGGAAACCCCGTGACGAAGGCCCGAGGCCCAAATGTTTCACGTGAATCATCCATCAATGGCACCCAATTCTCTCAGTTTCTCCAACAACGGTAACATCGGCAATCCCAGGATTGTAAAATAGTCGCCGTCGATCCGCGAAAACAATTGAAGCCCCTCTCCTTCGAGTTGGTAAGCGCCGACGCTCGCAAGCGCCTTCTCTCCGACGCGCTTCAAATGCCGCTGGATGAAATCGGCGCCGAGCGAACGCATCGTAAGCTCTGCGTGTGAAACATGCTCCCAGACGATGTCGCCGTCGTAAGCGATCGCAATCGCGCTGTTCAGCCGGTGCGTCTTGCCCGACAGCATTGCAAGGTGGTTCGCGGCATCGGCCATGTTCTTAGGCTTATGAAAGGTCTGCGGGCCGAGCGACATCGTTTGATCCGAGCCGATCACAAGGCAGGCCGGAAAGCGATCACTAACCTCCTTTGCCTTGGCCTTGGCAAGAACGAGGGCGACAGCATCAGGCGTGACACCTTCTCTTTCGAGAGGCGCTTCGACCGCACGCTCATCAATGTGAGCTGCATGGGCCTCGAATGCGAGACCAGCATTTTGCATCAGCATGCGGCGGAACGGACTTGAGGATGCGAGAATAAGCTTGGGTGTCATGGAGCCTCGAACAGGTCTGCTGCCGCAGCGCTTAACGCAGCTTCGGACGGAGAGCAACAATTGCTGCCGCCGTCTCCTCGATGGAACGGCGGGTCACATCGATGAGTGGCCAATTGTGCCGAGCACAGAGCGATCGAGCGTATTTGAGCTCCTCTGATATGGCGGCTCGGTCAGTGTATTGCCCTCGGTCGAAACCAGGCGTCGCTCCAAGAATGCGATTCTCACGGACCTGAGAGATCCGATCGGTCGTGGCAATCAGGCAGACGATCAAAGGTTTGGTCGCGGCGAACAGGCTTTCCGGGAGCGGCACACCATGGACGACCGGAATATTGGCTGTCTTGATGCCACGATTCGCAAGGTAGATGCTGGTCGGCGTTTTCGACGTCCGACTGATGCCAATGATGACGACGTCAGCATCATTGTAGTCATCGGGCATCTGGCCGTCGTCATGATCCATCGTGAAGTTGAGTGCTTCGATACGCGCGAAGTAGCCTGCGTTCATCACGTGCTGCGCGCCAACGCGCCGACGCGACGGTGCACCGAGATAAATCTGGAATGCGTTCATGACAGGTTCGAGCACGTTCACTGACGCAACGCCCATCTCCGCGCAGCGTTGGTCAATGAGGGTCGCGAGCTCACGGTCGACAATCGTGTAGAGAACGATACCTGGCTGACTGTCGATCGATTGGAGAACCTGCAAAAGCTGCTTGCGATTGCGAACGAGTGGGTAGACGTGCTCGATCGGCTGCGCGGACTTGAATTGTGCTGATGCCGCGCGCCCGGCGGAAATCAGCGTTTCGCCGGTCGAGTCAGAAATCAGATGCAGATGGAAGAAGTTCGTGCGGTTCTCCACGCTATTTTCCGTGGCCTGTTGAAAAGACTGGACAACGGAGAGCTAAGAGAGCCCGAGGGGGTTAGGCAAGGGAAAACATGTCACCTTTTCCACAAATCGAATTTCACGGGAGCCGACAACGCGGCCTGTTGGTTCCGTGGATAGCGATTGACAGTTCGACCACAATCTATGTTTTTTCCACAGTTCAACCGAACCTGCCGGATATCTTATCCGATTGGAATAATTTGCGTTTTCTGGTTTATCCACGATTTCAGGCCAAGAGCCCGCCACTCAATTGCTGCGAACTTGCGGTGGCGCGACAAAAGGCTCCGGCAGTGGATTAATTTTAATCCTTGATAGAAACAGACTCTAAGAAATAGAAACCTTTTAAAATATCTTAGATTTTTTTTAGGGAAGAAGCGCGTGGGTGAAAGCCGCCGGAAAATCATGAGGGTCTTGGATGGCGAAACCCTCACCCCTCCTCCAATCTGGCTGATGAGACAGGCTGGACGATACCTTCCTGAGTACAGGGAAACGCGCGCGAAGGCCGGAAGCTTCCTTGATCTCTGTTATTCGCCTGAACATGCTGTGGAGGTCACTCTTCAGCCTATTCGCCGCTATGGCTTCGATGCGGCGATTCTCTTCTCTGATATCTTGGTGATTCCGGATGCGATGAAGCGGAACGTTCGCTTCACGGAGGGCCATGGACCGCAGATGGATCCCATCGACGAAGCGGGAATCTTCCTGATCAAGACCGACCATATCATCGATTATCTGCAGCCGGTCTTGGAAACGGTTGCGCGCCTGCGGAAGGAACTGTCGGGTGAAACAACCCTTCTCGGCTTCTGTGGTGCTCCGTGGACGGTTGCGACCTATATGATCGCTGGCCATGGCACGCCCGATCAGGCTCCCGCTCGCCTCTTTGCCTATAAGCATCCGAAGGCGTTCGAACATTTGCTTGCGGTCCTGGCCGAGGTGTCGGCCGACTATTTGATTGCGCAGATCGATGCAGGTGCAGATGCCGTACAGATCTTCGATTCCTGGGCTGGTGTTCTCGGCGAGCGGGAGTTCGAGGCGTTTGCGGTAAAGCCTGTGGCGCGGATGATCGCCTCCATCAAGGCGCGGCGACCGAACGCTCGGGTTATAGCCTTCGCTAAGGGAGCCGGGTTCCTGCTGAAGGACTACCGCCAGAAAACGAAGGCAGATGCGATCGGGCTTGATTGGTCGGTGCCCTTGGATTTTGCTGTAGAACTGCAAAAGGATGGAGCCGTACAAGGCAATCTCGATCCGATGCGCGTCGTTGCCGGCGGCGCGGCGCTCGAGGAGGGGGTCACCGACATCCTCGAGAAGCTTGGCGACGGTCCATTGATATTCAATCTTGGCCATGGAATTACTCCCCAGGCCGACCCTCAGAACGTCCAGCTGCTTGTCGAGCATGTTCGCAGCTGGAGCCGATAGCACATGGAAAAGCAGACAGATGAGAAGCCTGGCACTTATGCGCGCCGCCGTGCGCACTTTGCTATCCTGTTCTTCGGATTTCTGGCCGTGGGGCTATTTCTGTGGAACCCAAATGATCTCTATCTGTGGATCAAGGCGCTCCATATCATCGCAGTAATTTCGTGGATGGCCGGCCTCTTCTACATGCCGCGACTCTTCATTTATCATACCGACGCCGAGCCTGGCTCGACGCAGTCCGAGACCTTCAAGGTCATGGAACGTCGCTTGCTGAAGGTGATCATGAACCCGGCAATGATGCTCACCTGGATCTTTGGGCTCTATCTCACTTGGTCGGTCTACGGCTTTCAGGGTGGCTGGCTGCATGCGAAGATTGGTCTCGTTGTGCTCCTGACGGCCGTGCACGTCCTTTTTGCTCGCGCAGCCAGAGCGTTCGAGCGCGATGAGAACCGCCGGTCGGCGCGCTACTGGCGTTTCATGAATGAGGCGCCGACCCTATTGATGATCGCGATTGTTATTCTGGTCGTGGTCAAGCCGTTCTGATGGAAGGCCATTCGGTTAAATTTTCTTTTAAGCAGCCCCCTTGCGGCGGTGAACCTTACTCGCTATTTTCGGTCCACCTCATCCTTGTGGCAGTATGTAAAGTTCGATCGTCTGCGATCCCTTCGCAGGACCGGTTACAGCCTCGACATCGCCTTCCCCCCAGAATTTAAGAGTAATGGTCACTTCATGGCTGAAATGAAGCTTCAAGAACTTAAGAGTAAGTCCCCGACGGATCTGCTGGCATTCGCCGAATCGCTCGAGGTCGAAAATGCGAGCACGATGCGCAAACAGGAATTGATGTTTGCAATCCTGAAGGTGCTCGCCAGCCAGGACGTAGAGATTATCGGTGAAGGCGTTGTGGAGGTTCTCCAGGACGGTTTTGGTTTCCTGCGGTCTGCCAACGCGAACTATCTTCCGGGCCCGGACGATATCTATATCTCACCATCGCAGATCCGCCGTTTTTCGCTGAAGACCGGCGATACAGTCGAAGGCCCGATCCGCGGGCCCAAGGAAGGCGAGCGCTACTTCGCGCTGCTGAAGGTCAACACCATCAATTTCGACGATCCCGAGAAGATTCGTCACAAGGTGCATTTCGATAACCTGACGCCGCTGTATCCGAATGAACGCTTCAGGATGGAATTGGATGTCCCCACCACCAAAGACCTGTCGCCGCGCGTCATCGATCTCGTGGCACCGCTTGGTAAGGGTCAGCGTGGCCTGATCGTCGCGCCGCCGCGCACCGGTAAGACCGTTCTCCTTCAGAACATTGCACACTCGATCACGGCGAATCATCCCGAGTGCTATCTCATTGTTCTTCTCATCGATGAACGCCCGGAAGAAGTCACGGACATGCAGCGTTCCGTTCGCGGCGAGGTCATATCCTCGACCTTTGACGAACCGGCTGTGCGCCACGTCCAGGTGGCCGAAATGGTCATCGAAAAGGCGAAGCGTCTCGTGGAACACGGCCGCGACGTTGTGATCCTGCTTGATTCGATCACGCGTTTGGGCCGCGCCTACAACACTGTTGTCCCGTCTTCCGGCAAGGTCCTCACGGGTGGTGTTGATGCGAACGCGCTGCAGCGCCCGAAGCGCTTCTTCGGCGCCGCACGCAATATAGAAGAGGGCGGATCACTTACGATCATCGCAACGGCTCTTATCGATACCGGCAGCCGCATGGATGAAGTGATCTTCGAAGAGTTTAAGGGAACCGGAAACTCCGAAATCGTTCTCGACCGCAAGGTCGCCGACAAGCGTATCTTCCCGGCGATGGATATCCTGAAGTCCGGCACGCGTAAGGAAGACCTGCTGGTGCCGCGACAGGATCTTCAGAAGATCTTCGTGTTGCGTCGCATCCTGGCCCCGATGGGAACGACCGACGCGATCGAGTTCCTGATCGACAAACTGAAACAGACGAAGAACAATCCGGACTTCTTCGATTCTATGAATACATAATCCTTAGCCGGATTCTTCGATAAAGCCGGTCACCGCTGTGGCCGGCTTTCCTATTTCAACGAACGTTCTCTTCAGCCTTGAACTGGAGGAGGAAGATGATGCCCAACAAGGAAACGATATTCGCTCTGTCGAGCGGCGCTGTTCCGGCGGGTCTAGCCGTTGTGCGAATCAGCGGAGAGGACGTGCCAGCTGTGCTTGCCGCTCTTGTTGGGGAATTGCCGACCTCGCGGCAGGCAGTATTGCGATCGATTCGGACTCGTAATGGTCTCGTGATCGACACCGGCCTCGTCCTGTTCTTCCCGGCACCGCATTCCTTTACTGGTGAAAATGTTGCAGAACTTCATCTTCATGGTGGTCGTGCGGTTGTCGACGCTCTGTACCGCGAACTCGCAGAACTCCCAAATTTGCGACCCGCAGCAGCAGGAGAATTCTCGCGGCGTGCCTTTGAAAATGGGAAGCTGGATCTGATTGAGGTCGAGGGCCTGGCGGATCTCATTGCTGCCGAAACGGAGATGCAGCGACGTCTTGCTGTCGAGCAGAGCTCCGGAGGCCTATCTTCCATTTACTATGGCTGGTCAGAAAGACTGACACGCGCGCGTGCATTGATCGAGGCTGAGCTTGATTTTCCCGATGAGGAAGATGTTCCGGGTTCAGTATCCGATCAGGTCTGGGCGGATGTGTCGAGCTTGGCAGAGGAGCTCGCCAGCCACCTTGAGCAGCTGGAAGCTGGTGAGATTATCCGTGATGGTTTCAAAGTCGTCATTGCAGGCAGGCCGAATGCCGGCAAGTCCAGCCTCATGAATGCCTTGGCTAAGCGCGAGGTTGCGATCGTCACCGACATCGCCGGTACGACCAGAGATGTCCTGCAAGTCGATTTGAGCATGGATGGGTACCTTGTCAAACTCTACGACACTGCTGGTCTTCGCGACACGGATGAGATCGTCGAACGTGAGGGTATTCGGAGGGCTGAGAAGATCATCACAGAAGCGGACCTGTTGATCTTTGTCGAAGACCTATCAACAGACACTGGGACGGACGAGCCACCAGAAAGCGCTGTATTGGTGGGCACGAAATCTGATCTATCTCGCCGAAGTATGAGAGAATACGATCTCCTGATCTCGACCGAAGATGGGACCGGACTGGACGCACTTCGGGGTCTGATTGTGCAACGTCTGAAGCAAAAGGTGCATCCTCAGTCCATGGCCATCCCGAGCCGGGCACGCCATAGGGAGGCGCTTGCAAGGTCATTGGCGGCTCTGCGAGCGTCTCTTCTTGCCCCAAACCGTGGTTTGGATCTCCGGGCGGAGGATCTGCGCGCTGCTGGCGATGCTTTGGGACGCGTTACCGGACGTGTCGATGTCGAGAACCTCCTTGATGTCATCTTCGGTGAATTCTGCATCGGAAAATGATTCACGTGAAACATCGCGAATCGCGACCAGTGGCGGGTTTCACGTGAAACGCCTTGACTCGCCGGGCGACATCGCGCATCACCTGACGATCTCAGGAGCTTGAAGAATGGATACCTCACGGTTCGATGTCATCGTCATCGGCGGCGGGCACGCTGGATGCGAAGCCGCGGCCGCGGCCGCGCGTCTTGGCGCTAAGACTGCCTTGGTGACCCATCGACGCGACACCATTGGAGTTATGTCGTGCAATCCAGCAATCGGCGGGCTTGGAAAGGGTCATCTCGTTCGAGAGATTGACGCTATGGATGGGCTCATGGGTCGTATGGCTGATGCGGCTGGTATTCAGTTTCGGATGCTAAACCGAAAGAAGGGTCCGGCCGTTCAAGGTCCTCGCACGCAAGCCGATCGTAAGCTTTATCGCCAGGCCATGCTCGCTGAGATTGAGAGCATTGAGAATCTGACTATCATCGAAGGCGATGCGTTCGATGTATCCATCAAGAATGGGCGGGTTGCGGCTGTTGTGATGAAAGATAGCCGGATTCTTTCATGCAGATCGGTCGTATTGACGACAGGTACGTTCTTGCGAGGCCTCATTCATATCGGTGATCAGAAGATTCCGGCCGGCCGCATCGGTGAGGAACCATCCGTTGGGCTTTCCCAAACACTTTTGAGCCTTGGTCTTCGGTTGGGACGTCTAAAGACCGGCACGCCAGCGCGGCTCGATGGAGCTACTATCGATTGGCAGAATGTCGGCCGTCAGGGCGCTGACGAAGAGCCTGTCCCCTTCTCGTTCATCACTGACCGAATTGTGAATCCGCAAATCGAATGCGGCGTGACGCGGACGACCGAAGCGACTCACCGCGTTATCATCGAGAATTTGCAGCGCTCCGCAATGTATTCAGGGCAGATTGAGGGTGTCGGCCCGCGCTATTGCCCATCCATCGAGGACAAGCTGGTCAAGTTCGGCGAGCGCGACGGGCATCAGGTCTTTCTTGAACCTGAGGGGCTTGACGATAGCACCGTTTATCCCAACGGCATCTCGACGTCCCTGCCCGCCGAAATCCAGGACGTATTTATTCGCACGATTCCCGGGCTTGAGCGGGTGGTGATTCTGCAGCCTGGTTATGCGATCGAGTACGATCACGTCGATCCGCGGGAGCTGAAACCAACGCTCGAAGTTAAGAAGATGCCGGGACTCTTTCTTGCCGGACAGATCAATGGAACCACTGGCTACGAGGAAGCGGCGGCTCAGGGTCTTGTTGCTGGTATTAACGCGGCGCGGCTTGCAGGGGACCAGGACGAGGTTCGCTTCAGTAGGACGGATTCGTATATCGGCGTGATGATCGACGACTTGACCTCACGCGGTGTTGCCGAGCCCTACCGGATGTTTACTTCTCGCGCCGAGTATCGCCTGTCGCTGAGAGCTGACAATGCCGATGTTCGCTTAACTCCTTTGGCGATACAAATTGGCGCCGCCTCCGCGGGGCGACGGAATCGTTTCCAAGCGTATCGCGATGCGTTGGACGCAGGGCGCGTCAGATTGAAAACCCTCTCAGTGACGCCACGCGAAGCTGCGGACTTTGGTCTAAAACTCAACCAGGATGGTCAGCGACGATCAGCCTACGATCTTCTCTCCTATCCCGATTTTGGCCTTCAGGATCTCAAGCAGGTTTGGCCGGTGTTAGGCGAGATGGACGCTCGGGTGGCAGAAGCCCTGGAGATAGAAGCAAGCTATGCCGTTTACATGCAGCGACAATCAGCCGACATCGCGCAAGTGAAGCGAGATGAGGATCGGGTGATACCGGGTGACTTCGACTTCGGCGCGCTTTCTGGCCTATCCAACGAGCTCAAGCAGAAGCTCCGTATTGCTCGCCCCTATGATGTAGCGCAGGCAGCGAAGATCGACGGGATGACGCCCGCTGCCATTTCGTTGTTGCTCGTCCACTTGCGGCGCGGCGCTATGGACGTTGCGGCTTCCGCCTGAAGATCGTCTTACTACAATCTACGAGAGTCCTACAATGCAGCTGAACGGTCGACGTGTTTCACGTGAAACACAGGGGCGTCTCGAACACTTCGTGGCCCTCTTTCAAAAATGGGCGAGATCGATCAACTTGACAGCGCCGTCGACGCTAGATGATGCGTGGGGCCGGCACATCGCCGACTCGGCGCAGATCTTCCAGATCCAGTCGGCGCCTCTTACCTGGATTGACCTAGGCAGCGGGGGTGGCTTTCCGGGGATTGTCACAGCCATCATGCTGGCCGAGCTGGACGGAGGTTGGGTTCATCTTGTCGAGAGCAATCACAAGAAGGCAGCATTCTTGCGCACCGCACTCCGCGAAACCGGCGGCAGGGGCACCGTTCACGCGGTTCGGATCGAAGATGCTCCGTCAATTGTCGGGGACTGTGATTTTGTCTCCGCACGTGCGCTCGCCGACCTTGGAAAGCTACTGGGCTATATTGAACCGTGGTCGAAACGGAACGTAACTCTTCGAGCCTATCTTCATAAAGGCCGGGATTACCGACGCGAGTTGGATAAAGCGCATGGTAGCTGGAGATTCGATCTGCTAGAACATAAGAGCGCTGTCGAGCAGGATTCTGTCATTTTGGAGATTTTCAACCTCCAGCGCGTGGCTTAACAAATCGGGCTTTGGCTATGGCTGGCGAACGAAATCGGATAATCACCATTGCAAATCAGAAGGGCGGCGTTGGCAAGACGACGACGGCGATCAATCTGGCGACGGCACTTGCTGCCATCGGTGAGCGGGTATTGATTGTAGACCTCGATCCTCAGGGCAACGCCAGCACCGGTTTGGGGATTGATCGCAAGCATCGCCGGCTATCTTCCTATGATTTGTTGCTGGGAGATTATGGAATAGAGGAGGTTTCGCAGGAAACTGCTGTTCCAAATCTCCACATCGTGCCATCGACGATGGACCTACTCGGGATCGAGATGGAGATCGCAAGCCAGAGCGACCGTGTTTTCAAGTTGAAGAAGGCACTAGTAAAAGAAGCAACTTTCCGCTTTTCCTATATTCTCGTGGATTGCCCGCCCTCTTTCAATCTGCTCACCATGAATGCCATGGCAGCCGCGCATTCCGTGCTTGTGCCGTTGCAATGCGAGTTTTTTGCGTTAGAGGGTTTAAGTCAGCTACTCGAAACCGTCGAACAAGTTCGGCGCACGGTCAACCCACAGCTTGATATCCAGGGAATTGTGCTGACGATGTTTGATTCTCGCAACAATCTGGCGCAACAAGTTGTTAACGATGTCCGCATGCATCTCGGTGAGAAAGTCTACCATACGTTGATTCCGCGGAACGTTCGCGTTTCAGAGGCGCCATCCTACGGCAAGCCGGCGATTCTGTACGATCTGAAGTGCGCGGGGAGTCAGGCATATCTCCAGTTGGCGTCAGAGGTTATTCAACGCGAACGCCAACGTCTCGCGGCGTGATTTAAGGAAAATATAGCGAGTTAAGACATGAACGATGACGTCTCGAAGAGAAGACTTGGCCGTGGCCTAGCTGCATTAATCGGTGAGATGGATCAGCCGATGCCGGTTGATGCCCCAAATCGCGGAGTGAGTGCCGATCAAATGGTGCCCATCGAGTTCGTCGGTCGCAATCCGCGCAATCCTCGACGGTTCTTCGATGACGGCGAATTGCACGAGCTTGCGAGCTCGATCCGGCAGCATGGTATCGTTCAGCCCGTTGTAGTCCGCACGTTGGCGAGTAGCCAGTTCGAGATCATAGCCGGCGAAAGACGGTGGCGCGCGGCGCAGCTTGCTGGCTTGATCGAGATTCCTGTCATCGTGCGTAATGTCGATGACAAAACCGCTCTCGAGATCGCGATTGTCGAAAACGTTCAACGCTCCGACCTCAATCCGTTGGAAGAGGCGCTCGGCTACGAGCAACTTATGGCGGAATATGGCTATACCCAGAACGACCTTGGCGAAATCATCGGCAAGAGCCGCAGCCATGTGGCGAATTCACTGCGTCTTTTGAAGCTGCCAGAGCCTGTTCGAGACCTCCTTGCCGCCGGAAGTCTCTCTGCCGGTCATGCCCGAGCGCTGGTGCCGACCTCTGACCCGACCGCGCTCGCCCGCACGATAGTATCAAAAGGCATGTCGGTGCGCGACGCCGAGCGTTTGGCTCAAAACGATATCAAGGCGCAGTCCGAACCGAGACCCCTGGCGCATCAAAAGGATCAGAAGGATTCAGATACGCTCGCCTTGGAACGGACCCTATCCGATGCACTCGGCCTTGATGTGACGATCAATCATAAAGCAAGCGGTGGTCAGATCAGGATATCCTATAAGTCCCTGGAACAGCTAGAAGAAATCTGCCGTCTTCTGGAGCGTCGCTGAGAGTAATTACCGGCGCGCCGATTGGAGTGTGGTCGAAAGCAGCGTCTGGAGTGCGACGCTGTCTTCTAGGGACGCACGCTTGCGAGTCTGCAGGATAGTGGCCTGCAGACGATTGGCTTCTCGTGCTAGGGCGTCTGCGGACCAAGTTCGAAGTGCTTGCTCGATGATCGGTTTTCGTCGAAAATGCAGATGACGGCCCAGCGTCTGCATGACCTGCGCGGCCGGCAATCGCTTCTCTTCCATTTCCGTCTTCATGGCATCCAGCAACTGAAATTGCTTCAGGCAGGCCTGTATAACGAGAAACACCGCGGTCTTGGACGATATGATCTTCTGCATCGCGTTCAGGAAACTGGTCGGATTGCCGCTCAGCACCGCATCGACGGCATCGTCCACTGAGATTGCGCTGGCGTCGCCTATAATTTCCGTAACGTGATGCTCTTCGATCGTCGATTTACCACGGCAATAGAGCGCAAGCTTTCGCAGTTCGTTGCGAGAGGCAATCCGATCCCCGCCAATAAGCACCAGTAAGGCTTGTCGTGCAGCTGGCGTGATGGCGATGCCTGCGTTCGAAAGTTCGCTGTCTATCAAGCTGTTAAGCGCGCGAGCATCGTCGGAGTAGCAGGGTACTG
This sequence comes from Rhizobium sp. BK538, assembly GCF_014197575.1. Classification (NCBI taxonomy): domain Bacteria; kingdom Pseudomonadati; phylum Pseudomonadota; class Alphaproteobacteria; order Hyphomicrobiales; family Rhizobiaceae; genus Rhizobium; species Rhizobium sp. BK538. The sequence goes on from NZ_JACIFT010000016.1 coordinate 70,158, forward strand.
CGACGATATTGCGTGCTGTCTCGGCGCCTTTCCGCAGCAGCGAACCCTTCTTGAGGTCACCGGCTTCTATAATAACGAACGTGCCTTCCGGCATGCTCGCGGAAAGAGTCTGCAGGGAATCGACGAGATATTTTTCGTTGGCTGCTCCACGGATCCAGACTAGTTTGTCCCCTCCGAAAAGGCCGATCGCGCCAGTCTCGTCCAGGAGACGTCCCTGGTCCCGCTGCAAGTCGGCGATGTCAAGCTTGATCAGCGAAAAAGGATCCGTGAGCGAAACGCCTGTCTTGGCAGCAAGAAGGGTTGCGCGCTCCGAGACAAGGCCACGATCCGGCCCATAGATCACGAAGAGCCGGTAGTTGCGGGCGGATCGCTCAAGAAAGCTTTCAAACTCATGCGATTTGATTTCCGCCATGCATCCGCTCCTCAGCGGCCAAGCGCGGCCGCAATGTCGGCACCAACAAACTCGGCAGCCTGCCGCGCGGCGCGATTCTCGGCGTCGCGAATAGCGCGCTGTTTAGCAAATTCCTGGCCGGGGAAGTCGAGCAGGGCGGTGGCATAGCGATTGCCGGCCTTGATGACATGACCATCTTTCGTCGACTTCAGGGTGTAGTCAACGCTGACAGTTGCACGTCCGGCTAGCGACTCATCTGACGACGCGACAAGCAGAGTGCTAATGACATTCGACCGAACGCTGAGCTCTACCTTGTAGTCCGGGTTCGCGGGCTCGCCGGCGCCGCGTGAAGCGATAAAGATCAGTCGATTGCGAACTTCCTGCCCGACACGGCTCGTTGCTTCCGAGAAGCCGACAGACGCGAGTTTACCCGCGACGCCGGAGCTTTCGGAATAGAGGGGGCGAACCTGGCAGGATGCAAGAAAGGCCGCGGATGCAAGGATTGCGGCAATGCCTGAGCCGCGCAGCAGCTTAAAAGCGATATCAAACGACAATGTTCACAATCCTTTGCGGAACCACGATGATCTTCTTAGGCGTCTGACCGTTCAGAGCCTTCTTGATCTCATCCAATGCAAGCACACCCTCGGTGACGGCATTCTGATCTGCGTCGCGAGAAATTGTCAATTCGGCGCGCTTCTTGCCGTTGATCTGAACCGGCAAAATCAAATCGTTTTCAACGACAAGGGTCTCGTCATAACGTGGCCAATCCGTGTGTGCCAGCAATGCGCCGTTGCCCAGCGCTGCCCAGCACTCCTCCGCCAAATGCGGTGTCATCGGCGCTACTAACTGGATAAGTATCTCTGCAGCGTCGCGTACGGCGGCGCGATACGTCCGATCGCCCTCCCCCGCGCCTACACGGGTCAAAGGTGATGCCAGGGCATTGACGAGCTCGTAGATCCGCGCGACGGCCTTGTTGAACCAGAGACGATCGTAGTCATTCTGCACGGCCTTCAAGGTTTTGTGCGCGACCTGGGAGATAGCCTGAGCTTCCCCATCCTTAGCCGGAGTCGGAGCAACATTGCGAAGGTTGTCCGACGCCTCGGCAATTAGTCGCCACAGACGCTGCGTAAACCGGTGAGCGCCCTCGACCCCTGCTTCCGACCAGATAACGTCCCGCTCCGGTGGCGAATCCGAAAGCACGAAGAAGCGCGCAGTGTCTGCGCCGTAAGAGGCGATGATATCGTCCGGATCGACGACATTCTTCTTCGACTTCGACATCTTCTCGATCGATCCGATAGCGACTTCTTCGCCGTTGGAGAGGTGATAGGCGCGGCGTTTTCCGTCCAGTTCCTCGATGCGAATGTCTGCCGGTGCGACCCACTCGCGGCTCATACCGGTACCGCGGCTGTATGTCTCGTGCACGACCATGCCCTGCGTGAAGAGACCCTTAAAAGGTTCCTTCACATCGACATGGCCTGTCTCGCGCATTGCACGGGTGAAGAAGCGCGAATAGAGCAGGTGCAAGATCGCGTGCTCGATACCACCGATGTACTGGTCGACCGGCAGCCACCGATTGGCAGCGCTCGGGTCAGTCGGCTTGCCTTCCCAAGGCGCAGTAAAGCGCGTGAAATACCAGCTGGAATCGACAAAAGTGTCCATCGTGTCGGTTTCCCGTCGTGCATCCTTGCGGCACTGCGGGCAGGCGACATGCCGCCATGTTGGATGACGATCAAGCGGATTGCCGGGCTGGTCGAAGGTTACGTCCTCCGGCAGCTTTACCGGCAGGTCCTTCTTCGGAACGGGAACAACGCCGCAGTCATCGCAATGGATCACCGGGATCGGGCAGCCCCAGTAGCGCTGGCGCGAGATGCCCCAATCACGCAAGCGGAAGTTAACCTTGCGCTCGCCCTGGGGAGCGTTCCCAAGCGTCATCGATGACAAACGGTCAGCGACAAGATCAAATGCCTCGCTGGTGGTCTTGCCGTCGAGGAAGCGCGAGTTGATCATCACGCCGTCGCCGTCATAGGCAACATCACCAACGCTGAACGTCGCAGCATCTCCATCTGCCGGCATGACGACCGGAACGACGGGCAAATCGTACTTGCGTGCGAAATCAAGGTCCCGCTGATCGCCTGACGGGCAGCCAAAAATGGCGCCAGTCCCGTAGTCCATGAGGACGAAGTTTGCGATGTAAACAGGCAGTTCCCACGAAGGATCAAGTGGATGCCTTACCCGTATGCCGGTGTCGATTCCCTTCTTCTCCGCAGTTTCCAGCGCGGCAAGCGAGGTGCCGGCGCGGCGGCATTCCTCGCAGAAGGCATCGATGGCCGGACTCTTCGCTGCGGCATCCTTTGCCAGTGGATGGTCAGCCGCGATCGCCAGGAACGAGGCGCCGAACAGCGTGTCCGGGCGCGTCGTATAGACCTCGATCTCGGTTTCTCCGGCCGGCGCGGTCTCCTGAACGATCTCCCAGCGGAGCATCATGCCTTCGGAGCGGCCGATCCAGTTCTTCTGCATCAGCCGGACCTTTTCAGGCCATTGATCAAGCGTGTCCAACGCCTCGAGCAGGTCCTGGCTGAAGTCGGTGATCTTGAAGAACCACTGCGTCAATTCGCGTTGTTCGACGAGTGCGCCCGAACGCCAGCCGCGTCCGTCGATAACCTGTTCGTTGGCCAGAACAGTGTTGTCGACCGGATCCCAATTCACCTTCGACTGCTTGCGATAGACGAGCCCCTTCTCGAGGAAATCCAGGAAAAGATGCTGTTGATGCTGGTAGTAGGCAACATCGCAGGTCGCGAACTCGCGCCTCCAATCCAGTGATAGGCCCATCGCCTTCAACTGAGACTTCATCGACGCGATATTCTGGTAGGTCCAGGACGCCGGATGGACGCCGCGCTCCATTGCTGCATTCTCGGCCGGCATGCCAAAGGCGTCCCACCCCATGGGATGCAGCACGTTATAGCCGCGAGCGCGCTTGTAGCGAGCTACGACGTCACCCATCGCGTAGTTTCGCACATGGCCCATGTGGATGCGACCGGATGGATACGGAAACATTTCAAGGACGTAATACTTCTCGCGCGGATCGCTGTTGTCGGTCTCGAAGACCTTCGCTTCGTTCCATTTCTGCTGCCAGTGAGGTTCAGCATCGCGCGGGTTATAACGTTCGGTTGCCATGGTACTCGTATTTCCGAAAAATCAGGGGAAGTTGGTGGTGACCTTCACCATGAAACCACCGTAGCGTCAAGTTTTACGGGTGCGGCAAGCGTCCGATCTCGGTCTGCCGTCCACGATTTCGGGCGTGTGGGGCCTTGGCAAGCACAGCCCGGGCGTTTAGTGCATTGCGATCTTCTCATGCGGTCTTGTCGAGGCGAGTGATGGAACTTGAAGAGCGATTGAACGATGTGCGCTCGCATATCGCCGCAGCCGAACAGCAGGGCGGGCGATCCCCGGGTTCGGTTCAGCTTGTCGCCGTCTCAAAGACATTCGGCGCAGACGCCATCCGCCCGGCGCTACAGGCCGGGCAGCGGACTTTCGGGGAAAACAGGGTTCAGGAAAGCCAGGTAAAATGGCCGGAGCTGAAATTGGAGACGTCGGACATCGAACTTCATCTTATTGGACCTCTGCAGTCTAACAAGGCGGCAGAGGCGGTTGCGTTGTTCGACGTGATCGAGACAGTTGATCGCGAGAAGATTGCCCGTGTACTCGCTGACGAAATGAAGCGTCAGGCGAAGACCCCTCGTCTCTATGTCCAGGTAAATACAGGGCTTGAGCCGCAGAAGGCTGGGATCGCACCGAATGACGTCGCGGTGTTTGTCGCTTTTTGTCGTGATGAACTCGGCCTCGCCATCGAGGGACTGATGTGTATCCCGCCAGCGGATGAGAACCCCGGTCCGCATTTTTCATTGCTCGCCAAGCTTGCTAAGGCGTGCGGCGTCGAGAAGCTTTCGATGGGGATGTCCGGGGATTATGAAACGGCCATTGCCTTTGGCGCGACCAGCGTTCGTGTCGGCTCCGCGATCTTCGGCGCCCGCTGATACGCTGCTTTGGTCGGGCTTCCTCTCCTGCCCTGCCTCTCCTAGATTGCTAAGGTAACTTGCATATCCTGGGGAGGAGCAGATGCAGGGTGACTATCAGCGGACCTATGCCAGATGGAAGGGCGATCCGGAGGCCTTCTGGCGGGCGGCGGCGGCGGAAATTGACTGGTTCAAAGAGCCGGAGCGGACGTTTTCACCGGAGAGCGGTCCATATGGCCGTTGGTTCGCCGGAGGCGAAACCAATACCTGCTACAATTGCCTCGATCGCCATGTTCTAGCCGGTCGCGGCGGCAATACCGCATTTATCTACGACAGCCCCATGAGCGGTACGAAGACTGTCTTTACCTACGACGAAGCCCTTGCCGAAGTGAACGCCGTTGCTGCGACGCTGCGGCAGCGCGGAATCGCGAAGGGCGACCGCGTCATCATCTATATGCCGATGGTGCCGCAAGCGGTCTTCTCTATGCTTGCCTGCGCACGCATCGGCGCTGTCCATTCCGTCGTGTTCGGTGGCTTTGCGGCAAATGAGCTTGCGGCGCGCATCGACGATTCGGGAGCGAAACTAATTCTGACCGCAAGTTGCGGGCTCGAACCGGGACGGGTGGTGCCCTACAAGCCCTTGGTCGATCAGGCAATCGCCATCGCGAAGTCAAAGCCGGTCCATTGCCTTGTTCTGCAGAGGACGCAGCTTGCGGCGGACCTGGTTGATGGTCGTGACGAGGATTTCGAAGCTGCCGTCGCGAGAAATCGTGGTGTGAATGTCGAATGCACCCCCGTCGAGGCGACGGACGAACTCTATATTCTCTATACGTCTGGCACGACGGGCCAGCCCAAGGGCGTCGTGCGCGACAACGGCGGTCACATGGTCGCCCTCAACTGGTCGATGACGAACATTTTCGGCATCCAGCAGGGTGAAGTGTTCTGGGCCGCCTCCGATATTGGTTGGGTTGTCGGCCATTCCTACATTGTCTATGCGCCGCTCCTGGCTGGCGCTGCCAGTGTTATCTTCGAAGGAAAACCGGTCGGCACGCCTGATGCCGGCGTCTTCTGGCGCATTGCTTCAGAGCATGATGTGCGCGTTCTCTTCACCGCACCTACGGCCTTCCGCGCCATTCGCCGCGAAGATAGCGAGGGCGCACACCTCAAAGCCTATTCGAAGCCCAATTTCAGAGCCCTGTTCCTGGCGGGAGAGCGTGCTGATCCGGAGACACTGAAGTGGGCCGAGCATATGCTCGATGTTCCCGTGATCGATCATTGGTGGCAGACCGAAACGGGATGGCCAATGGTGGCGAATCCGCTCGGCCTTGAGGTGCTACCGGTGAAGCATGGTTCCCCATCGGTACCCATGCCCGGCTATAGTATCCATGTCCTCGATGACGCCGGTCACCCCGTTGCGCCGGGGACACTCGGGAACATTGTTGTCGAGCTTCCCCTGCCTCCCGGTTGCCTGCCCACGCTGTGGAACGCAGATGAGCGCTTCCGTTCGGCCTATTTGGCTGAATTTCCGGGTTATTACAAAACGGCGGATGCCGGCTACGTCGACGAGGATGGCTACCTCTTCATCATGTCGCGAACCGACGACATCATCAACTGTGCAGGTCATCGCCTGTCGACGGGAGCGATGGAGGAGGTTTGTGCCACGCATCCGGATGTTGCCGAATGCGCTGTGGTCGGAATTGCCGACCAGCTGAAGGGCCAGGTGCCGTGCGGGCTTCTGGTTCTCAAAAAGAATGTTTCACGGGAAACATCGGCCATCGAATCGGAGGTCGTAAAGCTGATCCGCGACGCGATCGGCCCAGTGGCTGCTTTCAAGACCGCCATAACGGTCGACCGCCTTCCCAAGACACGCTCCGGCAAGATTCTGCGCGGGACGATCCAAAAGATTGCCGACGGCGTGCCGTGGAAAATGCCAGCGACGATCGACGATCCGGCAATTCTCGAGGAAATCGCGGAAGCGTTGCGCAAGCGCGGATTCGGTTCGTTTCCGATATAGAAGCGCAGAAATAAAAAGGCCCCGCTTACGCAGGGCCTTGTTTATCGCTCATCGAGAGACAATCAGTAGTGATCGTCTTCGTCCTCATCCTTCGGAGAAGACTTCAGCGACTTCAGCTTTGCGAAAACGGCATCGGCGTCGATTTCCTTCTCCTCTTCGCGCTCATGGCTCGTCAGACGCTCGGTCTCATGCGCAGACTGCAAGGTTGCACCAAGCTCGGCTGCCGTTGGCAGCGGACGGCCCTTTGCCGCCTTTTCGACTTCCATGTCGAGATCGATCTGGCTGCAAAGACCGAGTGTTACCGGGTCCATCGGCGCCAGATTTGCAGAGTTCCAGTGAGTGCGTTCGCGAATCTGCTCGATCGTCGACTTCGTCGTGCCGACGAGACGGGAAATCTGCGCATCCTTCAGTTCCGGATGATTGCGCACCAGCCAGAGAATGGCGTTTGGGCGATCCTGGCGCTTGGAAACCGGCGTATAGCGCGGGCCACGGCGCTTGGATTCGGGCACGCGAACTTTGGGCTCGGAGAGTTTAAGCTTGTGTGCCGGGTTCTTTTCGGCACGGGCGATTTCGTCGCGGGAAAGCTGGCCGGTCGCAATCGGGTCGAGACCCTTGATGCCCTGCGCGGCTTCGCCATCGGCAATCGCCTTCACTTCGAGCGGATGCAGTTTGCAGAACTGTGCGATCTGGTCGAATGACAGGGCTGTGTTGTCGACGAGCCAGATGGCGGTCGCCTTCGGCATGAGCAATTGTTGAGCCATGGATATAGTCCTTCTGTCGTCCGCGCCGGTGTCGCGGTCCGTGGGTTGTCACCACTATGTCCGGGAAATATGGCGCTATATAACCGCAGTGACGCAGAATTGCAATTGATCACGAATGAAATGACCTTTGTCTAATTGCCGGGCAAATTCGACCTGCTATGAATGCCCAGAGCCAGTCCGGACTGCTTCGTTCCGTCCGGTGTCCGAGTGAGGAGGAGTTCCATGTCCGAAAAGATCTACCCGGTGCAAAAACCGGTGAAGAACCATGCGCTTATAGATAAGTCCAAGTACGAGCAGTGGTACGAGGAAAGCGTCGAGAACCCCGACAAATTCTGGGGCAGGCATGGCAAGCGGATCGATTGGTTCAAGCCCTACACCAAGGTCAAGAACACGTCTTTCACCGGCCGGGTCTCGATCAAGTGGTTCGAGGACGGGCAGACGAACGTTTCGTACAACTGTATCGACCGGCACCTGAAGACCAACGGCAATCAGACGGCGATCATCTTCGAGGGCGACAATCCCTACGTTGACAAGAAGATCACCTACAACGAGCTCTATGAGCACGTTTGCCGTATGGCGAACGTCATGAAGAAGCACGGCGTCAAGAAGGGTGATCGCGTTACCATCTATATGCCGATGATTCCCGAGGCGGCCTATGCGATGCTCGCCTGTGCCCGCATCGGCGCAGTTCATTCGGTCGTGTTCGGCGGCTTCTCGCCGGAAGCGCTGGCCGGTCGTATTGTCGACTGCGAGTCCACCTTTGTGATCACCTGCGACGAAGGCGTACGCGGCGGCAAGCCGGTGCCGCTGAAGGACAATACCGATACGGCCATTCATATCGCCGCTCGTCAGCATGTCATCGTCGACAAGGTCCTCGTGGTGCGGCGTACCGGTGGCAAGACCGGCTGGGCGCCGGGCCGCGATCTCTGGTACCATCAGGAAGTCGCTACGGTTAAGCCTGAATGCCCGCCGGTGAAGATGAAGGCGGAGGATCCGCTGTTCATCCTCTACACCTCTGGCTCCACCGGAAAGCCGAAAGGCGTGTTGCATACGACGGGCGGCTACCTCGTCTATGCGGCGATGACCCATGAATATGTGTTCGACTATCACCCTGGCGATATCTACTGGTGCACCGCCGACGTGGGCTGGGTGACCGGGCACTCCTATATCGTCTACGGTCCGCTTGCGAACTGTGCGACGACGCTGATGTTCGAAGGCGTGCCGAATTTCCCGGATCAGGGCCGGTTCTGGGAGGTCATCGACAAACACAAGGTCAATATCTTCTACACGGCGCCGACGGCGATCCGCTCGCTAATGGGTGCTGGCGACCACTTCGTCACGCGCTCGTCGCGTTCCAGCCTGCGTCTGCTCGGAACGGTTGGCGAGCCGATCAATCCGGAAGCGTGGGAATGGTACTATAACGTCGTCGGCGACAAGCGTTGCCCTGTCATCGATACGTGGTGGCAGACGGAAACCGGCGGTCACATGATCACGCCGCTGCCGGGCGCGACTGACCTGAAGCCGGGTTCGGCGACGATGCCATTCTTCGGCGTCAAGCCGCAGCTGGTCGACAATGAAGGCAATGTGCTCGAGGGTGCGGCCGACGGCAATCTCTGCATTACCGACAGCTGGCCGGGGCAGATGCGCACCGTTTATGGCGACCACGAGCGCTTCATCCAGACGTACTTCTCGACCTACAAGGGCAAGTATTTCACCGGCGATGGCTGCCGACGGGATGAGGACGGCTACTACTGGATCACCGGTCGTGTCGATGACGTGCTGAACGTTTCAGGGCACCGTTTGGGCACCGCCGAGGTCGAATCCGCGCTCGTTTCGCACAACCTTGTGTCGGAGGCGGCCGTCGTTGGGTATCCGCACCCGATCAAGGGCCAGGGCATCTATTGCTACGTTACTCTAATGGCGGGCAATGAAGGTTCGGACGATTTGCGCCAGCAACTGGTCAAGCATGTTCGCAGCGAAATCGGCCCAATCGCAGCACCCGACAAGATACAGTTTGCACCCGGTCTTCCGAAGACCCGTTCCGGCAAGATCATGCGCCGCATCCTGCGCAAGATCGCCGAGGACGACTTCGGCTCTTTGGGCGATACCTCGACGCTTGCTGATCCCGCCGTTGTTGACGATCTGATTGCCAACCGCCAGAACAAGGTGACAGTCTAAGCAAAAGCCGCTCCGAGCGATCGGGGCGGCTTCAGTTCTGTTCGGGACAGATTACGCGCGGCTTTCGGCCGCCATCATAGGCCCGTACGATCCCCCGCCCAACAGATATTGAGCCGGTTCCTGCCATCTGAAAATGTTACGTTTGCCAGGATGCGGCCAAAATACTTGTCCGCCAGCAATCTGCGTAAGCTGGATCTCGGGTGATCTGGATGTCGGGCTTCGGCACAGCCTGAGTGCATCTCAGGCGCGTCGATACCGCGAATCCGAACATAGACTTCCATTGTCTGCTGCGGCCAAGGACGAGCTTCGACCAGAAGAGTATCTCCATCGATCACTCTTAGGATTTCAGCCGATACCGGCCCGCTATTTCGTCGCGTGCCTCGGACGCGACCGGAGTTACGACAAAGGCGGCCAGTGCGACAAGGGAAGCAATCCTTCTCATGAAAGGAATAAATTCCGATCGTGGGAGAAAGTTAATAGGAATATTTACTTAGAAATCGATCGCTCTGCCGTTGATTTCCCAGTCCCCGAAGCGGGAGGGATCGGCACCGCCGCGGCCACCTATCTCTGGCGGCATTTCTACCGGCTTCTCGTTTCGGCGCCGCTCTTCCGCCTCGGCAAGCGCGCGCTTGGCGGCCGGCGGGAGCAACTTGCGGGGAGTCTCGGCGGCTTCAGCCGCTAGGGTTTCGTTGTTGTCATTATCCGCTGCCTGCATCACGCGTTTCCGCCCAAAAATATTGAAAATGGCTGGTGAATGACCAAATCATAGTGCGCCGGCGCCGCAATTGAAACCCTCTGACCTTGCGCGGATCCGCTTAGGCGTATTTTGGAGATAGCAATGAACCTCGTCCGTACAGCCATGTTGCTCGCCTTCATGACCGCATTGTTCATGGCCGTCGGCTTTCTGATCGGCGGGCGCGGCGGCATGATGATCGCGTTCGTGATCGCGGCTGGGATGAACTTCTTTTCCTACTGGAATTCCGACCGCATGGTGCTGTCGGCCTATCACGCGCAGGAGATCGACGAGCGCAATGCCCCGGAGTTCTTCTCGATCATAAGGGATTTGGCGCGCAATGCCGGTCTGCCCATGCCCAAGGTCTATCTCTACGACAGCCCGCAACCAAATGCCTTCGCGACGGGTCGCAATCCCGAGAACGCTGCCGTTGCCGCGTCCACCGGCCTGCTGAGCGCACTGACGCCGGAAGAGGTCGCCGGCGTCATGGCGCATGAGCTCGCCCACGTGCAAAACCGCGACACCTTGACGATGACGATCACCGCGACGCTCGCCGGCGCGATCTCAATGCTGGGCAATTTTGCGTTCTTCTTCAGTGGCAACCGGGAAAACAACAACAATCCGCTCGGCTTCATAGGGGTGTTGCTGGCGATGATTGTCGCGCCGCTCGCCGCGATGATGGTTCAGATGGCCATCAGCCGGACGCGCGAATACTCGGCCGATCGCCGTGGCGCGGAGATTTGCGGCAATCCGCTGTGGCTTGCTTCGGCGCTTGCCAAGATCGCGCGGAGCGCGTCGCATGTGCCGAACTACGATGCCGAGCGCAATCCGGCAACTGCCCATATGTTCATCATCAATCCGCTGACCGGCGCCGGCATGGACAATCTGTTCTCCACACACCCGAACACGGAAAACCGGATTGCGGCGCTGCAGGAAATGGCACGCAGAGGCATGAATGTCTCGACGCCGCCGGTTCGCGCTGATAATCCGATGCGCAAATCGCGCTCGGTTCCGAATACCGGTCTTGATCGCGGTGGTTCACAACCGCCGAAAGGTCCGTGGTCTTGAATTCAGACGGCAAGAAAAAGCCATTTCGTAAAGCACAGCCTTCCAACTCGGGGCCTGTCCTTGCGCCAGCAAAACCCGGATTGCAGGTTCGTGCCGCTGCGGCCAAGATCCTGGCAGCCGTCGTGGACCGGAAGCTCCCGCTTGACGGCGCCTTGGACAATGAACATGGTAATCCAGCCTATAAGACTCTGAATGAGGGTGACCGCGCACTAGCGCGTGCCATTCTCAATGCGACGCTGCGCCATTTGCCGCGCATAGATGCCGCGATTTCCCTCCTGCTCGAATCGCCGCTTCCCGAAGGCGCGCGGGCATTGCATCACGTTCTCGCGATTGCCGCGGGGCAGATCCTCTATCTTGATGTGCCGGATCATGCCGCGGTCGACCTCGCAGTTGAGCAATCAAATCAGGACCCGCGGAATCGCCGCTTTGCCAAGCTGGTAAATGCCGTCCTACGCCGTCTCGGACGCGAGAAAGAGGATGTCCTGGCTGAAATCAACGCCATTCCGGTCATGCCGGAATGGTTTCTTAAAAGGCTCGAAAAGGCCTACGGCAAGGAAAGGGCACGATCGATCTCTGAATCGCAGCTCGAGCCGGCCGCAATTGATCTTACCGTCAAAACGGACGCGCGGAGCTGGGCGCAGCGTTTGGGCGGCCTTGTGCTGCCGACCGGTGGTGTTCGGCTGGCCGCCTTCGAGGGCGGCATTCCCTCACTCGAGGGATTTGCGGAGGGCGCCTGGTGGGTTCAGGACGCAGCCGCCAGTATCCCTGCCCAGCTCTTCGGTGACTTGGCGGGAAAACGCGTTGCGGATTTGTGTGCAGCGCCTGGCGGAAAGACGGCCCAGTTGATCCTTGCTGGGGGTGACGTTACGGCGGTCGAGCAATCCGAAAACCGTATTAAGCGTTTGCGAGCCAATCTGGATCGGCTAGCGTTGAGTGGCGAGACGGTTGCCAGCGACCTGACGAAATACCAGCCAGCGGAACTGTTCGATGCCATACTGCTGGATGCGCCCTGCTCATCGACGGGGACGACGCGCCGACATCCCGACGTTCTCTGGGTCAAGGGGCCGGACGACATTGCGAAACTTGCTGCGCTTCAGGAGCGCCTGCTGCGCCACGCGATAACCTTGCTGAAGCCGGGCGGCACAATTGTCTTTTCCAATTGCTCGCTTGATCCGACCGAGGGAGAAGAGGTAGCCGCTCGCGTCCTTTCGGATACACCGATGCTCGAGCGTGTCGCCATTGATGCCAAGCGCTGGCCGGGACTGGAGTCTGCTATCAGCCACCTCGGAGAATTCCGCACGACGCCCGACATGTTGGAGGTTCCCGCCGGTTTTGCGGGTGGCCTTGACGGCTTCTACGCCGTCGTTATGCGCCGTGTTGCCTGATCGAAAGGCAACTGGCATAGTTGAGCACCCGTCATAATTTGATACGTAAGTGTCACGGATTCTGCGCTTATTCACTTATTCTTAACGACACGGGTCAATAGACAATAAACATGTGGTCCGGGTTCTCGGCTCTTTACTTGGGAGAGGTTTGGCGGCGCACGCTGTGCCGCGGAGCACTTCTGCGGCTGCGCCTCTTCCGCCACACGGTTCACGCCCCGGAGCGCCTGATTGTCGCCCCGACCGACCTACGTGCGGTCGATCCGCATGTGGCCGAAGAGATTTTGAACGGCCGCTTCCCGCTTGCCGGACGCCTTCTCGAAACGGGCGGCAAGTCGCCTTTCAATTTCAGCCTTCCGTCCCGATCCTTCGCGTTGCGGCTTCATGGCTTCGGATGGCTTCGCCATATGCGGACCAAGAAGAGTGACCTTCACTCGAGCGTCGCCCGCTCCATCGTCAACAACTGGCTGTCGCTGCATGGCGGCCGCATCGAAGGCATCGCCTGGGGGATCGATGTCACCGCGCAGCGGGTGATTTCCTGGCTCTCGCATTCGCCCGTTGTCCTTCACAATGCCGATCGCGGCTTCTATCGCCGTTTCCTGCGCTCGCTAGCCTTTCAAGTTCGATTTCTACGCCGAATGGCAAAGTACGCGCCTCCCGGCGAAGTTCGCTTTCGATTGCGGATCGCCCTTGCGATGGCCTCCATTGCAATGCCAACGCGCTCAGGTGCGCTCCGACGCGCTGCCGAAGCATTGGATCGGGAGTTTGACAGCCAGATTCTACCTGACGGAGGTCATGTCTCGCGCAATCCGCGGGTCGGATTGGAGCTGCTCCTCGATCTCCTTCCGCTCCGGCAAACCTACGTCAATCTCGGTCATGACCTGCCGCAGAAACTGATCTCGGGCATCGATCGTATGTATCCGGCCCTGCGCTTCTTCCGGCACCAGGATGGCGATCTCGCGCTTTTTAATGGCGCGACGTCGACTCTCGCGACGGAATTGATGTCGTTGCTGCGATACGACGAGACCGCGGGCGATCCCTTCAAGGCGATGCCCCATTCGCGCTATCAGCGGCTGGCTGCGGGTAGAACCGTGGTCATTGCCGATACCGGATTGCCGCCTACTGGCAGCCTGTCCCGCACGGCACATGCCGGTTGCCTGTCGTTTGAGATGTCCTCCGGACGTCACCGTTTTATTGTCAATTCCGGATCGCCGAAATTTGCCGGACAGCGTTACGTGCAGATCGCTCGAACGACTGCTGCGCATAGCACTGTAACTGTCAACGACACCTCATCCAGCCGTTTTGCGCCGTCAGACTTCATTGCGAACGTGATTACTGATGGCGTCAAAACCGTAAGCGTCGATCGCGCGCTCGCCGATGACGGGCGCGACGTAATCAAGGCGAGCCATGACGGCTACCTTAACGCATTTGGTGTTCTGCATGAGCGAGAGCTGACCCTGAACGCCACGGGATTGATCGTTACGGGTTATGATCGACTGGTTGCGCCGGAAGGCAAGGTCGATGAGGCCGTGCGTGCCGTGGCGCGCTTCCATGCCCACCCCTCGATCAATCTAAAGCAGCTTGACAAAGAGTCGGTGATGATGACGGCACCCGATGGAGAAACATGGCTGTTCTCCTCGCCCGGCAACGAAGTGCTGATTGGCGAGGACGTCTTCTTTGCCGACGCGTCGGGCATTTGCGGTTCCGATCAGATCGAGATCGCCTTCTCCTATCCTGACCGACCGGAAATACGCTGGTTTTTATCGCGTAAGAGCTAGCGACTGTTTCCGCGGCGGCAAAGCTGTGCTAACGCGGCGCCATCATCCGCTTATCCCTCGCCGGATATCTCCTGAAGACCAAACGGAGAAGCCTCATGGCCGTTGTTTCCAAGAAAATTCCCGCACCCGACAAGGTCGCCGTCAAGACAGCGTTGCTTTCGGTATCCGATAAGACCGGTATCGTCGAGCTCGCGCGCGCACTTGCCGATAAGGGCGTTCGCCTCCTGTCGACAGGTGGCACTCACAAGGCAATTGCAGCCGCCGGACTTGCGGTGACCGATGTTTCCGACGTCACAGGGTTTCCTGAGATCATGGATGGTCGGGTCAAGACCTTGCATCCGAAAGTGCACGGCGGCCTGCTTGCCATTCGCGATGACGCGGAACACCAAGCTGCGATGAAGGCGCACGGCATCGAGGGTATCGACCTTGTCGTCATCAATCTTTATCCGTTCGAGGACGTTCGTGCTGCCGGCGGTGACTATCCGACGACCGTCGAGAATATCGATATCGGCGGTCCCGCGATGATCCGTGCGTCGGCCAAGAACCACGCCTATGTGACGATCCTGACCGATCCGGCGGACTATGCCGAGCTACTCGAACATCTCGCTTCCGACGCCGGCGGCACTGCCTATGGCTTCCGCCAACGGATGGCAGCCAAGGCGTTTGCTCGCACGGCTGCCTATGATTCGATGATCTCCAACTGGTTTGCCGAGGCGCTCTCGATAGACACCCCGCGTCATCGCGTCATTGGTGGTGTGCTCAAGGAAGAGATGCGGTACGGCGAGAACCCGCACCAGAAGGCGGCATTCTATGTCACGGGCGAACGCCGCCCCGGTGTTGCCACGGCGTCACTGCTTCAGGGCAAGCAGCTCTCCTATAACAACATCAACGACACCGATGCGGCCTACGAGCTCGTCGCCGAGTTCCTGCCGGAAAAGTCAGCAGCCTGCGCGATCATCAAGCACGCAAATCCCTGCGGCGTGGCAACCGGTTCCAGCTTGCTCGAAGCTTACAAGCGCGCGCTTGCCTGCGACTCCGTTTCCGCCTTTGGCGGCATCATCGCCCTTAACCAGACACTCGATGCGGAAACGGCGGAAGAGATCATCAAGCTCTTTACCGAAGTCATCATCGCGCCTGAAGTTACTGAGGAGGCGAAGGCCATCGTTGCGCGCAAGGCAAACCTACGTCTGCTGACTGCAGGCGGGCTCCCAGATCCGCGGTCTGCCGGTCTGACGGCGAAAACCGTCTCCGGCGGCTTGCTCGTCCAGAGCCGAGACAACGGCATGGTCGAGGATCTGGAGCTGAAGATAGTTACCAAGCGTGCGCCTACCCAGCAGGAACTCGAGGACATGAAATTTGCCTTCAAGGTCGCCAAGCATGTCAAGTCGAACGCGGTGGTCTATGCCAAGGACGGGCAGACGGCCGGCATTGGCGCAGGCCAGATGAGCCGCGTGGATTCTGCGCGGATCGCCGGCGTGAAGGCCGAGGAAGCTGCCAGGTCCCTCGGGCTCACAGAGCCGTTGACGCACGGTTCGGCCGTTGCCTCGGAGGCCTTCCTGCCCTTCGCCGATGGCTTGCTGTCAATGATCGCAGCCGGCGCGACGGCGGTTATCCAGCCGGGCGGATCGATGCGCGATCAGGAAGTGATCGACGCTGCCAATGAGCACAATGTCGCAATGGTCTTTACCGGCATGCGGCACTTCCGCCACTAAGCGGGTAGGCCGCCGTTACGCCCTGTCCGCAGGATAGGGCGTGCGGACGAGCAGGATCAGCCCTGCGGCCAAAAAGAGTACAAGTGTTGCCATTCCAAGCCGCGACGAGCCCGTCATATAGGTCACGGCGGAGAAGAACAGCGTCGCCAGGAAGCTCGTGGCGCGCCCTGAAAGCGCATAGATGCCGAAATAGCGGCCCGCCTCGTTCAGGCTTACGCTTCGTGCGAGATAGGAGCGTGACGACGCCTGCACCGGGCCGAAGGCAAGGCCGATCAGCAGGCCGTAGGCGATGTATGCTTTCTCGGCTGCCGTCCCGAAGAGTCCACCGGAATCGGCGGTCGGCAGTTCGAGCAGGCCGAAGAGCGTGTATCCCGGCCCCGTCGACACAATGCCAACGGTTGCAAGCAACAGCATCGCCAAGCTGATGACAATTGTCGACTTGGATCCGATATGTCGATCGACCCGGCCTGCAATGATGCAGCCGAAGATTGCGACGACGTTGAGTATGATCCCGTAGATCCCGATTTCGATTGTCGCCCAGCCGAACATTCCTGCGGCAAAGGCGCCACCAAGTATCAGCAGTCCGTTGACGCCATCCTGATAGATCATGCGGGCGACCAGGAAATGAAGAATGCCTCGGCGGTGCTTGAGCTCGCCAAGCGTGCTTTTCAGCTCGGCAAGGCCGGTTCGCACCGCGGCACCGAACGGAAGGCCCTTGCTGACATCCGGTGTGAAAAAGAACATCGGAAGAATAAAGATCAGGTACCAGGCGGCCGAGATCGGCCCGGTGATGCGGGCATCTTCCCCTTGGTGTGGATCAAGACCGAACAAGGGATCAAGACCAAGAATTGTTTTGCCGGATTCCAGATTTCCCGCAAGCAGGACGACCACGGCGATCAGGACAATCATCCCGCCAAGATAGCCAAGACCCCAGGCCGTATTGGACAACTTGCCGACCTCGTCTTTGCTGACGAGCCGCGGCATCATGGAGTCGTTGAAGACGATCGAGAACTCGGCCGCGATCGACGCCAGGATCATGAAGGTTACTGGGTAGACCAGCGACGAACCCGGTGACGCAAACCAGAGGCAGAAGAGGCTCGCAATCTTGATGACGGCGAAAAAAGCGATCCAAGGCTTTCGCGCGCCGGACTGGTCTGCAATCGAACCCAGGACGGGCGACAAGATGGCGATGATCACCGAAGAGATCGTCGCCATGTTGCTCCACATCGCCTGAGCGGAGACCGGATCGGCCGTCAGGCGTGACACGAAGTACGGGCCGAAGATAAAGGTCGTCACGACCGTGAAGAATGGCTGGGCTGCCCAGTCGAAGAGCATCCAGCCCCAGATGCCCTTCTCCGATGCCCTAGCCGGCTGAGTTCCCGTCCAGTCGATGCGATTCACAATCCGCTCCTGATTCCGAGCGGAACTGTCTCACCTCGCCCCGTCGCGCGCAAGGTCGGTCAACAGACCCGCTGCCACGGTGATCCGGGCAAGATTCGGATCGCCGCTGTCACTCAACCCGGATAGTTCCTCTGCAATCCGGTTGATTCTGATGCGATCGCCGGCATGCCAAGCCTGAACCGGAAGCTTGTCCTTTCCATGGTTTGCGAGCGCCGAGATGACGATATCGCGTCTCGCACTGGCGATCTGGTCGATGCTGCGTGCCAGCGCCAGATTCTCGTAGTGGTCGGCCGAGATGATGCGCGATCCGGCGGCGAGCAACCGCCCGATCCGGAATGTTTGTGAGACGGCGAAATAGCTTTCCGCTGCGCGAGCCAGTGGTTCGCCCGTGCGTTCGGCGATCTGCATGATCTCAGGCACGAGCGCAAAGCCGAGGAGCCCCGAGATCTCGGCGGCCAGCTTATCGGGCGCGCCGGCCTCGCGATATTCTTGGCGGCGTGCCTCGAGCTCGGGTACTGTCTGGCTGGCGAAAATCGGCTTGAGCTTCTTCAGGGCTGCTTGAAGTCCCTCGATGGTGGCAGCCATATCGCCCTTGACCATCTGTGTCTTCAGAAGGAGGCGCGTCAACACCGTGAAGGTGTGGCTGATTTCCTCGTAGATGCGGTTCTGGATCTGGCCGCCGATCTTTCCGTCCAGCGCATCCGTCTCCGTCCAGAGCCGTCCGAGATCGAAGCCATCACGGGCAATGATTGCCGCCCGAACAACCTCCGGTGCGGATGCCGCTGTGGCATCCATCATGCTGACAGCGAAGCCAGGGCCGCCGCGGTTAATGGCCTCGTTGGCAAGCACGGTCGCAATGATCTCGCGTTTCAGACGATGGGCGTCGATGTCGGATGCGTTCGTCTTGCGCATCTTTGCGGGGAAGTAGTTCGAAAGCGTTGCGGTGAAATAGGGATCATCAGGCAAATCGCTGGCGGCCAGGGCATCAAACAACACGATCTTGGCATAGGAAAGCAGAACGCCAATCTCGGGTCGGGTCAGCGGCTTGCCCGCAGCATAGCGCTCGGCAAGGACCGTATCGTCAGGTAGCGTCTCAACCTTCCGGTTCAACTGCTTGGCGCCTTCGAGCACCGTCATGAGCCGGGCAAGTTCCAGGCCGTTTGCCGTGCCCTTGCGCTCCGTCAGCGAAATCGCCAGAGACTGCAAATAGTTGTTCCTGAGCACCAGCTTTGCGACCTCATCCGTCATTGATGACAGGAGCTGGTCGCGCTTTGCCCGCGTGAGGCGATTATCGTGCATGGCGGCGGCAAGCGCGATCTTGATGTTGACTTCGACGTCCGACGTATTGACGCCAGCCGAATTGTCGATCGCGTCGGAATTGCAGCGCCCGCCCCTCAAGCCGTAGGCAATACGGCCCTTCTGCGTCACACCGAGATTTGCGCCCTCGCCGATCACTTTGGCGCGCACGTCTTCCGCCGCAACGCGAATGGGATCGTTGGCACGGTCGCCAACCTCCGCGTCTGTTTCGGACGGCGCCTTGACATAGGTGCCGATACCGCCAAACCAGAGCAGATCGACCGGGCTTTTCAAAATGGCCGTCATGATCTCGAACGGCGTTGCCACGGCTTTGTCGATGCCGATCGCAGCCATTGCTTCCGGCGTCAGCGTGACCGACTTCGCCGATCGCGAAATGATCATCGCGCCCTTCGAAAGGACACCCTTGTCGAAATCTTGCCAGCTCGACCGCGCTAGATTGAAAAGCCGCTGCCGTTCTGCGAGCGTCTTTGCCATATCCGGATCCGGATCGATGAGAATGTCGCGATGGTCGAAAGCGGCGACCAGCCGGATTTTTGGTGACAGCAACATGCCGTTGCCGAACACATCGCCGGACATATCGCCGACACCGGCAACGGTGAAGGGGGTGGTCTGGATGTCGATATCCATTTCACGGAAGTGGCGCTTCACCGTTTCCCAGGCACCGCGGGCGGTGATGCCCATCTTCTTGTGGTCGTAACCGGCCGAGCCACCCGAAGCGAAGGCATCGTCCAGCCAGAAGCCCGCTTCCTGCGCGAGCGCGTTGGCGGTGTCCGAGAAGGTGGCGGTTCCCTTGTCGGCGGCCACGACGAAATAAGGGTCGTCGCCGTCAAGCCTGACTGTGTCCTTTGGCGGCACGATATCGGCGCCATTGATGTTATCGGTGATCGACAGCAGAGTGCGGATATAGGTCTTGTAGGCTTCGCGACCAACGTTGAAGATTTCGTCGCGGCTGCCGCCGACCGGCAGCTTCTTCGGATAGAAGCCACCTTTAGCGCCGACTGGCACGATGACGGCGTTCTTGACCTGTTGTGCTTTCACAAGCCCCAGCACTTCGGTTCGATAGTCTTCAGCGCGGTCAGACCAACGCAGGCCGCCACGCGCCACCTTGCCGAAGCGCAGGTGTACGCCTTCGACTTCGACGCCATAGACGAACATCTCGCGAAATGGTCGGGGTTCGGGCAAGCCGTCGACCAGATGCGGATCGAGCTTGAAGGCCAGCATCGCTTTCGGCGAGCCATCCTGATCGCGCTGGAAGTAGTTGGTCCGCAGTGTCGCGTCCACGACGTTGACGTAGCGGCGCAGGATTCGATCGTCGTCGAGACTCGGCACATCGGAGAGAGCCGCCTCGATCCTTTGGTGATGCTCGGCCGCCTTCTTGATCCGCGTCTTCTCGGAAATTTTCGGATCGAGCGCGTCGTAAAAGAGCCGAAAGATCATCGCTGCGATTACCGGATACTTGTCCAGAGTGGTAGCGATGTAGTCCAGCGAATACGGAATGCCGGCCTGGCGCAGATAGCGGGCATAGGCACGAAGGACGCTGGTTTCGCGCGCAGTCAATCCCGCCGAGACGATCAGGCGGTTGAAGTTGTCATTGTCGATGACGCCGCTGAACGCTGCGAGGAACGCTTCCTCCAACATCTCTCCATGACGATGGAGATCGATTTGGATACCTCCCCGAGGCTCAAGTTCCATATCATGCAGCACCACCAGCGTTTCCGGGCCGCCGTGGAGGGTTACATCGATATCGAATGTTCCCTCGCTTATGACGTTAAAGCCGAGGTTCTCAAGCAAGGGTACGCGGCGGGACAGGGCGAGTTGGCCGCCGGAATGGAAAATCTTCAGGCAAAGCAGCTCAACGCCGTCTTTCTCCCGCGTGTAGAACGCTATGCGGATCGGCTCTCCGGCTGCACAAGCGGTGATGTCCTCAAGATCATAGAAGGTTTCTTCGGGCGGGAAGAGATCCTGGAACGCGTGGCTTACGAGCAAGCGAGGAGCCTTGGGTCCAGCCAGGGCTTCGAACCGGTCATCCCAACGCGCCGTGATGGCTCGAATTGCCTCCTCGAGTTTTGCTTGCGGCACGCGTGGAGTTTTGCCGCCGGAACGACCGATGATGAAATGAACGCGCGCAACGCCGCCTTCCGGGAAAGCCGGATAATAGGCGGACACGCGGCCATCATAGACGGTCTTCAGATAGGTTCCGATCTTTTCACGCACGATCGAGTCATATTCCTCGCGTGGCACATAAACGATCACCGAAACGAAGCGATCAAAGTGATCGATGCGCGGCAGCGCGCGGACACGCGGCCGGTCGGCAAGATCGTTGATCTGTTCTGCAAAGCTCGCCAGAAGGGTCGTGTCGATCTGGAAGAGGTCGTCACGTGGATAGGATTCCAGCGTATTGTCCAGCATACGGCCCGAGTGACTCATCGGGTCGAAGCCGAAATATTCCTTCACCCGCTCGATCTTGGAACGGAGCAGCGGAATCTCGCTGGCGAGGGATGTGTAGGCGGTTGAGGTGAAGAGGCCGACGATGCGCAATTCGCCGGTTACGTTTCCTTTGGCGTCAAAGCGCTTGACGCCGACATAGTCCATATAGGCGCGTCGATGGACGATCGACTTCACGTTCGCTTTGGTGACGATCAGGAAATCCGGGCCATCGAGGAATGCGAGGATTTCCGGCGTCGTCGTGACAGCGTCCTTACCGGTGCGCAGAACGAGCACGTCGGGGTTTGAAAGGATGCCGAGGCCAGCGCCCTTGTCACGCTCCACCTTTGCGCTCGCGCCTTTGCCCGAGTAGACGTACTCACGCATCCCGAGAAAGGTAAAGTTGGCATCGCGCAGCCACGTCAGGAAGGCGAGCGCTTCATCGCGTTCCGCTTTCCTGCGGCTGGCATTGTAGGCAGAAAGTTCGTCGATCACCGTTCCGAGCTTATCGAGCATCGGTCTCCAGTCGGAAACCGTCACGCGCACCTGCTCGACCACGGTCTTCACACGCTTGATCAGATCGGCTGCCTGAGCCGTCGTCAGGGGCGCAAGGTGCAGCTGGATATGGCTGACGCGATTGGCCGGTTCGCTTTGGAGGTCGGCCGAGTAAAGTTCAGGCGCTTTGCCGTCCTCCATCACGAGGATCGGATGCACGGCCATGTAGAGGTCGCGATAACTGCTGGTGACCTCGCCCATCACCGATTCATACAAGAACGGCATATTGTGGTCGGTGACCGAAAGAACGGATACGGCAACGCCGTTTGGCTCCACGTCGGCGATGGTATCGATGGTGATGCGCGCTGAATTGCCTGCCCAGGCTGCTAATTCTTTTGCAGAATGCACGGCAGAAAGTGCCAACATCTCCGGCGTGTAGCGTTCCAGGTCGTCGCCGCTGGCGCGCCCGAACAAGAATTCGGGATCGAGGTAGGTCTCCCCGGTTGCGGCCGCGATTTTGGTCGCGCTCTCGAGCTGTTTTTCTCGCTTCGGATTGTTTCGACCAGCCATCGCAGATACTCCCTCATCTCCTCGATTTGGCGCAAGTTAGCAGAAGATTTGACGAAAGAATCTCTAAAAGAGTGCATTGCGAGGCAGCTTTCATGCGTTTTTGGCGGTCGGAACGCATATTTTCGAAAGATTTTGCTTCGTTGTATGAATGCCCGAATTTCTTGCGGCGGAAGTTTCCATGTCTGCGTGAAGAGCTGTTGACAGTGGAGCTGCAAAAAGGAGATCAACGGTCATCGAAGGCCGAGTAGAGCATCATGTCAGATAATGCCGCAGGAACCGTCATTGTTATCTCCAGCCATGTTGTGCGTGGGTCCGTCGGAAATCGTGCGGCGGTCTTTGCGCTGGAGACACTCGGTCATCAGGTCTGGGCGCTGCCGACGATCGTGCTGCCGTGGCACCCCGGCCATGGCCGGTCGACACGGCTCACGTTTGCCGAAGCCGATTTTGACGCGGCGATCGACGATCTCATTCGCGCACCCTGGATCGGTGAAGTGAAGGCTGTTCTTTCAGGGTATTTTGGCAATGCCGGGCAGGCGCGCTCGGTTGCCCGGCTCGTGACGGCTTTGCGCGAGCAGAAACCGGAGCTGCTTTACGTTTGCGATCCGGTTATGGGGGATCTGGGTGGCCTTTACGTGCCGCAGGCAACGGCCGAGGCGATCAGGGATCATCTGATACCCCTCGCTTCGCTTGCGACGCCTAATCGATTTGAACTCGCCTGGCTCGCTGGTGCCCCGCTGGAGGACAATACGTCGATTATGGATGCTGCCCTGTCGCTCGGTCCGTCCCGCATGCTGGTGACCTCAGCCGTGCCGATGATGGCAGGAGGCACAGGAAATCTCTATCTCTCGGGGCGCCATGCGCTGCTGGCGGAACATCGCCTGATCGACAAGCCGCCGAATGGCCTCGGTGATCTTCTTGCCGCGCTGTTTCTGTCGCGGCTTCTTTCCGGCATGGAGGACGAGAAGGCGCTTCAGCTTGCAACGGCAAGCGTCTACGAGGTACTTGCCCGCGCCGTGAAGCGGGGGAGCGACGAATTGACGCTGGCAAGCGACGCGTCAAGCCTGGCAACGCCGATGGCGATGGTGCAGATGCGGCGCTTGATGCACCCGGCACAAAGGCGCAAGGGCTGACGTCACGCCCGCGCTTGCTATCTTGCAGTGCGATATTGATCTTGGTGGGCGCAGGCTGTAATCGAAGATCATGCAGCGTTTTCCAAACACCCTTCTCGACGGTTACCGCAACTTTATGAACGGGCGTTATGCGGACGCCCGTGATCGCTACAAGACGCTTGCCGAGCACGGCCAGAACCCAAGCACACTGGTGGTCGCCTGTTCGGACTCGCGTGCTGCTCCCGAGCTGATCTTTGATGCAGGTCCCGGCGAACTTTTCGTCATCCGCAATGTCGCCAACATGGTGCCGCCCTACGAGCCGGATGGTCATTTTCATGCCACGTCAGCCGCGCTGGAATTCGCGGTTCAGGTTCTGAAGGTTACGGACATCGTTGTCATGGGTCATGGGCGCTGTGGTGGCATCAGGGCGGCGCTCGATCCGAGTGCCGAGCCCCTTTCGCCCGGCGACTTTATCGGACGCTGGATGTCGCTCGTCAGGCCTGCGGCGGAGCAGATCGGCGCCAATGACGTGATGACTCCTGCCGAGCGCCAAACCGCCCTCGAGCGTGTCTCGATCCGCAATTCGATTGAGAATCTCAGGACGTTTCCAGACATCAAGGCCCTGGAAGACGCCGGCAAGATCGCACTTCACGGTGCCTGGTTCGATATTTCGACGGGAGAACTGTGGGTCATGGACGCCGAAACCCGCGACTTCATTCGCCCCGACGTCTAGGCTCAAACAAAAAAGCGCCGAACCTCAGTTCGGCGCTCGCGGTTTGCGCTGAATTATTCTCAGTTTCCGTCGATCTGCTGGCCGATATAAGCGATGGCCTGCTGATAGACCGTCGCCGCGTTCCAGCCGGCGATCGCTGCGAAGTTGGGCTCGCCGGGCTGATAGCCGGCACCAGCCTGCCAGCCATGGCCTTTCAGGAAATTAGCAGTAGAGGCAAGCGCATCAGCGCGCGAGCCGACCATATCGACGCGGCCGTCGCCATCACCATCGGCGCCGAAGCGCACGACATTGCGCGGCAGGAACTGCGTCTGTCCGATCTCGCCATGGGCCGCACCGCGCGCCTGCGGGTTGAGGTAACCCTCCGAGACAAGCTGCAGTGCTGCATAGAGCTGATCGGTGAAGTAGTCGGAACGTCGGCAATCGTAGGCGAGGGTCGACACTGCCGACAGCGTATGCTGGTTGCCCATATAGCTGCCGAATCCGGTCTCCATGCCCCAAATCGCGATTAGCGGACCCGCCGGCACGCCGTAGCGGCGTTCGATCGACGCAAAGAGAGCGGCATTGGCGCGCTTCATGCCCTTGCCGCGCGAAATGATCGCTGCACCGCCACGCTTCTGCATGAAAGCATCGAAGGAAAGCTTGAAACTCTTCTGGCCACGGTCAGCGGCAATAGTCGGTCTGTTGTAGGAGACGTTTGCGAAGGCGCGATCAAGAACGGAGGGGCTGACACCGCTTGCAGCTGCCTCTTGCTTGAACTCGCCAATCCAGGCCTCGAAACCGGCGCCGTTGTTGCCACACTGGGCTGCCTTGGCTGCTGCAGGAACTGCGTGGAGAATGCAGGCCGCCGAAGCTGCCAACAGAAATCTTGTCATGCGCATGGAGATACCCCGATCCCGATCTGACTAGCCTTCAAACCGGGCCCGCAGCCCGCTTTCGGCAATATTGTCACCGTCTTTGATTTGGCAAGCGCGGGAAGCCGAGAACAGCAAACCCGCGCCAAAAAAGCCCTTACCTTAATAAGCCGGGCTTAACAAACCATAGTTAACGATTGGTTCAGGCTGCCTGCTTGCGCGGCTTCACAAGTCCGCGATTGATAAGCAGCTCAGCGATCTGAATCGCGTTGAGAGCGGCACCCTTGCGGAGGTTGTCGGAGACCACCCACATGTTCAGGCCGTTCTCGACCGTCGCGTCTTCGCGGATGCGGGAGATATAGGTCGCATCTTCACCGGCAGACTCGTAGGGCGTGATGTATCCGCCGTTCTCGTGCTTGTCGATGACGAGGCAGCCGGGAGCTTCGCGCAGGATGTCGCGTGCCTGATCAGCCGTGATCTCGCTTTCGAACTCGATGTTGACCGATTCAGAGTGGCCGATGAAGACAGGAACGCGAACTGCCGTGCAGGTCACCTTGATCTTCGGGTCGAGCATCTTCTTGGTCTCGGCGAGAACCTTCCACTCTTCCTTCGTGTAGCCGTCTTCCATGAAGACATCGATATGCGGGATGACGTTGAAGGCGATACGCTTCGTGAACTTCTTGTTCTCGATCGGATCTGCGACGAACACGGCTCGCGTCTGGTTGAACAGCTCGTCCATACCATCCTTGCCGGCGCCGGAAACGGACTGATAGGTCGAAACGACGACGCGCTTGATCTTGGCGAAGTCGTGAAGCGGCTTGAGCGCCACGACGAGCTGGGCAGTCGAGCAGTTCGGGTTGGCGATGATGTTGCGCTTGCTGAATTGGGTAACGGCGTCGGGATTCACCTCAGGAACGATCAGCGGCACGTCTGCGTCGTAGCGCCATGCCGACGAGTTATCGATGACGACACATCCCTGCGCACCGATCTTGGGCGACCACTTCTTGGAGACCTCGCCGCCGGCCGACATCAGGCAGATGTCGGTGTCCGAGAAATCGTAGTTCTCGAGGTTTGCGACCTTCAGCGTCTTGTCGCCGTAAGATACCTCAGTGCCCTGCGAGCGCGCAGACGCAAGCGCTACGACTTCATCGGCGGGGAAACCGCGTTCGGAGAGGATATTGAGCATTTCCCGGCCAACATTTCCGGTCGCTCCCGCAACTGCAACTTTAAAACCCATTTCTCAAGCTCTCTTTCTCTTCTCTCCTCTTGTCCGGTGAGGGGGAAGCGCGAAGACATCGCGACTTCCTGTCCCCAGCCGGGCCGGGGAGAGAGCGGCAGGCCAGAGACGTCAGACGGTTTTCGTCGTCGTTTTGGCCTTGGTTTTGGAAGAAACCGGAACGGCAATACCCATCCCGGCACCTTGTGCCCGGTCATTGCATGCAGCAATGGCGTGTTCATCACGAACCATGGATATTCCTTTTCCGCCGTTGCTCTTAAAAGGTTTTCCACAGGAGTCAAGGTTTTTGCGATCATGATATGCGACGGCGCGGAAGGCAGCGATCTCTCAACAGTCGCATGGTACTGGCGTCTAGCGTCGATCTTGCGAACGATCGACGCGCGCAGGAACCGGCACCATCGTTCGGCTGGGCAGCCTGTCGCGGTCGCCGGTCTCCAGCTTGCGCTTTCGCTCAAGATGGTAGGCGTAGGCGAACTGAATGGCGATGCCGATGACCACGAAGACTGGGCCGACGATCCGGTCGTGGTTGTTGATGTAGAGCACCACCTGACCAACCATCGCCAGAACAGTGCCGGCGACAAAGATGTTCAGCGAGTGGCGTCCAAGGATGGTCAGCGGATTGTTCGTGGACCGGCGAAGCAGGCGTGAGATTGCTGGAATATTGATGACGAGATACGTCAGCGCCAGAACGTGCAGTAGCCTCGGCAGCGACAGGAATGTCTTGTCGAAGCCTGTCAGCACGGGCGGCAGCCCGAGCGATGCCAGCGCAATTCCGAAGCTCCAGAGCTGGCCCACGACCCAGGCAAAGGACAACGCGACATAGGCGGCCGCGAAAGCAAAGAGGATCGGGTGCTGCGGCAGTTGGCCGCCGCGGCGCACATGCATCATGCCAACGATGCCGATCGTGAAGAGGAATTGCCAGGACAGTGGGTTGAGGAACCAATAACCCTCGATCAGCATGTTATGTGGCGCTATCTCGTAAACGCCCGCAAATAGCCAAACAGTGCCGGAAACGGCGAGTGCAAGAAGAGGGCTTGCCGCGTTGAGCAGAAGGATGATCGGCACCATCAACATCAACGCGCCGTACATCGGCAGAATGTTGTTGTAGCCGATCTGATGTCCAAGCAGTACTAGCGAGGGAATGCCGGCCTTCAGATTGGTGAGGACGGCGAGGATGTTGATTTCACACAGCAGGCCGGGTCGGTGGAAGATCCACGCGCCGGCCAGGAACAGGGCGAGCGTCATGAACGTCGTTATCATGTGAGCCAGATAAAGGGTAAACGCCCGCTTCATGGCCTTCACTACCGTCTGCAGCCACGCGCCGGGCTCAAAGCGCGTACCATAGGCCAAGCCAACCGCGATGCCCGAAATCAGAACGAAGGCTTCGGCCGCATCTGAAAAGCCGAAATTCTTGGTTGTAAGATTCTCGAAAATCTGACCGGGTACGTGATTGATGAAAATCGTGATGAGCGCGAGTCCGCGTAGAACGTCTAATCTCGTATCGCGTTTCGGCGCCGCTACCGTCACAGAACTTTGCTTGGCGCCGATCGTTCCCTCGAGCGCTATTGCCATGGACCTCTCCTGCTTTTCCGATTTGCAAACGCAGTTGCGGCCAAAAGGTTTCCCTTTTGGCCGCAACGAATCGCCGGATGATTAGCGAGGAAAATGCTGTTATCCGACCGGATATCCCTCGTCGGGATCGGTGACTTCGCGTCCGTTGATGGTCACATCGTAGCCTCTCGGATGGGACGATTTTGAGACCGAAATGAGGTATTTAGCACCTGCGTGCTCAATCTCGGCGGAGAAGCCGTCCCATGTGCTCGCCAGTGCTGGACGCACGTACAAGCGGCCATCCCTCACCTTGATGCCGAGGATGCCCTCGATCACCGCGCGATAGAGCCAGCCCGCGGAGCCTGTGTACCAGGTCCACCCGCCGCGACCGCTGAGCGCGCCCTCACCGTAGACGTCAGCTGCAATGATATAAGGTTCGACGCGATAGCGTTCCGCCGAAACCGGGTCGCGGGCATGACTGATCGGATTGAGCAGCTCGAAGCAACGCAGGGCATCATCGCCGCGGCCAAGTTCAGCCAATGCCAAGACAACCCAAGTCGCGGCATGAGTGTATTGGCCACCATTTTCTCGAACACCTGGCGGGTAAGCCTTAATATAGCCAGGATCCTTAGCCGAGTTTGCAAAGGGCGGCGTGAAGAGCCGGATGATCCGTGCCTCTGGATCGACCAGCTTATCCAGCACGGAGTTCATAGCCTTTGCCGAATGCGCCGGATCGCCCTCTCCGGACAGCACGCTCCAAGACTGGGCGATCGAATCGATCTGGCATTCGAGGCTTTCCTTGGAACCAAGCAAGCTGCCATCGTCGAATGTGCCGCGCCGGTAGTAGGCGCCATCCCAGGCGACGGTTTCAAGTGCGGCCTTGAGCGTGGTCAAATGCTGAGTCCACCGCTCAACCCGTGCCTTGTCGCCACGTTCCTCCGCATATGCCGAGAACGAACGTAGCGCACCCGCCAGGAACCAGCCAAGCCAGACGCTCGTTCCTTGTCCGCCAATGCCGACACGGTTCATGCCGTCGTTCCAATCACCTCCGAGGAAGAGCGGCAGACCGTTCTTGCCTGTGCGGGCGATCGCGAGATCCAGCGCGATGGCCGCGTGTTCGTAGACGCTCGCCTTGTCTTCGGAGATTTCCGGCAAATAGAAGGAATCGTGCTGTCCCTCAAGGAGTGCCGGCCCTTCCAAGAAGGCGAGTTGTTCGTCGAGGACGCTCTTGTCCCTCGTAACGCTACAATAGTGATGGATCGCGTAAGCGAGCCAAACCACGTCGTCCGAAATCATCGTCCGGACACCAGCGCCGGTGCCAGGCAGCCACCAGTGCTGAACATCACCCTCGCGGAACTGGCGCGAGGCGGCGTTCAGGATCTGCTTGCGGGCAATCGACGGCTCATGGATGACGAACGCCAACGTATCCTGCAACTGATCGCGGAAGCCGAAGGCACCGCTTGCCTGGTAGAAGGCCGTACGCGCCATGATGCGGCAGCCCAGGCTCTGGTACGGCAGCCAGGTATTGATCAGATTGTTCATGCTCTGATCGGGCGTGGAAACCTGCAGTTTTCCGGTGAAGCCCTGCCAAAAAGCACGGTTTGCGTGGACAACGTCCTCGAAGGCAACCTTGCGAATATCGTTGATCAACGCCCGCGCCTCGGCCTTCGTCTTGGTGTCGCCGAGGAAGAAGCAGATATCCCGCTCCTCGTCCGGTCCGATCTCGATATCGATCGCCAGAACCGCTGCCGGATCGCCGTCGAGTTCTGTCGTGCCGGAAAGGCTGGCTCCCGAATTCAGGGCGTGTGGCGCCTGAATCGTTCCCTTCTTGCCGATAAATTCGCGGCGGCTGGCAGTAAAGCTAGATGGCTTCTCGCCGGCCACAAAGAAAGCGACACGACCGGAATAATCGATGCTGTAGTTGTTGCTTGCGAATAGTGCGCCGGTCTCCTCGTCGTGCTCGGAGAGGATGAACGGTGCAGACTTCTGCGTATTGTTGCCCAGAACCCACTCGACGTAGCCGTAAATCCGCAGCTTCCTTGGCTTGGAGCCGGCATTGCGTAGCCGGATTCGTTGCAGCTTGACCGGTTTTTCGCGATCGACGGTCTGCGTGACCTCAAGCGCGATTTCGTTCTGCACGCTGGAGAATACCGAATAGCCCAGGCCATGTCGCGCTTCGAAGCGAATATCCGGCCGCTCCGAGAGGTTTGCGAACGGGGTCAATACCGCGCCGCTATCCCGATCGACGACGTAGATCGCTTCGCCGGGGCGGTTGATGACTGCGTCATTCGACCACGACGTCAGCTGATAATCACGGGAGTTTGCGCTCCACGTGAAACCAGCTCCTTCGGCAGACACATGGAAGCCGAATTTTTCGTTCGAGATTACATTGATCCACGGATGCGGCGTTGCGTGACCTCCGGGAAGGCGCACGACATATTCGCGACCGTCGCCGGCAAAGCCGCCGATGCCGTTCCAGTAATTGAGGTCCCCCTCTTCCTCGATCACCACCCTGGAGGGCCGTGAGGCTGGTGCCGGGGCGATCCGCTTGACGGGCGTCTTCAGCCGATCGGCGCGCTCCAGCTCTTGCTGCTCTTCCTTGCTCGGGGAAAAGAGCGCGACGGCACGATTGATCTGATCGATAATCTTGCCGTTCTTGGCATGGAGCGTGACGCGCGAGGCGGAGATCAGCGCATGGTATGTTGATTCTTCCATCAGATCCTTGCGGACCGTGAAAATGTGTTGGCGCAAGCCATCGGCCTGACCCATGCGGCGAACGTTCTCGGCCATCTGATCGACGGCGTGCTGCATGTCCTGCGCATAGGATGAGGCGCGCTCGTTCATGATGACCAGATCGGCGGTGACGCCACGCGAGCGGAGGTATTCCTGCGCAAGCAACGCTTCCCTGACGATATCGAGATCCATGTCGTCGTTGACACGCAAGGTGAAAATCGGGAAATCGCCGGAGATCGCCAGTGGCCAAAGTGATGACTGCGACTGCATGCCGGCGGCAACTGCGGCCGCATCGGCGCGCAAATACATATCCGGATAAACCAGATGACGGCCAAGATGCTGGAAGGCTGCCGCCTGCTGTGACGTCACGCCGACATGGCGCATCTGGATCTGCGTGCGCGTCCAGGCCTGGACGAGTTCGTGGTTGAAAGCGTCTGCATGGCGATACCGGTCAACGGCCTGATCCACCTCGTTGCGGCTAGGGGCAGCGATGGTCCAGAAGATGACGCTGACTTTCTTGCCCGGCGGTACGCGGAGGGTGCGGCGAAGCGAGAGTACCGGATCGAGCGTGAAGCCGTCGGTACCGGAAAGGGTCGCTCCCGCATCAAAAGCGGCGGCGTTCGCGAGGCTACGCCCACGGCCTAGGAACTTGCGGCGATCCGTTTCGAACTCGGTGTCGCGCGTAGAGCCGGAGGTGTCGACGATAAGGTGAGCGACGGCCATGTTCGGCTCGTTCGGATCTCGCTTGTTGCGCTCGACGCGGATGACGTCGCCGCGCTTGCCGACCTCCGTCTTGACGAACATGCGGGCAAATGCCGGATGGGCGTTGTCGACGTCGTCTGGCGCGAGAACGGGCTCGAGATAGGAGGTTACTTCGATAAATCGATCCTCTGTCCCCGAATTAACGAGCGTCAGGCGCCGTGCTTCGGCATCATGCTCAGTGGCGACAACGCATTCGACTTCGCTCGTGAGGTCGCCTACCGTCTTAGTGAACTCCGCCTTTTCGTCAGCGAAGAGAACCTTTACCTGTTCGCCTTCGACACTCTTTGGCTCCGTAGTTGCCGACCACCATTCGTTGGTCGCCGTGTCGCGAAGGAAGATGAAGGTGCCCCAGCGGTCCTCAGTCGGATCGGCTTTCCAACGTGCAACCGATTGGCCGTTCCATCGCGAATAGCCGGCGCCCGTTGCGGTCAGCATCAGCGAATAGTGGCCGTTCGAGAGGAAGACCAGCTCGCGATCACGCGAGGCCGGATCATAGATTTTGCGCAGTTCAGGGCGCAACAGATCGTCCTGGATGCTGGCTGGGGTATCGGATTCGTGCTTGCCGCTCATGACCGGAATATCCCGCGGTGCCTTCTCTTGGAGAAGGAGCTCGGCAGCTTCGATCACTGGATCCGAGTGGAAGAGTTCGCGCAGGTGACCATTGAAGGCGACGTTCGCGACTGCGGCGATCGACATGCCGTGGTGGTGAGCATAGTAGTTATATACAACCGCGCAAGTCTTGCCTTCTGGCACGCGGGTCGGCGTAAAGTCGACGGCGTCGTGGTAGCCGAACTTGCCGAGTGCGCCGAGTTTGCGCAGGCGCTGGAGGTTTTCAAGCGCTGCGTCAGGATTGTACTGGCTGGCAAGGATCGACGCATAGGGCGCAATGACCGCGTTGTGGCCAAGGCCCCGCTTCAGGCCGAGCGAGGGTACACCGAAGTTCGTGTATTGGTAGTTCAGGTTATGGTCGCGCGCATTGAACGCCGCTTCCGAAATACCCCACGGGATCCCCAGCTTGCGTGCATGGTTCATCTGCTCGACCACAACCAGATTGTTGGTCTGGTTGAGGATGCCTCCGCCGCGCTCCTGCATGACGAGCGGCGGCATCAGGTACTCGAACATCGAGCCGGACCAGGAGACAAGCGCACCACGCGAGCCAACTGGGACGACCTGGCGGCCGAGACGATACCAATGTTCCGTCGGCAGATCGCCCTTGGCGATGCCGAACAGGCTCGTTAGTCGGCATTCCGACGCCAGCAGGTCGTAGCAGGCCTGATCGAGTTCGCCACTTTCGACGCGGTAGCCGATCGAGAGCAGACGTCTTTCGGGCCGGAACAGGAAGCCGAAGTCCATCGAGAAGGCGAGGTCGCGGGCCTTGTCGCGTAAGGCAATCAGGCGCGGACGCAGTGCGTCGATGTTGGACAGATCGAAGGTGCTGTCGGAGATGTGGGCTTCGCAGACCTTGACGAGCGATTCCGCCCAGCGCGTGACTTCGACGCTCAATGCGGACTTCACCTCATGATCGAGGTTGGCAGCGAGCTTTTGAATGTCGCGCGCCAGAACGGCGAGGTTGATGATGCGGATCGATGCGAACTCGTGCTCGCGCTTGACCGCGGCCAATGCGTTCTGGAATCCGATGATACGCTCTTCCAAGCGACGGCGCAGCGGGCGAACCGTCTTGCGATCGTCCGGCAACTCGGACAGCACCTCCGCGAGGATGCCTGCGGTATCGCCGACGCCATCGAGGTTGCCCTGCATATGAGCGGAGGGCGCTTCCGCCCAGTTGCGGCAGGCCGACGAGATCGCGATGAGGTGGCCGGCGAGGTTGCCGCTATCGACTGCGGAAACATAGCGCGGCCCAAGCGTATCGAGAGTATCAGTGTGGTACCAGTTGAAGAGGTGCCCGCGGAATTTCTCCATCTTGTCGATTGTCGCGATCGTCTGTTCGAGCCGATCAATGGTCTCCTCGAAGGAGAACCATCCGAAATGCCGGCCGGAAACGACGGATAGGAGGTAGACGCCAATATTGGTTGGGGACGTGCGTGTCGCCACGATTACATGAGGCGTCTCCTGGACGTTGTCCGGAGGCAGATAGTTTTGCTCGGCAGTTGTGAACGTCTCGAAATAGCGCCACGTGCGGCGGGCGATCTTGCGAAGTTCGCTAGAAACAGAATCGGCAACCTCAAGCCGGTCTTCCGTCTCGGCCGACTGGCTGACGTAATAGGCGACCATCGGCGAAAGGATCCAGAGAAACGCGAACGGAACGCCGACCAGATATGCCTTGTCACCGGAAAGCGCTGCAAAGGCTAGGGCGAGCAGGGCCAGCACCGGGGCGTGCCACATCGCCTTGTAGTAAGAGACGATGGTTCCCTGCTTGCCGGCCTGGACACTGGCAGCCGTTCGCCATTGCAGCATCAGCTTGTGGCTGACAAACAGACGGTAGAGCGAGCGACCGATGGCATCGGCCATCATGCAAGCGGAATCGGCAATGAAGATAATCCGGAGAGCGACCTGTGCGTTGGCAGCACGGATATCGGACCAGACGGTGTAGAGATGGGCGCGGGCGACGATATCGCTGGTGCGCGGGATGATACCGTTGATGAGGGAGAGTGTCGGGGCGACGAACAGGCAGAAAATCAATAGGATCTGCCACACGAGCGCGCCGAGCGGGGCCATGAAATACCAGCCAAGCACTGAGGCGAAGAACCATGCGATTGGCGTCAGCGATCGGCGGAGGTTGTCGAACATCTTCCAGCGCCCGAGCCCGGTGACGCCGTGCCTCGGATTGAACATGTACGGCAGCAGCTGCCAGTCACCACGCGCCCAGCGATGCTGGCGCGAGGTTTCGACCTCGTAGCGGGTCGGGAAATCCTCGACGAGCTCCAGATCGGTGACGAGCGCGCAGCGGGCCATCGAACCCTCTAGCAGGTCGTGGCTGAGCACTGAGTTTTCGTCGATGCGCCCTTTGAGCGATGCTTCGAAGGCGTCGACGTGATAGAGGCCCTTGCCGGTGAAGGTGCCCTCACCCGCCAAATCCTGATAGACGTCGGAGACGGTAAATACGTAAGGGTCGAGGCCGCGATTGATCGAGAAGACACGCTGGAAGACCGATGCATCCTTGCCCGTCGTCAGTGACGGCGTGACGCGCGGTTGCAGCACGCCATAGCCGCTTTCGACCCGACCGCTGGCAGGATTGATGACCGGACGGTTGATTGGGTGGTAGAGCTTGCCAGCGAGCTTAGTGACGGCATCGCGCATCAGGCGTGTGTCGGCATCGAGCGTCATAACGTACTGAACGTTTGCCGGCACGATGTTTGCACCCGGAAGGTAAGTGGTATCGCGGTCGCCGCGAAGCAGCAGGTTCAGTTCGTGCAGTTTGCCGCGCTTGCGCTCCCATCCCATCCAGGCGCCCTCGGATGGATTGTAGAGTCGACGGCGATGCAGGAGGTAGAAGCGCGTCTTGCCATCGAAGGCATACCGTGCTGAAAGGTTTGCGACCTCGCGGCGGGCATAGTCCAATACCTCGAGGTCGGCGGACGTTTCCTCGGCCTGGCTGTCCGGCCAGTCGCTGAGCAGCGCGAAGTAGATCTCCCCACGCGGGTTGGCGAGGTAGTGAACTTCGAGATTGCGGACGAGTTCATCGACACTGTCACGGTTGGAGATAAGGCAGGGAACGACCAGTAGCGTGCGGGCTTCTTCGGGAATACCCTCCTTGAACTCGTAGCCGACCAATCGGGCCGGCGTGACGAAGAACGACAGTACCGTGTTGAAGAGGCCGGTTGCGCCTTCCGAAGCCGGGAGCGAGAACATGATCAGCAGGATCGCGATCTCAAGTGGTCCCATGCCGGCATTGGCCATGAACTTGCCGACGATCGCCATGGCGATGATGGTGAGCAGGATTACCGGTGTGGCGATCGAGAGCCAGTTGAAACGGCGAACGGTTCGGACGAAGTGCTGCGTTGCGGTCGGGCTATAGTTCGCACGCGCTTCGAGTTTGGGCCTTTGGGCACCGGTCAGAAAGCCACCGACATTCGGTTCATGCGGTTGTGGCTCGCCGGAGGCCTTCGCCTCTTCGGTCATATCCAGCGCCAGTTGGGCGATCTCCATTTCCGAAAGCGGCGAGCGCTTGGCGAGTTTTTCGATCTGCTTGCGGTACTTGTTGCGCGAACCCGAATCGAGATCACCGTAGTCGGAATGATCCCACAGCAGCTTGTCGACATGGCTGACCTGTTCGACCCAAACGGACCATTCGGTGTCGTCGATCTCGCGCAAGCTCCGGATGATGTTGCCCATCGTGACGTTGCCGGAGGACAGGCGGCTGTGCTCCGCCATTGTCGTTTCTTCGGTATCGCGTCCGAGGGCCTCGAGGCGCTCGTCGAGCCAGGCGATCGCCACGCTGGAGGCCTGCGAGCCGTCACGCATGCGGTAGAGGAATTGCGTTGCGAAGGTATTGTCTTCGGCAAGAGACTCGAGCGACTTAAGATACTCGGCTGCCTTTGTCGGGTCCGTCAGCCGCACAAGCTCATCTGCAGCCTCGTTGGCACGCCGACGCAACCGGCGGCTGCGCTCGACGCGGATCGAAATGCGACGCAGATTTTCCACGAGCACATAGCGAACAAGCGATGGCAGTGCCCAGAGTTCACCGATCCTCAACGTTTCGCTCTGCTGGAAGCCATCGACGAGGGCCGTCAGGCTTTCCTGCGAGATCGTGCTGTGGGTGTGGGCGACATAAAGCCATGCGAGCACCAGGGTGCGCGGGATCTGCACGCCGCTGACGTCGATCGTTGGCAGTTCTCGATAGAAGCGCCGCGGGAAGTCACGACGGATTTCCTGGATCGCTTCCTCGACGATGTAATGGTTGTCGAGCAGCCATTCCGCTGCCGGGGTAATGGTTTCACCGGATTCCACGTCCGTTGCCGTGGTGCGGTAGACCCGCAGGATTTCCTTCTCGTTTTCCTTATGCCGCGCGAAGAAATCGAAGGGCGTAAAAGCGGGCAGCGAGTCGACGCCGCGCACGGCGACGGAGGCGCCGATTGCCTTGATATCCTCAATGGAAAGATAGGTTGAGCGGATCGAGTCGTTATGATCGATCTGCTTCGTTTCGGACTCGCGGGACGGGCTCGGAGACGTTGCGGAAATGTTCATGGGTTCGGTTCTGGATCCAAACAAAGTTATGATGATTTTGCGTAGCCTTTTGCACTGCCAAATATGACTGCCGCATGAACAGCGCCGGGGTTTCCTGATCCCAGACAGCAAGATCGAAGCGGTAATCAACCGACGATGCGAAACGGTTTAAACGCAACCTATGTGGGCGATGTGCGAACACGACTCCGTTGCGCCCTCCACCCTTTCGGAGCCATCCCGGGAAAGTTGGACACCATTGCGATAATTCAAGTCAAGATGTTTCAAAGGATGCAATGGGGCAGCGTACGAACATCACTTGCGGTCGAAAAGAAATCGGCGCTTGGGCAAGCGCCGATTTCCAATCTTACACCAGTGTTTTTTGTCAAGCGCGTCGCATGAGGCGCATAACCAGCGAGACGACAAACAGGATCAGGAACAGGAAGAAAAGAACCTGTGCGATCGACGCGGAAGCACCTGCAATGCCGCCAAAGCCCAAAACCCCGGCAATCAGCGCTACAACGAGAAATACGAGTGCATAATAAAGCATGGCGATCTCCTTTGTCTTTGCTGACGAAATAACGGGAGGTCGCCCTATTGGTTCCGTTGGAGCCCCCAGGCCGGGTTCAGCCAATAGAAAAGGCGCGTCGAAATCGACGCACCTTTTCTATACCGGCAACCAACCGTAATCTTAGACTGCATGGAAGAGATGGAGCAGGATAATCACCGGGATCGGAATATCCCAGAATCCCTTTTATCTTCATTCTCGGTTTCACAATGAATGTGATGAGAGAATAAAACGTGGCTCCGACGCGGCATCTCTCGACGGCCGCGACACTACGTGTTCTTTGGCTTATCCTACGATGCCAAAGACGAGGGCTGTGACGAAAAGAAATGCCGCCGTGACAAGCGTTGCGTGAACGACAAGCTGAATCTTGCTGCGTGTCGTGACCGGCTTCTTGGTCTGGACGGAACCATATTGATTCACATGAGCATGCGAGATACCCAAGTCTGCCATGTGCTGCCTCCGTTTCTCCGCGCTTCTTTTGTTAGAGCGTGTTTTCGTATTTTCTCTATCTAATAGGTAGAGATAAAATTCTGTCCTGCCAGGGGACGTTAAAAAATCCGTCCTTCGGCGATTACACGAGAATTCGCCACGCCCAGAGCAACGAACGATCGTCTCCGGCACCTTGGCGGCACCTGACCGTTGCTTCCGGTGTTTCCAGGAGTCGCCGGCCTTTCTCTGCGGGAATGGATGTCGAGGGTGCAGCTTCTCTATCGATCTTGGCCGATGGCTGCAGATATCCCATGGTCATGCCGCCAAGAAAAAACATGCCGGATCTCCATGATCACGAAAATTAACGGGCGTTAACCGGAT
Organism: Rhizobium sp. BK538; assembly: GCF_014197575.1. Taxonomy (NCBI): domain Bacteria; kingdom Pseudomonadati; phylum Pseudomonadota; class Alphaproteobacteria; order Hyphomicrobiales; family Rhizobiaceae; genus Rhizobium; species Rhizobium sp. BK538. The sequence goes on from NZ_JACIFT010000016.1 coordinate 107,870, forward strand.
CATGACAGAAGTAAGGCAAGTGTCAATAGTCTAGTCGAATGGTCGTGTTTTAGTGGATTATTAAGGCTGAGGCCCAACGAGCCTCAGTGAAATCAAATCGTTGGAAGGATTGCCCTTCAAGCTTTGACGAAACCCTTACTGGCAACCATCAAATTTCGCGTGTAGTCCTCTGTCACGGCTGCCTGCGCAAGCTGCGCTGAAGTCAGTCGCTCGACGACGGCCCCGTTTCGCATCACGGCCAGGCGACCGCACATGTGGGTGACGACGCCGAGATCATGGCTGACCATAACGAAGGTCAGCTTGCGATCTCGCCGCACCTGTTCGAGGAGGTTCAGAACCTCCGCTTGCACTGAAGCGTCAAGGGCCGAGGTCGGCTCATCAAGCAAGAGGATGGACGGCTCGACGATCAATGCCCGGGCAATTGCCACGCGTTGACGCTGACCGCCCGAAAGCTGATGCGGGTAACGGAAACGGAAGCCATTTCCAAGCCCGACTTCGTCGAGGGCTCGGGCGATCCGCATGTCACTGTCGCTGATGCCGTGTATCGCCAGCGGCTCGAGTAGGAGGCGATCTATGGTCTGGCGAGGATGCAGGGATCCATAAGGATCCTGGAAGACCATCTGCACCTGTCTGTAAAAGGCCTTGGATCGTTTCGCACCAACGAGGGGATCGCTATGGATCTTGATCGAGCCGCCTGCCACCGGTGCCAGGCCGGCAACGGCACGCAGCAGGGTCGACTTCCCCGATCCGGACTCGCCGACCAGGCCGAATGACTCGCCGGTCTCGATATCAACGCTGACGTCCTTTAACGCACGGAAGTGATCATAGGTCACGCTCAGCTTGTCGACTGAAAGTGCGATGCTCATGCTCCCCACTCCGGCTTGCGATCGAGAACCGGCAGCGGATGCCTGCTTTCTCCAATTTGGGGCATGCAGTTCAATAGGCCCTGCGTGTAGGGGTGGCACGCATTCTTGAGCTCCGATGCCTTGAGTTCTTCGACAACCTTGCCGGCATACATAACGATGACACGGTCGCAGAAGGACGAAACCAGGCGCAGGTCGTGGGATACGAAGATCAGCCCCATGCCGCGTTCCGACACGAGCTGGTCCATGATCCTGAGAACATCAAGCTGGACCGTGACATCCAGTGCGGAGGTCGGTTCGTCGGCGATCAGCAACTCCGGATCGGCGATCAGCATCATGGCGATCATCGCGCGCTGGCCCATGCCGCCCGAGACCTCGTGCGGATAGAGGTCGAATACCCGCGCGGGGTCGCGGATCTGCACGGCCTCCAACATGGCGAGAGCGCGATCGCGCGCCTCCGCCTTGCCGACTTTCTCATGGGTCCTCAGCGTTTCGCAGATCTGTCGGCCGATCGACATGACGGGATCGAGCGAATATTTCGGATCCTGCAGGACCATCGCGATGCGTTTGCCGCGCAATTGCCGGCGCTGCTTGGCGGATGCGGCGAGAAGATCAATGCCGTTGAAATCGAGCTTGTCGGCTGAAACGATGCCGTGCTTCGGGGTCAAGCCCATAACGGCGCGCCCGGTCTGAGACTTGCCTGAGCCGGATTCACCGACGATGCCGAGGCGTTCCTTGCCAAGCGTAAACGAGACGCCGCGGACGGCTTCGATGACGCCCGTGCGCGTGGGGTAGCTGACTTTGAGGTTTTGAACGGTGAGGAGCTCGGTCATTGGCCGCTCTCCCTGGGGTCGAGCGCGTCGCGCAAGCCGTCGCCGAGCAGATTGAAGCCGAGGCTGACGATCAGGATGGCAAAACCCGGCATGGCCGCCACCCACCACTGATCCAGGATGAAACGCCGGCCAGACGCGATCATCGCGCCCCATTCGGGAAGCGGCGGCTGCGCGCCGAGACCGAGGAAGCCGAGACCGGCCGCCGTCAGGATGATCCCAGCCATGTCGAGCGTCACGCGCACGATGAGCGAAGAAAGGCAAAGTGGCATGACGTGCCGGACCACGATCCGCAGGGGCGATGCGCCCATCAGCTTGACTGCAGAGATATAGTCGGAGCGTCGCACTGTCAGCGTCTCCGCACGCGCAATACGAGCGTAGGGCGGCCAGGAGGTGATCGCAATCGCGATGATCGCGTTCTGGATGCCAGGTCCGAGAGCCGCGACGAAGGCGAGGGCCAGAACCAGCTTGGGGAAGGCGAGGAAGATATCGGTGATGCGCATCAGCGTCGCATCGACCCAGCCGCCGGCGTAACCCGACACTGTTCCAACGATCAGCCCGATCGGCGCCGAGATGGCTGCGACGAGAACGACGACGAGCAGCGTCAATCGGGAACCATAGATGAGGCGGGAATAGATATCGCGACCCTGGTCGTCCGTGCCCAGCCAGTAGCCCTCAGCGCCAGGCGGCAGCAGCCGCGCATTCTTTAGGTCGCCAACAATGGGCGAATGGGTTGCGAGAAGGTTCGCAAAGGTAGCCACGAACAGGAGGGCGATGATGATCACGAGACCGACGACGGCCAGGCGGTTTGCGGTGAACTGGCGCCAGGTCACGTAGACTCGGCCCAATCGCGCTTGCGTGCGCGACTGCGGCCGATCGGAGAGCAGCCACTCGCGGCGGCTCAGCGGCGCTGATTGATTTGCAGGGACCGTCATCGGCTTCGCGTCCTAGGGTCAAGCGTCCGATAGAGAAGGTCGGACAGAAGATTGATGCCGATGAAGACCGTGCCAATGATGATGGTGCCACCGAGGACGGCGTTCATATCCGCGTTCTGGAGGGAATTGGTGATGTAGAGCCCTATGCCCGGCCAGGAAAAAACCGTCTCGGTGAGAACTGAACCCTCAAGCAAGCCGGCATACGAAAGCGCGATGACGGTGACGAGCGGCACGGCGGCATTTCGCAGTGCGTGACCCCAGATGACCCGAGTTTCCGAAAGTCCCTTGGCGCGTGCCGCTACCACATATTCCTGGCTCAGTTCATTGAGCATGAAGCTGCGGGTCATGCGGCTGATGTAGGCCAGTGAGAAATAACCGAGCAGCGAGGCGGGCAGGATGATGTGGCGGAAAACGTCATAGAAGACGTCCCACTGCCCCTGCATGGCGCTGTCGAGCAGATAGAAGCCGGTCACCGGCGTAAAGCTGTACTCAAAGACGATGTCGATGCGGCCGGGGAAAGCTACCCAGCGGAGCTGCGCGTAGAAGATGACGAGCGAGATCAGCGCAAGCCAGAATATAGGCACCGAATAACCAATCAGCCCGATGACACGGACGATCTGATCGGCAATACTGCCTCGCTTGACAGCCGCGAGCACGCCGAGCGGAACACCGACGAGCGAGCCGATGATGGTCCCGAGCGTCGCGAGCTCGATCGTCGCGGGGAAAACGCGCCTGATGTCGACCATGACGGGATTGGTGGTCAGCACGGAGGTCCCGAAGTCACCTGAGAGAATGCTTTTCAGATAGATGTAGAACTGCTGGTAGAGCGGCAGGTCGAAACCGAGCTCGCGACGGACGCGCTCGACAACATGGGCCGGAGCGCGGTCGCCGAGAATCGCAAGGACTGGATCAATCGGTACGACGCGGCCGATGAAGAAAGTCACGGCCAATAGGCCAAGATAAGTCGTGACGGCGGCGACAAGAAATCGCCCGGCTGCCTTGGCAATAGGAACAGCACGGCCCTGTTTGGGCCGTGCCTCCATTTTTGTTTCAACGTTGCTCAACGGATCAATCCTGCCGGATTATTCCTTGCCGATCGGTCCGACATAGTTGGTGTCGAAGCTCGGGCCGAGTTTGAAGTCCTTCAGGCTCTTGCGAGCGCCTGCGACTTCGATCTGCTGGAAGATGATCACGAAGGGGCTGTTTGCCAGGAACTTCTTCTGAATGTCCTCATACATGGCAGCACGCTTGGCGCCGTCACGCTCCAGCAGGGCGGCCTTCGTTTCCTTGTCGAGTTCCGGCGCTTCCCACGTGTTGCGCCAGGCGAGCGTCTTGACAGTGCCAGCATCCGAATTATTCGGATTGCTGGTGAACGTATCGGCGTTCGAATTCGGGTCGAAATAATCCGAACCCCACTGACCGATATACATGTCGTGCGTGCGTGCGCGGTACTTCGTCAGTGTCTGCTTGCCGTCGCCGGGGATAATCTCCATCTTGATGCCGGCTTGAGCCAGCGACTGCTGCATGGACTCGGCAATACCCGTTATTGGCTGCGTATTGCGAACATCCATCGTCACCGAGAAGCCGTCTTTCAGCCCGGCCTTTTCCAAAAGTTCCTTGGCCTTGGCGACATCGAGCTTGTAGGGATTTTCATCGAGCGCACCGAGCTGGCCCTTTGGCAGGAAGGTCTGGTGGATTTCGCCGATGCCCTTGATCAGCGTCGAGCCGATCGCGTCATAGTCGACGAGATATTTGAAGGCCTCCTGGACTTCCGGCTTCTTCAGGTTCTCGTTCTTGGAGTTGAGGCTGACGTAGTAGACGGTGCCCTTTGGAGCATTGACGGTCGTCAGGTCGGCATTCTTGGAGACTGCATCCAGATCGCCGGGCTCCAGGTTGCGCGCGATGTCGATATCACCGGCTTCCAGCGCCAGGCGCTGCGCCGAACTTTCCTTCATAAAGCGATAGATGACGCGGTTGAGCTTCGCCTTGTCGCCATAGTAATTGTCGTTGCGTTCCATCACGACAACTTCGTTGGCACGCCACTCACGCAGCTTGAAGGCGCCGGAGCCGGCATAGCCCGTCTTCAGCCATTCGTTGCCGAAGTCGTTGTCGTACTTGTAATCGGCGCTCGGCGTCACGGACTTGACGTGATCGAGGACCAGCTTCTTGTCGACGACCGAAGCAACAGTTGCCGTCAGGCAGTTCAGTACGAAGCTTGGCGCATAGGGCTTATCGACGGTGAAGACGAAGGTGTTTTCATCCGTTGCCTTTGCCTTTTCGGTGACGTTGTCACCATTGATGCCGAACTGAGTGATGATGAAGGCCGGGCTCTTGTCGAGCTTGACAGCGCGCTCGAAGGACCAGGCAACATCTTCGGCGGTGATCGGATTGCCGGAGGCGAACTTCATGCCGGGTTTCAGCTTGAAGGTGTAGGTCAGACCATCGTCGGACACGGTCCAGCTGTCGGCGAGATCGCCCTTGACCTTCGACGTGTCACCCATGTCGAGACGGACGAGCAGGCTGTAGGTGTTGCTCGTGACTTCAGCCGTCGACAGTTCGAAAGCCTCGCCGGGGTCCATGGTGATGATGTCGTCGATGGCGAAGCCTTCGACCAGCGTGTCCTTCGGCGTTTCCGCGAAGGCTACCGGTGCAGCCGCCATCATGATCGACAGAGCGGCGCCTGCCGAAAGCAGGCGGAAAGTGCGGTTAAATTTGCTGACTATCATGGCTTTGTTCCCTTGTTTTTTCATTTCAATACAAAGTAGCTGGCCTAGGCGTCCTCTTCTCCCCACGCCGAGGCCAGAATTCTCAGCCAGTTCCCTCTGGCCAATTTTTCGAGATCTCCTGCACCATAGCCAGCGCGCTGGAGCGCGGCAATTAGCTTCTGGTTACCCGCAGCATCCCCTATTTCGTCGGGTATGGTCGCGCCGTCAAAGTCTGAGCCGAGCGCCACGCAGTCGATGCCGACACGCTCGACGAGATAGTCGATATGGCGCACCATGTCGCTCAACGGCGTATCGCCATCGGAGCGACCGTCACTGCGCAGCATCGCGGTCGCATAATTCACGCCGACGAGACCCCGGGTTTCCCTGATGGCGTCGAGCTGTTTGTCGGTGAGGTTGCGAGCGACCGGCGTCAGTTCATGAACGTTGGAGTGGCTTGCCACCAGCGGCTGATCTGTTGTCTTCGCGATATCCCAGAAGCCCTTTTCGGTGATATGCGCAAGATCAATCAGGATGCCGAGCCTGTTGCATTCGCGCACGAGGGCAAACCCCGCATCAGTCAGCCCCGGAGCCGTGTCCGGTGACATCGGGAAGGCGAAGGGCACGCCGTGGCCAAAGATATTGTGGCGGCTCCAAACCGGTCCCAGCGATCGCAAGCCAGCGGCATAGAATACCTCCAGCACCGCCAGGTCGGGGCCGATGGCTTCGCAACCTTCCATATGCATCACTGCCGCGAAAACGCCATCGGCCATCGCTTGGCGAATGTCCTTTAGCGTGCGGCAAAGCCGCCACGCGCCCGCTTTGTCCAGGCGAAGGGCGATCGCGGCCATTTCCGTGGCGATTCTGAGGGAGGGCAGCGGTTCGAGCGGGGCGGCGAGCGGGGTGACGTAGTGGCCGTTCTTGTCGGGATCCGCAAAAACGAGATCGCCTGAGGGCACGTAAATTGCGCAAAGGCCGCCGGCCAGCCCGCCAGCCTTGGCACGCGGAGCATCGATGTGGCCTAGATCTGTTCCGTTTGCAAATTCGGCGACTGGATCGCCACCGTCCCGTTCATGTGTCCAAAGCCGGAGGAGGACGTCGTTATGGCCGTCAAATACGAATTGCATCTGCGTTCCTGTGTGCCCGGGCGGGCGATATGAAGAGCGCAGAATAGAAAAGCTGGTGGAATACGCTACCCTTTTTTTCAGAAATTTTGCTGTTCCGCATCAACGGGTAGCGGAAACGGAAAACGGGAGCCGAGGCTCCCGTTCCGAGGTGCTTTCGTCAGTGCTTGGCGCGTTTCTTCTGCCGGTAGACGTCGATGACGACAGCGGCAACGATGATCAGCCCCTTGACGATTTCCTGGTAGTAGGCGTCGACCCTGAGGAAGGTGAAGCCCGAGGTCATCACACCCAGAATGATCGTGCCGATGACCGTGCCAGTAATGCGACCGACACCACCGGTCAGAGAGGTGCCGCCGATAACGGTCGCGGCAATCGCGTCGAGTTCGTACATGACACCCATGCCGGCCTGCGCGGTCTGGGCGCGCGCCGCCGTGACGACGCCGGCAAGACCTGCCAGGAGGCCGGCAATCGCGTAAACCTTGATCAGGTGGGCTTCGATGTTAATGCCAGAAACACGCGCAGCCTGAACGTTGGCACCGATCGCATAGGTGAACTTGCCGTAGCGGGTATAGCGCAGCGCAATGTGGAAGATCAGCGCGACGACGAGAAAGACGACGACGGGCCAAATGCCGGTACCGATGAAATTGAACTGATCGGTGAGCCCCGAAACCGGCTGGCCCTTGGTGTACCACTTCGAAATGCCGCGTGCCGAGACCATCATACCAAGCGTGGCGATGAACGGCGGGATCTTAGTCCTTGCGATCAGCTGCCCGTTTATGAAGCCGGCCGCGAGGCCGATGAGAAGACCGACACCAATCGGGATGAAGAACGGCAGATCGGTCAACGAAGGATAGAGTGCTCTTGGCCAGGTGGACGCCTGTGCGAAGCTCGCCGCGATCATCGCCGTCATGCCGACGACGGAACCGGAAGAGAGGTCAATGCCGCCGGTGATAATGACTTGCGTCACGCCAACCGCGATGATGCCGATGACGGCGACCTGCAGGATCATGATCGTCAGGCGCTGGGAATTGAACAGGAAGCTTTGGCCGACAAAAATCCAGCCGAGCACTTCGTAGATGAGCGCAATACCGATCAGGACGAGGAAAATGTTGAGTTCCGGCGGGACTCGCCGCCGCCGGGCGCGCGTTGCAAGTGGGGCTGCCGCCTCAGCTGCGTTGGTGTTCATGTTAGCCTCCCTTCGGGTTGCTGGAGGCCACGCATCACTGCGCGGCAAGCTCCATCACCTTGATCTGCGTTGCTTCGTCACGATTGAGAAATCCGGTTACACGTCCTTCATGCATCACCATGATGCGGTCGCTCATGCCCAGTACCTCCGGCATTTCCGACGAGATCATGATCACTGCCACTCCATTTCTCGCCATCTCCGTCACCAGGCGATGGATTTCAGCCTTGGCGCCGACATCGATGCCACGCGTTGGCTCGTCGAGAATGAGAATCTTCGGATTTGTTAGTAGCCAGCGACCGATCAGGACTTTCTGTTGGTTGCCGCCGGAAAGGTTTTCCACGCGCTCGTCAAGATTGGGCGTCTTTACGCGGAGCTTCTTGGCCATGTCTTCGCAGGTCGCCTCGATCGCGCTTTCCTGCACAAAGCCCCCCTTGACGAACCTGTCCTGGAGAACCGCGATCTGCATGTTTTCGAGAACGTTGAGGATCAGCAGACAGCCTGTATCTTTGCGATCTTCGGTCAGGAACGCCATATGGTTCCGGATCGCGACGGTCGGCGAGGAGATGTCCGTCTTATTGCCGAACAGCTCGATCGTGCCTGATGTCGCCGGCGTTACGCCGAACAATGCTTCTGCGACATTCGATCTGCCCGATCCCACAAGCCCGGCAACGCCGAGGATCTCGCCGGATCGGACATCGAAAGATACGTCATGGAAGACATTGTTCAGCGAGAGGTTCTTCACCGAGAGAACGACGTCGCCGATCGGCACCTCCTCTTTCGGGAACATCTGGGTGATTTCGCGACCGACCATCATGCGAATGATGTCGTCTCGGGTGACGTCCGTCGAGGCATGGGTGCCGATGTAGCGTCCGTCGCGAAACACCGAGAACTCGTCGGCAATCTCGAACAGCTCGTTCATCTTGTGCGTGATGTAGACGATGCCGATGCCCTGCGCCCTGAGGTCGCGAATGATCCGGAAGAGATGCTCGACCTCGCGCTCGGTCAGCGCCGATGTCGGCTCGTCCATGATGAGGACGTCGGAATTGTAGGAGACCGCCTTGGCGATTTCGACCATCTGCCGGTTGGCAACCGAAAGGTCACGGACCTGGATTTCCGGGTCGATGTCGATGTTCAGCCGGCGAAACAGCTCGTCCGTCTGGCGAAACATTGCCGCATGATCGACAAAGCCGAACTTGTTCTTCGGCTCGCGACGGATCCAGATGTTCTCGGCGACGGTCATAAAAGGCATCAGGTTCAGCTCCTGATGAATCATCGCGATGCCGTTTTCGAGGGCATCCAGCGGTGATTTGAGCTGAATCTCCACACCCTTCAGGCGCACCTCGCCTTTGTCGGGGATGTAGATGCCGGCCAGGATTTTCATCAGCGTCGACTTGCCGGCGCCATTTTCGCCCATCAAAGCGTGCACGGTGCCGCGCTTCAGCTGGAACTGGACGTCATCGAGGGCGACGACGCCTGGAAACTCCTTGCGCACGCCCTCGGCGCTCAGCAGGTATTCCGCATTCGGAACAGCGCCGCTCTGACGCACTGCAGCCATTGTAGACGGGCTGACAACCATCTCATCTCCTCCCGGACACGGATTGAAGCAAGGGATGCGGAACTAGGTCCCGCATCCCGTTTTTCCGAACGTTAGTTCTTCGCGATGAAGTTCTTGACGTTTTCAGGCGTGACGAGCTGGAAAGGAATGTAAACCTTCTTCTCCACCTTTTCGCCCTTCGCGAGCTTCAGGGCCGCATCGAGCGCGCCCTTGCCCTGCCCGGCCGCATCCTGGAAGACCGTCACGTCGAGGTCGCCTGCCTGCATCGCGGCAAGTGCGTCCTGGGTAGCGTCAACGCCGCCGATCACGATCTTGCTGAGATCTTTGCCGGCTGCCTTGAGTGCCTGAATGGCGCCAATCGCCATTTCGTCGTTGTTCGAAATGACCGCGTCGAACTCGAGGCCGCTGGAAAGCCAGTTGGTCAAGAGGTCGGAGCCTTGCGTACGCGACCAATTGGCGGTCTGCTCCTCAATGATCTGGATGCCTTTGCATTCGTCGGTCGCAACGACATCGTGAACGTCCTTGGTGCGCATGCGCGCGGCCTGGTTGGAAAGCTCGCCCATCATTACGACGGCTTTGCCCTTGCCGCCGAGGAGGCGGCAAACTTCCTTGGTTTCCAGCGTGCCGGATTCCTGCTCGTTCGAAGCAACGAAGGCTTGCTTGTCCGGAAGGCTGTCGACGTTGACCGGCTCGCGGTTGACGTAAACAAGTGGAATGCCGGCGGCGGCGGCAAGCTTCGACATGGCGGCCGTCGCGTCGGTGTCGACTGGGTTGACGACGATTGCGTCAACCTTGGATGCGATAAAGTTCTGGATCTGGCTCTGCTGCTTGGCGACATCGTTCTGCGCGTCTTCAACCTGAAGCGTTACGCCGTTCAACGTCTTGGCATAATCCTGCATGCCGTTGCGCAGAACGGTCAGGAAGTTATCGTCGAACAATGCCATCGAGACACCGACAGTTTCAGCGTGAGCGGCCGTCGACAAGACGAGCGCCATGGCAGTGCCCATGATAAATTTCTTCATTTTCTTTCCTCCACAAAGCGGTGTCCGGCTGCACCCTCCTCACGCCGGAGCCCTGGGCCATGCCCAAAAGCCAGTATTTTGGTCCCTGTGGGCCATCTCCCGCTGGCCGTCCGCTCAGAAACGGAATAAACGAACCGTAAAATCTGCATCTCGGAATATTCATTCCATTTTCTATTAAGGGCGTCAAGTCTATTTCATTGATGAGGTCGTGGCCGCTTTGCAGAAATTTCGCGAAGGCGCTCGGGTAGGCGCTGAAACGCGCGATTCCGCGGACTATATAGATGCGTTGACGGCCGCAGTTTCGCTGCCTTCCAGGGAGAAATTAATGCCCATCTCGATGTACCGACTAACAGTTCCCGTTTTTCAGCGCGGCCTTGAAACGCTGAAGACTTATCTCGACAAAGCCGAGGCCTTCGCAAAGGAAAAGGGTATCGATAGTGCGGATCTCGTCGCCGCACGGCTATCTTCAGACATGCTACCGTTCTCGGGTCAGTTTCAGCGCGCGACCGACAGCGCCAAATTGGCGATTGCACGGCTGACCGGTATCGATGCGCCGAAATTCGAGGACAATGAAGCGACGATCGCCGAGTTGCGCGAGCGTGTGGCCAAGACGGAAGCCTACCTGGGGACCGTCGCGCCGGCTGCGCTCGACGGCACGGAAACGCGGGAAATCACCCTTTCACCAGGCGGCAACAAGATCACGTTTCGAGGCGATGAGTATGTCATGACCTTCGCGCTGCCGAACTTCTTCTTCCACCTCGCGACGGCACACGCGATCCTGCGCAACCAGGGCGTTCCAGTCGGCAAGATGGATTATCTCGGACGCCTCGCCTGATGTAGATCAGGGCCGGCGCCTGACCGGCCCTTTCTCCGTAAGTTCGGTAAAGGCAAGTGTTTGATCCAGATGGCGGGCACGCATCGAGAGCAGCTTCTCGGCATAGGAAAGCCGGGTCGACAGATAGGCTGGGTCCGACGCGAGGTTGTTCAATTCCTGCGGATCGGCCTGCAGATCGAACAGGAGCGGTGGAAGCGCCGTGAAATGCACGTATTTAAAGCGTTCATCTCTGACCACGGCAAGGTTGCATTCGTTTGATTCCAAGCCGAAATGAGCTTCGGGCTCGCGCGTGGCGACGTCGCGGAAGTCAAACTCCCAGAAGGCTGCATCGCGCCAATTTCCCGCCTCCCCCTGTTCCATGAAGGGCAGCAGGGACTGACCATCCAGGCTATTTTCAGGTTCGATATTCAGGCGATCGCAAAGTGTCGGGAAGATATCTGCCGCAGACGTGAACCGGTCGACCACCCTGCCCCGCGTGACAGCTTGCGGGTCGCGGATGACAAGCGGGATATGATAGCTGCCATCGAAGAAGCCACCTTTGCCGAACGTCCAGTGATCGCCTGCCATCTCGGCGTGATCAGAGGTGACGATGATTAGGGTGTTGTCCCATGTCCCGTGATCTTTCAATGCGTCCCAAATCCGCCCGAGCTGCGCGTCGACCTCCGCGATCATGCCATAATAAATGGCCCGGATCGCCGCGAACTCGCTGGCCTGCCAGTCGGTTACCTTTCCGGTCGCGCCGTAAATGAAGCTGCCCTTTCCTACCCTCGGCATGGCAAAGGACAGGTAAGGGTGTGATCTCTGCTCCGTTTCGTGGTTTTCCGCCCGGGCGAATTGCGGACCGTCCTCCGGGCCGAACAGATCGTTATACGGAGACGGCGCCGAAAACGGCGGATGGGGACGCAGGAATGAAATATGTGCGAACCAGGGCGAATCCTGCTCCCCCAGCCAGCGGATGAACTCTCCTGCGAGAAATGCAGTTTGCGTCTCGTTCTTCGAATAGGCTGTTGCGGCGTTCGAGATTTCGCCGCGGTCCGCGCCGATGGGAATGTGGATGTCGCGGTCAAAGGCTTCAGTGTGTCCACGCTCGCGCAACCAGGAGAGCCATTGTTTTTCATGCTCAGGAAGCAGTTGCCGGGCCGTAAAGCCGGGCAACAACCCTTCATAGGTCGTCAAATGCGGATCGTTCGCGTCCATGCCACGCGGGTCGGGCGCGGTATCGGTATAGCCGAAGAGTGTCGGATCATAGCCCGCCCGCCGTGCCGCCATCGCCAGATTGTCAAATCGGGCATCGAGGGGTGAGCCGTTCCGGCAGACCCGGTGGTTCATCTGGTAGAGGCCGGTGTAGAGCGTGGCGCGTGCTGGTGAACAAGGTGCAGCGCCGGCGTAGTGGCGGGTAAACAATGTGCCTTCTGCCGCCAGCGCATCCACATTCGGTGTTTTGACGCAGGCATGGACGGTCGCCGACAGGCAATCACCGCGCCACTGGTCCGCGGTGATCAAGAGAATGTTCGGTCTACCGGTCATGATGCATTTCAGTGCTGGTTTGATTTCGCGTGCCAGTTCCACGCCGAGCGGATGATTTGAGACAAATCATATTGTGGTGTCCAGCCGAGAATCTCCCGCGCCTTGTCATTGTTGGCAACCAGCGTGTGCGAGTCGCCCTCGCGGCGACCGACATACTCTACAGGAAACGGCCGCTCGGACACGCGCTCGATGGCGCCGAGCAACTCCTTCACCGTTGTTCCCGTGCCGGTGCCGAGATTGAGCGCGATCGACTCCCCACCCCGCAGCAGATGCTCCACGGCACGGACATGCGCATCGGCAAGGTCGAGCACGTGGATGTAGTCGCGGACGCAGGTGCCGTCGCGTGTCTCGTAGTCAGTACCGAATACCTTGAAGCCTTCACGGCGGCCCAGAGCGGCGTCAATCGCGAGCGGTATCGCGTGGGTTTCAGGCTGGTGCCACTCGCCGATCCGGCCTTCGAAATCGGCGCCTGCTGCGTTGAAGTAGCGAAGTACGACAGATCGAAAGCCCGTGTACTTGTCGTAGTCGGCAAGCGCCTGCTCGACGATGTACTTCGTACGGCCATAGGGATTGATTGGCACCTGGCGGTGCGTCTCGTCGAGCGGCACGCTCTGCGGCAAACCGTAGGTCGCGCAGGTGGACGAAAAAACGAATGCCTTGACGCCGGCAGCCTGCGCGGCAGCCAACAGCGTCAACGTGCCGATGACGTTGTTTTCATAAAAGGCAACCGGATCCTTGACCGATTCGCCGACCTCGATGAGGGCGGCAAAGTGCAGGATGGCAGCTGGTTTGTGCTTGGCCAGAACCTCGTCGAGCCGGGCCCGATCCCGGATATCCCCTTCCTCAGCGGGTCCCCACTTTACGAATTCGCGATGACCGTTGGAGAAATTGTCGAAAACGACTGGTTGGAAACCCTTGTTCGCAAGATCGAGACACGTGTGCGAGCCGATATAACCAGCGCCGCCCACGACCAGAATCGTTTCACCTGCCATGCACCACCTTCAATTCTCGTTTCGGATGGAGAAGACATAGAGCAGGTCGATGGCGAGAAAAAGAACGAAACGATGGTGCAACGGACGTCGCCCTCCTTTTATCGACGACGGCTTAGCAAATTGATCGTGCGAAGCTTTTTGGTCGGAGTGACTGTTCAATAATGCTCGTCAAGAAGCATATTTGACTATAATATCGGCATTAGTTTCCAATCACGCATGCAACTTAGCGTACTAATGGATAAAGTTTATGTGTCATTTTGAATAGAATTGACTTTCCGTTCGCCGTTTCTGCGAAGAATTGTTTGCGTTGGCATATCTGTGGTGAATCTGAAAGCGCAATCAATGAATTCATCGATCAGAAAGTTTATATTCCATGATCTTCAGGCGATCGAAGGATATATTGATCCGCCTGATGCGCTGGTCTTTCTTGCGGTTTTGCGGTCCCAGCAATCGGCATCCTTGCAAGGTGGCTTAGCCGAGATTGGTGTCTACTACGGCCGATCCTATTTCTTGCTTCGGAAAATCTGCGGAGAGACGGAGAAGATCGTGGCTGTCGATCCCTTCGATATCGTGAACCCCGATCATGGCGCGACGCAGTATGAACGTTTCCTGGCTGGCGGCCGTCAACTTGGCCTTTCCGTGGATGCAGAATGCGTCATCAAGAGCGACAGCACGCTGATCAGGCCCGGGGACATTATCGAGAGGGCTGGCATGGTCCGCTTCTTCAGCATCGACGGTGGCCACATGCTGCATCACGTCGAGGCCGATAGTCATCTTGCCGCCGCGTCGCTTGCCGAGCACGGGATCATCGTTTTCGACGACACCTTCAATCCGGCCTGGCCGGAGGTCACTGCCGGCGTCACTGACTTCCTACGCGCCGAGGCCGGTCGCTTTTCCGTTTTCTGCCTGACGAAATACAAGACCTATGTGTGCCGCCAGACATTCCACGAATTTTATTCGCACACGGTCAAGACTTCACCCGAGCTCAAGGCATTCGATCACCTTGAGACCGAGTTCCTCGGCTCGACGGCAATCCGGCTACACAATCCGATGCGGCGTCGCATCGCTTACGAAGTGATGGTTGGGCTCGGCATGCGTGCGTTGTCTGAGCGTGCCTATCGATGAACTAGCTAGGTTAGACCTGCGGTGGATCCGCTTCTTTCAGTCTGTATCCGACACCGGTTTCCGTCGTGATGTATTGCGGCTGGTCCGGGCTCTGTTCGATCTTCTGGCGCAGCTGGCGAACGTAGACGCGCAAATATTGCACGTCGGCAGCCGGTCCCCAGATCTGCTTCAGCAGGAACTGGTGGGTCAGGACCTTCCCGGCGTGCTGAGCAAGGACCCGCAGAATATCGTATTCCTTGGGAGAGAGCTTGATCTCCCTGCCATCGATCTTGACGATGCGCTTGACGAGGTCGATGGACAGGCCTCCGGCCTGAAAGATCGCCCGCTCGCCCTGTTGTTGCAATCGATGGCGCAGGGCGACACGCAGCCGGGCGCCGAGTTCGTTCATGCCAAACGGCTTTGTCAGGTAGTCATCGGCCCCAGCCTCGAGAGCGTTGACGATACCCGTTTCGTCTGTGCGGCTGGAGAGGATCACGATCGGCAAGGTGAGGCCGGCGTCTCTCCACTCCCTCAACAGTTCGTGACCTGATTTGTCCGGCAGGCCGAGGTCGAGCACGATCAGATCAGGTGGTTCGTCCTTCGCCGATTGTAGGGCCGCAGCGCCGTTCGGCGCCTCGTGCACTTCATAGCCTTGCGCGGTGAGACCGACGCGAAGCAGCTTGCGTATCGGAGGCTCGTCGTCGACGACGAGAATTCTAACGGCTGAACCGGTCATTTGAGCTCATCCAATTTCGGAATTTCATTTGGTCGTGGAAGACGGATGGTGAAGACGGCACCGGAACGATCGGAGCGATTTCCGGCAGTGATCGTTCCACCCATCGCCTCGACAAAACCGCGACAGATGGAGAGGCCGAGGCCCGTCCCCGCGCGAACCTGGTCGCCTTTGCGCACGCGATAGAATGTATCGAAGACGCGATCCACGTCAGCTGGCGGAATGCCCGGTCCCTCGTCCGAAACCTGAATCATGACATTATATTCGTCCGTCCACCCATCGATAAGGATCGATGACCCTTGCGGCGCATATTTGGCAGCATTATCGAGCAGATTGAAAAGCACCTGTTCGAACAACACAGGATCGACACGGACCATCGGCAGGTCCGCCGGAATCGTCATGACGGCCTTGTGGTGCGTGAGAATTTTCTCGGCACGGCGCAGCGCGCTTCCCGCAATGTCGCCGGCATAGTGCAGCGCATAGTTCGGCTCCATCGCCCCGGACTCGATTTTCGTCATGTCCAGCAGGTTGGCAATAAAGCGGTTGAGCCGTTCGGACTCGTCGACAACGGTCGATAGAAGATCCACACGATCTTCCTGCGGCATGGAATCGAGGTAGTCACGCAGCGTACCTGCAGCGCCAAGGATAGCCGCGAGCGGCGTTTTCAGGTCGTGCGAGATCGAGGTCAGCAAGGCAGAGCGCAAACGGTCCGCCTCAGCAGCAAGTCTTGCGCGATCAACATCCGCCACGAGTTGAATGCGCTCGATCGCAAGGGCCGCCTGGTCCGCCAATGCGTCGAGAAGACGTTGCTGTTCCGGTGTCAGGAGAGGGCCGTCGCGCCGGTCATTGTCGAGGCCGATCACGCCAACGGCGGCGCGTCCGGTTCGCAGCGGCACATAGAGGCGCTTGGCGCCCGGCAATGTATCGGCGCCGCGGCCGGCTGCGTGATTGTGCTCCCACGCCCAGCGCGCAGCAGCAATATCGGCCTCGTCGAGCGTATCATCCGGCGGATAGCCGGCTTTGACGGCGATGCTGCCTTCTTCGGGCAGCAGGAGAACGACGCGCACTTTAAGCATCGACGCCAGTTGGAATGCGGTGGCCCAGAGAACGTCATCGAGCGTGCCGGTGCCGGCGAGTTTCTTGGAGAAGAGGTAGAGGTCTTCCGTCGTCCTGGCGCGCTGGCGGGCCGCCGCTGCCTGGCGTTGGACCGTTGCGGTCAGGTTGCTCGCGATGACGGCGACGCCCAGGAAGAAGAACAGTGCAAGCACGCTCTCCGGATCGCTGATCGTCAGCGTATAGCGTGGTGGCAGGAAGAAGAAATTGAAGGACAGTGCGCTGATGATGCAGGTGTAGAGCGCTGGACGAAGCCCGTGAATCACCGCTGAAGTCAGCACTGCCATCAGGAATACGAGGGCGAGGTTGCGGACATCAAGAACCTGATCAAGTACCACACCAGCGATGAGCGCGATTGCCACATAGGCTGTGGCGGAGAGATACGCCTGGATGTTAAAGACGGGCGAGGAGGGGGCGACTTTGACGCCGCGCGTGGATGCTCCTTCCTTCTCACTACCGGAAATCACGTGGACGCTGATATTGCCCGATGTTCTGATTAGATCGTCGGCTATGGAACGGTGAAGCCAGTCCCGCCATGTCGGCTTGCTGGGGGCGCCGATGACGATGTGCGTGACATTGTTGGCCGCGGCGTGACGGACAAGCTCCTCCGAGACTTCCCGGCCGGGAATCGTGATTGCTTCACCACCGAGCTGTTCAGCGAGGCGGAGTGTGGCCGCAATTGTGTCGCGGTCAGATTCCGTCAGGCTGATGGATCGGTTGGTCTCTACATACACCGCCGCCCATGGCGCGCGTAGTCGAGCGGCCATTCGTGACGCATAGCGTACCAGCGAGGCTGAGCGCGGGTGCTGATCGACAGATACAAGAACCCTTTCACCAGCGGCCCAGGGACCAGCGATGGCATGCGCTTGCATGTGAGTCAAAAGCTGGTCGTCAACGCGCTGCGCGGTTTTGCGTAATGCGAGTTCGCGCAGCGCCGTCAGATTGCCGGGGGTGAAATAGTTGGTCAGAGCCCGTTCGGCAGTTTTTGGAACATAGACTTTTCCGTCGTGCAACCGCTTGATCAGATCATCTGGCGTTAGATCGATAATCTCGACGTCATCGGCCATGTCGATGATCGAATCCGGGACCGTCTCTCGCACGCGGATGCGGGTGATCTGCGAGACAACGTCGTTCAGGCTTTCTACATGTTGAATGTTCAGCGTAGAGTAGACGTCGATGCCGCGCTCGAGCAGTTCCTTTACATCGAGGTAGCGTTTCGGATGGCGGCTACCCTCGGCGTTCGTATGAGCAAGTTCGTCAACGAGAACGAGGCTTGGTTGGCGTGCGAGGATAGCGTCGATATCCATTTCCTCGAGGGGGCGGCCCTTGTAATCGATCTTGACGCGGGGGATGACTTCGAAGCCGTCGACCAGAGCCTGTGTTTCCTTGCGTCCATGGGTCTCGACGATGCCGATCACCACATCGACGCCATCGGACATCTTGGTACGGCCCGACTCCAGCATCTCGTAGGTCTTGCCTACTCCTGGCGCGGCACCGAGGAAGATTTTCAGACGGCCGCGGGTCTCCTGACGCGCCTTCTCAAGCAGCGCATCGGGCGAGGGCCTGCCAACCTTGTCGCGGTTGTCTTCCGGCATGCGGGTCATCTTTCCCTGATGAGCAAGCCCCGGTCGCACGCAGGCACCCGGGGCTTCCAACCTTACTCAGACATAGAAGCATCAAGGGACTGGTTCAATGCCAGAACATTGACGGTGGGTTCGCCGAGAATGCCGAGCTCTGGGCTATTGACAGCGGCATCGACAATCGCCTTCAGTTTGGCTTCGTCGACCCCACGCGCCTTCGCGACCCGCGGAATCTGGAAGTAAGCGGCCTCAGGCGAGATGTGCGGATCGAGGCCGCTGCCGGAGGCCGTTACAAGATCGATCGGGACCTCAGCATTTGGATTGGTGGCCTTTGCTGCTTCATAGTCAGTCTTCACGCGATCAAGCAGCTTCTGGCTCGTCGGGCCAAGGTTCGAGCCGGACGACGCGGCGGCGTTGTATCCATCGCCCGCTGCCGAAGGACGACCGTGGAAGTATTTGTCACTCGTGAACGCTTGGCCGATGAGTGTCGAGCCGATCACCGTGCCGTCCTTCTCGATCAAGCTGCCATTTGCTTGGGTCGGAAAAAGCGCTTGCGCGGCGCCTGTCATGGCGAGCGGGTAGAGCAGACCGGTGATCGCGGTGGTGGCGACGATCATGACGATTGCGGGACGAAGTTCTTTCAACATGATGTCAACTCCTTAGGCGAGACCGATGGCCGTAATGACCATGTCGATTGCCTTGATGCCGATGAACGGGACGATGATGCCGCCGACGCCGTAAATGAGTAGGTTGCGGGAGAGCAGCGCGCCGGCGCCGATCGCGCGGTATTTCACACCCTTGAGCGACAACGGGATCAGCGCGACGATGATCAGCGCGTTGAAGATGATGGCGGACAGGATGGCGCTCTGCGGGGTCGCCAGGCCCATGATGTTCAGCACACCGAGCTGCGGATAGAAGGCCAGGAACATTGCCGGGATAATGGCAAAGTACTTGGCAATGTCATTGGCGATCGAGAAGGTTGTCAGCGCGCCGCGGGTCATCAGCAACTGCTTGCCGATCTCGACGATTTCGATGAGCTTCGTCGGGTCGCTGTCAAGGTCGACCATGTTGCCGGCCTCGCGGGCGGCAACCGTGCCGGTGTTCATGGCGACGCCGACATCAGCCTGGGCGAGGGCGGGGGCGTCGTTCGTGCCATCGCCGCACATCGCAACCAGCTTGCCCTTGGCCTGCTCCTCACGAATGAGGGACAGCTTGTTCTCCGGCGTTGCCTGCGCGAGAAAGTCATCGACGCCGGCCTCAGCGGCGATGGCTGCGGCGGTCATCGGGTTATCGCCTGTAATCATCACCGTGCGGATGCCCATCCGGCGCAGTTCAGCGAAACGCTCGCGAATGCCGCCTTTGACGATGTCCTTAAGCTGGACGATGCCGAGAAGGCGTCCATCGCGGGCAACGGCCAGCGGTGTACCGCCTGCCTTGGCGATCTCATCGGCGATCGCCTGCAGTTCCCGCACGACCTCGGTGATGCTGCGAATGGCAACGACCGCATTGCCTGAAACCTGTGCCGGTGCGGCGCCGACGTAGGCAAGCACGGCATCGACAGCGCCCTTGCGGATCGACGAGCCTTCAACATCCACACCGCTCATGCGGGTCTGAGCGGTAAATGGCACGAACGTGGCCTTCAGGCTCGCCATATCGCGGCCGCGGATGCCATACTTTTCCTTGGCGAGCACGACGATCGAGCGGCCTTCCGGCGTTTCGTCGGCCAGCGAAGCAAGCTGTGCCGCGTCTGCGAGGTCCTGTTCGGTGACGCCGCGGACCGGGCGGAACGTCGTCGCCTGACGGTTGCCGAGCGTGATCGTTCCCGTCTTGTCAAGGAGCAACGTATCGACGTCACCAGCTGCTTCAACTGCGCGGCCAGACATGGCAAGTACGTTGAAGCGCACGAGACGGTCCATGCCCGCAATGCCGATCGCCGAGAGAAGCGCTCCGATGGTGGTCGGGATCAGTGTCACGAAAAGAGCGACAAGGATGATAATTGGAATAGAGCCGCCGGCATAGCTTGCAAAGCTCGGGATCGTGGCGGTTGCCAGAACGAAAATCAGCGTCATGCCTGCGAGCAGGATGTTGAGCGCGATTTCGTTGGGAGTCTTCTGGCGCTCCGCGCCTTCGACGAGCGAAATCATGCGGTCGAGGAAGGTGTGTCCCGCGGCAGCGCTGATGCGGACGCGTATCCAATCGGACAGGACCTGCGTGCCACCGGTAACGGCTGAACGGTCGCCGCCGGACTCGCGGATAACCGGAGCGGATTCGCCGGTGATCGCGGCTTCGTTGACCGAGGCTACGCCCTCAACCACCTCGCCGTCGGAGGGAATGATGTCGCCAGCCTCGACGAGGACGAGATCGCCGACCTTCAGGCTCGTGCCCGGAACGAGACGGTAGCCGGTGCCGTTATTGGCCGTCAGCAGTTTTGCCTGAGTCTCGGTGCGGGCCTTGCGCAGCGAATCCGCCTGTGCCTTGCCTCGCCCTTCGGCGACTGCTTCGGCGAAGTTGGCGAAGAGCACGGTGAACCAGAGCCAGAGGTTGATCTGGAAGGAGAAGCCGAGACTTTCGCCGCCGGTGACGAGATCGCGGATGAAAAGGAGGGTGGTCAGCGTCGAGACCGTGGCCACGACAAACATGACCGGGTTTCTTGCAAGTGCCCGAGGGTTGAGCTTTTTAAAAGCGGCGCCCACGGCCGGAATGAGAATGCGAGAATCCATGATGCTCGCTGATTTTGCCTGGCTCATAAGAGACTCCAGCTTGAAAGAGTAAGGCGACCGTTGTGCGATCAGCCGTGTAGAATCCGAAGGACCGCGACGATGACGAGGAGACCGGCGAGCATCACGAGGATGATGTCGGAGGCGCGGGTCATCCGCTGGCTGTCACGTCCCGGCGAACCGGGACGTGCGTTGAAGGATTTGCGAAGCCTGTGACGAAGGATCATGCTTCACCTCAGAAGGTCTGGCCGGCGATCATGACCAAGTGCTCGATGACCGGGCCAAGCGCCAGCGCCGGGAAGAAAGTCAGGCCGCCGACGATCAGGATCGTGCCCGTGAGCAGGCCCACGAAGAGCAGGCCATCCGTCGGGAAGGTGCCGGCGGAGGCCGGAACGGTCTTCTTGGCAACGAGCGATCCCGCGATCGCGAGTGCCGGAACGATGACCAGGAAGCGGCCCATCAGCATGCCGATACCGAGCGTGATGTTGTACCAGGGCGTGTTGCCGGTCAGGCCGCCGAAGGCGGAGCCGTTGTTCGCGGCAGCCGAGGTGTAAGCATACAGGATCTCGGAGAAGCCATGTGGGCCGCTAGTGCCGATCGAGGCAACAGCGGACGGCAGGACGCTGGCGATCGCCGTGAAAACGAGCATCGCAAGCGGCAAGCAAAGAATGGCAAGCACTGCCATCTTCATCTCCTTGGCTTCGATCTTCTTACCAAGATATTCCGGCGTGCGTCCGACCATCAGCCCAGCGACGAAGATCGCGATGATGACGAAGAGCAGGATGCCATAGAAGCCCGCGCCCACGCCGCCGACGATGACTTCGCCAAGCTGCATGTTGATGAGCGGGATCAGGCCGCCGAGCGCCGTGAAGCTGCCGTGCATCGCGTTGACTGCGCCGCAGGACGCAGCGGTTGTTATGACGGCAAAGAGCGATGACATGGCGACGCCGAAGCGGACTTCCTTGCCTTCCATGTTGCCGCCCTGCAGACCAAAGGCATGCATCAGAGGGTTGCCCGCGGCTTCAGCCCAGTAAGTGACTGTCACACCGGCGATGAACAGGATTCCCATGGTGGCGAGGATTGCCCAACCCTGCCGCTGGTTGCCGACCATGCGGCCGAAGACGTTGGTGAAGGCGGCGCCGATTGCGAAGATCGAGACCATCTGGATCATGTTCGAGATGTTGTCGGGGTTCTCGAACGGATGCGCCGAGTTGACGTTAAAGAAGCCGCCGCCGTTGGTGCCGAGCATCTTGATGGCAAGTTGCGAGGCGACAGGGCCGAGGGCGATCGTCTGCTTGGCGCCCTCGAGGGTCGTTGCGTCGACATAGGGGCCCAAGGTCTGTGGAACGCCAAGATAGACATAGACCAGCGTCAACACGATGCAGATCGGCAGGAGGATGTAGAGCGTGCTACGCACCATATCGACCCAGAAGTTGCCGATCGCCTTACCCGACGCACGCGAGAACGCGCGTATGAGCCCGATAGCAATCGCCATGCCGGTTGCGGCAGAAACAAAGTTCTGCACAGTCAGCCCGGCCATCTGCGTAAGATAGGACATCGTGCTTTCGCCGCCGTAGTTCTGCCAGTTGGTATTGCTGACGAAACTCGTAGCAGTGTTGAAGGAAAGCTCGGGCCCGACGGCAGCCATGCCTGCCGGGTTATAGGGCAGGATGGCCTGCAGGCGCATCAGAGCATAGAGAACGATGACGCCGAGGAGGTTGAACATCAGCATCGCAAATGCATACGAAGTCCAGTGTTGGTCTTCGCGTTCGCTGGTGCCGGCAAGCGCGTAGAGCCCTCGTTCGATCGGAACGAGGACTGGTGAGAGAAGCGTGCGCTCGCCACTGAAGACGCGTGTCATGTAGCCGCCGAGCGGTTTGACGAGCACGATGATGATCCCGCAGTAAAGCAGGATCTGAAGCCATCCGTTGAGGGTCATGGGAGGTAACTTTCAATACCCGATTGGTTCTGCCTGGCGCGTAGTTCCCGCAAGGGATGCGACGGTCAAAAACGCTCGGGGCGAATGAGAGCGTAGGTGAGGTAGACCGTGAGGAACACGGTGACGCCACCGCTCAGAATATAGTCGAGGGTCATGGCGCTTCCTCCGGTCAAAGCCGGTCGCAGGCTTTGGTGTAGGCAAAGCATAGGGCGAAAAATACGATTGCTGTGGCGAGTAGAACTATGTCCATCATCGATCTTGACTCCTGTTGTTCTTCTGGAGTCAGACAAGACAAAGGGCGCCGTCCACCGGATGGCACCTTTCATGCTTTCTGGCGTGGAGATGATCCTTGGATCTCTCGGACGTTAATATGCGACCGAAGCGCATAAGCGTTCGAGATTGGCGGCAGGCCGCGGATATAAAAATCTTATAAATGCGGAGAAAAGAAAAATGCCTCGCCGAAGCGAGGCTAGTCCAAGGCCGCTTCGGGGAAAAGAAGAAGCGGCGCGATCGTTCTATTGCTGCTCTGTTCGGCTGCAAAGCGCACTTTCGGGCATTTTGGTACGGCTGGCAAGGATTGAGCGAAGCGCGTCAATTGTCGGCGTGGCCGGCCTTCAGGTTTCGAACGACATTTCTGCCACGTCGCAGGGCCGTGAATGCGGCACCGATGGCGATCAGCCAGAGAGCCACGAGCAGGACCTGGTTGTGCCCGTTCCAGAGCGGCTCGAGGATTGAGAGAACGGCTGCGGCGGTGATCGTCGCCATGCGGTGTTGCTTTGCCATCGGGCCTGAGAAGTCGCTCGGCGTTCCCGTTGCTCGTCCGAGCTCGCGAACATAGGCTGTCAACACGGCAAAGGATGCCGCTGCCCAACCGAGCCCAGGCGATCCGATGCCAAACCCCACACCGGCCAGGATGAGGATGTCGGCGACGCGGTCGGGGAACTCGTTCCAGAACGGTCCGTCGGCTGCGCCCTTGCCGCCTTCGACGGCAACCATGCCATCGAAGAGATTGCACAGCAGTCGTAATTGGCAGAGGGCGGCCGCGAGGACGAGCAGAAGAGCCCGGCCCCATCCGATCTCAGAACCGGCAAAGCAAAAGGAGCCGCCCGCCAGCGCCGCGGCGACCATGCTTACCTGGGAGATCTGGTTCGGCGTAATCGATCTCGCCGCCAGCCATTGCGCAATGCGCCTTGCCCATTGCGTGTCCCTGCTTGCCAACGGCCGGCGATCGCCCGTTTCCGTCATGCCTCGATCCTCTTTTGATAGAGAAAGTAATTGTAGACCGCCGCGTAGCTCGTCGAGACGGCCAGTGGTACTGCTATGGTCTTCAGGATTTCCGGCGTACCGCTTAATGCGTGGATCGAGATCAGCACGGTAGTAGAGCCAAGGCTGGCGATCAACGGTGGCGCCCATAGACCGGCGCGGCCTTCGAACTGCTTCGAGAGTCGTTCGATCACCGTCTTGAGAAAGAAGGTGAGGCAGGCCGAGAGTCCGCCTTGCACAACGCCGGCCAGCAGGGCTCGCTGCAGCGGGTGATTGCTGTTGGCGAGGACCGCCCAGCCTCCCATGGCGACAAACGCGAAAAGCACGTGCATCACACTGCTTTGGGCGAGCCGGCGTAGCGGCGCCATCATGTGGCTGACCACCAATAGCGGACAATGTGGAAGAAGATCGGTGCGGAAAAGACGACGGAATCGAGCCGGTCGATTAGTCCGCCATGGCCTTCGATAAGGTGGCCCCAGTCCTTGACGCCGCGGTCGCGTTTGATCGCCGACATGACGAGACCGCCGAAGAAGCCCATCATCGTGATGACGAAGGCCATGACCCCGGCCTGAAACGGTGTGAAGGGCGTGATCCACCACAGGGCGGCGCCGATCAGTGTCGCACTGGCCACGCCCCCGACAAATCCTTCCACCGTCTTCGATGGAGACAGGCTTGGCGCGATCTTGGTGCGACCGAACAGCTTGCCCCAGACATATTGCAGGACATCGCTAAGCTGCACGATGATCACCAGGAAGGCGATCAGGAGAACGTTGCGGCCCTCGTAGCCTGGAATCGTCAACGTCAACAATGCCGGAACGTGTGAGGCACAGAATACACAGATCATCAGCGCCCATTGCACCTCGGCGATGCGTATCAGGAAACGCTCGGTGTCGCCGCGCAATACGGAGATGATCGGCATTAGGAGGAACGCGTAGACCGGGATGAAGATCGAGAAGATGCCGTATTGCCTCTCCCACAGCAGCCAATACTGGAGCGGGAGCACGACGAAGAAGGCAGCCGCGAGTGCCCAGTGATCAGCGCGTTTGGTGTCGGTCAGGGTAATGAATTCACGCAATGCCGCGAAAGAGCAGAAACCAAAAAGGAGGAGCACGCCGATCCGTCCGGCGAGAAAGGCGAGGCCGATCAGGATCACCATGATCCACCATGCCTTGATCCGCGCGTTCAGGTTCTCGATTGCGGCATTCGACCGACCGGTGGGCAGGCGTTGCTGCAGCAGGTAGCCAATGGCCGAGGAAACGACGAGGAGCGTGAAGATACCAAGAACAAGCGTCCACAGGTCGGAGTTTGCTGCATTCATTCGTTACCGCCCGGGTGCTTTGGTGAAAGATCAATTAGCGCGGTGCGCGCCCTGTCGAGGAAGTTTTCCTTGCTCTCGCCGGCTTCGATTCGCATAGCGTTGCCGAAGGTCACGGTGCAGATAAGGGGGATCGGAACAATCTCGCCCTTTGGCATGACCCGATTGAGATTGTTGATCCAGACCGGCACGAGCTGAAGGTCCGGCCGACTCGAAGCGAGATGGAAAAGCCCGCTCTTGAATGGCAGCAACTGAGCATCGGTCTGGTTGCGAGTGCCTTCGGGGAAGAGAATAAGCGACGATCCGGAATCGACCACCTCGGCCATGACTTCAATCGGGTCGCGGGCCCGCTTCTCGCGATCCCGCTCGATAAGCACTGCGTCGAAGACATCGCGGCCGATGAAACGGTTGATCGATGATTTCAGCCAATATTCCGCGCCGGCAACGGGGCGCGTCCGGCGCCTCAGACGGGGCGGCAGGACGGCCCAGACCAGAATGAAATCGCCGTGGCTGGAATGATTGGCGAAATAGACACACTGCCCCTCGGGAATGCCGTCATTTGGCCAGATGGCGCGCACGGCAGTAATTGCACGCGCAAACACCACGATGGCCGCCGCGACAGGCTTCGCGATCACACTTCTCACCGATTTCAGCCCCCTCGCTGCACCGACAAAGCAGCTTGCAGAAGCCTAGCGGCATTTTTGCCGGTTCGGAAGTCCTGCTTGTGGCGGAAGGCAGCGCTCAAAATACCCGCTCCGAACCCGCTGGTGAGAGTCGCGATAGATCGAGCTGGCACGTTTGCCTGATGGGGAGAGGAAAGCGTTAACCATGGTCAGCTAGGAATGAGTCGAACGCAACGGAATGAGTCGATGCCAGTACAGTCAAACAAAACTCTGCAAGCAATGACGACAAGCGAGATCGTGCTTTTCCCGGTCGCCTCGCGCGCCGGTGACATTGATCGGTGCGCGGCCGAACTGGACCGCCGCCACGGTGAGGACGCGGTGCGCTTCTGGAAGACAGAGTGCCGCCGGTTGGCAGACGAGTTGGCGTCGCTTGGCTGCTCCGAAGACGAGGTGCGCGCCCAGGTCATGACATTTCAAGCCGAGGTACAGGCCGAGCTGGTTCGCCGCCATCAAGTGCGGGCAATCGCCGAAAGCCGCAGCGGTCGCGCCATCAAGCGTTAATCTCATAGCAATCGGTGCTGGCCGCCAGTTAGGCTGCCGATCTTGTCGGATAGCCCTGAGCGGTTGAACGCGTCGTCCCGGCGACGAATTCTTTCCATATTTTGCGCAAGACGAACCGTCTTGGTTCAGAAATTCCGCGCGCCCAATGCTAGCATCCTTTTGTTCATCCCGTGCGTATTCAGGTCGTTGCCTATTTCGGGAGGAAGGGCAGATGCGGGCGGAAGATCTATCGAATACTCGCCGGAGCAAACTGGGCGGTCAGAAACCGGCCGACCGGAAATGCTTGCCATTTTCACATTCTTCAACGAAATTTATCGAGCCGACCGGCGGTGGAGGAGCTGCCGACAAGATACGCGCGTGAAAACAATGACGGGAGAATAACGACACACGCATACCGGACGCTGCGGTAAGCGCGCGCCGGACTTGGGAGGGAAGGCATGTATTCCGGTGGTTTGAGATTTGGTCTGGCGGACGAGATCGAGGCGCTCCGCGACAGCGTTCGACGTTTCGCGACGGAGCGCATCGCACCGCTCGCTGCCGAGACCGACAGCAGCAACAGTTTTCCAACGCCGCTCTGGCGCGAGATGGGTGACATGGGGCTGCTCGGGATCACAGCTGAAGAGGCCTACGGCGGCGCCGGATTAGGTTATCTGGCCCATTGCATCGCGATGGAAGAGATCAGCCGCGCTTCGGCCTCCGTTGGACTCAGCTACGGCGCTCATTCCAATTTGTGCGTCAATCAGATCAGCCGGAATGGAACCGCTGATCAGAAGTCGCGGTACCTGCCCAACCTGATTTCCGGTGAACATGTCGGCGCCCTTGCCATGTCCGAGCCGGGCGCCGGATCCGACGTCGTTTCGATGAAGCTTCGGGCGGAGAAGCAGGGTAACAGTTACGTTCTCAACGGCAACAAGATGTGGATCACCAACGGTCCGGACGCCGATGTGCTGGTGGTCTACGCAAAGACCGACCCGGAAGCGGGACCGCGCGGCATCACGGCCTTCCTCGTCGAGAAGGCCTTCAAGGGCTTCTCGACCGGGCCCAAGCTCGACAAGCTTGGCATGCGTGGTTCCAATACCTGCGAACTGATCTTTGAGAATTGTGGGGTGCCGGAGGCAAATGTGCTCGGCACCGTCGGTGGTGGCGCGCGCGTTCTGATGTCGGGACTGGACTATGAGCGCGTCGTCCTTTCCGCTGGGCCGATCGGCATCATGGCGGCCTGCATGGATGTCGTCGTGCCCTATCTTCACGAGAGAAGGCAGTTTGGTCAGGCGATTGGCGAATTCCAGCTGATGCAGGGCAAGCTCGCCGACATGTATGTGACCATGAACACGGCGCGCGCCTATGTTTATGCGGTGGCGGCCGCCTGCGATCGCGGCGAGACGACACGCAAGGATGCCGCCGGCTGTATTCTTTATGCTGCCGAAAAAGCGACGCTTCTGGCCCTCGAGACAATCCAGGCGCTCGGGGGCAATGGCTACACGAACGATTATCCTGCGGCCCGGCTGCTGCGCGACGCAAAGCTCTACGAGATCGGTGCCGGCACTTCCGAAATAAGGCGCATGTTGATCGGCCGCGAGCTTTTCGCGGAGACGGCTTGACAAGAGAATTTATCCGATAACCTATCCTGGTGACGAATGACGATTTTGAAGTCGCAGATTTCGCCGAATTCGGAGAGCTTCAGGACGAATCGCGCGGCGATGACCGAAGCGATCCGTGTCATCGAAGAAGCGGCTTTGAGTGCCGCAAACGGCGGCGGAGCTGCAGCCCGTGAGCGTCACGTCGCTCGCGGCAAGATGCTGCCGCGGGATCGGATCGCCGGACTGCTCGATCCGGCGACACCGTTTCTCGAGATTGGATTGACCGCGGCTCACGGCATGTATGGCAACGAGGCGCCCGGCGCTGGCCTGATAACCGGCATCGGTCGCGTTTCGGGCCGCGATTGCATGATTGTCTGCAACGATGCGACGGTGAAAGGCGGCACTTACTATCCGATGACGGTGAAGAAGCATCTGCGCGCGCAGGAGATCGCCGTACAGAACAATCTGCCCTGCATCTACCTCGTGGATTCGGGCGGTGCGAATCTGCCGAACCAGGACGAGGTGTTTCCGGATCGAGATCATTTCGGTCGGATTTTCTACAATCAGGCGAACATGTCTGCGGCGGGCATTCCGCAGATTGCGGTGGTCATGGGCTCGTGCACGGCGGGCGGTGCCTATGTGCCGGCCATGTCCGATGAGGCGATCATCGTTGAGGGGCAAGGCACCATCTTCCTTGCCGGCCCTCCGCTGGTGAAGGCTGCGACCGGCGAAGTCGTCTCGGCAGAGGACCTCGGCGGCGGCGACGTGCACACAAGGCTCTCCGGCGTTGCAGACCATCTCGCTCGTGACGATGCACAAGCGCTGGCATTGGCTCGACGCGCTGTCGCCAACCTCAATCGGTCCAACTCGGGTGGCGTCGAGCGTCAGCCGGTCGAAGCGCCGCTCTTCGATCCGGCGGAAATCGCCGGTATTGTCCCTGCCGACCTGCGCGTCCCTTACGATGTGCGCGAGGTGATTGCGCGTCTCGTCGATGGTTCCCGTTTTGACGAGTTCAAAGCACGCTATGGAACGACGTTGATTTGCGGCTTTTCTCACATCCATGGCATCCCCGTGGGCGTGGTTGCGAACAACGGCGTGCTGTTTTCCGAGTCGGCGCTGAAGGGTGCTCATTTCGTCGAGCTTTGCTCGCAACGCCGGATACCGCTCGTCTTCCTCCAGAACATCACAGGCTTCATGGTCGGCCGCAAATACGAGACAGAAGGCATCGCCAAGAATGGTGCCAAGCTCGTGACCGCGGTCGCAACGACTGCTGTGCCGAAAGTGACGATGCTGGTTGGAGGTTCCTTCGGTGCCGGTAACTACGGCATGGCGGGTCGCGCCTTCTCGCCGCGCTTTCTCTGGACATGGCCGAACAGCCGCATCTCGGTCATGGGCGGAGAGCAGGCGGCCGGTGTCCTTGCGACCGTCCGGGGAGAGGCGCTTTCCCGTGGCGGCACCCCTTGGACGCCGGAGGAGGAGGCTAGTTTCAAGCAGCCGGTGCTCGATCTCTTCGAACGACAGAGCCATCCGCTCTATGCGTCGGCGCGCCTTTGGGATGACGGGGTGATCGATCCGGCCAAGAGCCGAGATGTGCTCGGTCTCTCGCTGTCTGCGGCGCTGAATGCACCGATTGAAGACACGCGCTTCGGCCTGTTCCGGATGTGAGGTAGCGATGTTCCAGAAAATTCTCATCGCAAACCGTGGCGAGATTGCTTGCCGGGTGATCCGAACTGCCAGGCGCATGGGGATTGCCACTGTGGCAGTCTATTCGGATGCCGATGTCGGCGCGCTACATGCAGAAATGGCTGATGAGGCTGTCCGTCTGGGGCCTGCCAGCGCGCAGGAAAGCTATCTCTCTATCGAGCGGATTCTGGCCGCGGCGGAAAGGACTGGCGCCGAAGCCATTCATCCCGGTTACGGGTTTCTATCCGAGAATGCCGATTTTGCAGCAGCCGTCGAGGCGGCAGGCATCGTCTTTATTGGGCCGCAGCCATCTTCCATTCGCGCCATGGGATTAAAGGATGCGGCAAAGGCGTTGATGGACCAGTCGGGAGTGCCCGTTGTCCCGGGTTATCACGGCGAGGAACAGAATGACGGGTTTCTGGCCGATCAGGCGACCTTGATCGGCTACCCCGTCCTGATCAAGGCCCGCGCTGGCGGCGGCGGCAAGGGCATGCGCCGTGTCGACAGCGAAGAGGAATTTCCCGAGGCGCTCGCCGCCGCGCGGCGTGAGGCGAAGGCTGCCTTTGGCGACGACGCCGTGTTGATCGAGCGGTATCTCGTTCGGCCACGCCACATCGAAGTTCAGATCTTCGGGGATCGGCATGGCAACGTTGTTCATCTTTTCGAGCGCGATTGCTCGCTCCAGCGCCGCCATCAGAAGGTGATCGAGGAGGCGCCGGCTCCGGGCATGACGCCGGAAATGCGCCGTGCGATGGGCGAGGCGGCCGTGCGCGCGGCGCGTGCCATCTCCTATCGCGGTGCCGGCACCGTGGAGTTCATTGCGGATGTGTCAAACGGCCTCTGGCCGGATCGCTTCTATTTCATGGAGATGAATACCCGCCTTCAGGTCGAGCATGCCGTCACTGAGGCAATCACTGGGGTTGATCTGGTCGAGTGGCAATTGCGCGTAGCCGCCGGCGAGCCCCTGCCGAAGAAGCAGTCGGAGCTCGAAATCTACGGCTGGGCCTTCGAGGCGCGAATTTATGCCGAGGATGCGGCCAAAGGTTTCCTGCCCGCAACGGGTACGATCAGGCATCTAGACTTTCCTGACGTTACGGCGCGGATCGATGCCGGGATCCGTCCCGGCGACACGGTCTCCGCCCACTACGATCCTCTGATCGCGAAGATGGTCGTGCACGGGCCCAGTCGCAGTGTCGCGCTGTTGCGACTGACCAGGGCCTTGCAGAGCTCGCATATCATCGGCGTCACCACCAATCTCGATTTTCTCGCCAGGCTGAGCGCACAGGAAGAATTTTCCGCTGGGCACCCGGATACCGGGCTGATCGATCGCAATCTGCAATCGCTGACCGCCATCGAGCCGGCAGTCGACACCGTCGTTGCGCTTGCCGCCGTCCTGTCGCTGGGCGCGCTTACGCAATCGTCGGATGGCGATCCATGGCTGACGCTGGGGCACTGGCAGCTCTGGAGCGAAATGCAGCGTATCGTCGTGCTAACCTACGAAGGTGGGCATTCAACGCTGCGAGTTGCCGCCAAGGGCTTCGATTTCTTTGCCGTGCATGATGGCCGACGAGTCATTCCAGTGAAGATCGTCAGCCGGCAGGATGATGGCTGCAGGGCGGAGGTCGATGGCCGACAGGTGCAGGTCAAGGCGAGCGTGGCGGCGCATCACATGGTGGTCAGCGTGGACCACAGAACGCATGTGTTCCACCTTGGCAACCCGCTCGATTTCAGTGCGGCTGATGTGGCTGACGGCAACAGGTTGATCGCGCCGATGCCGGGCTTTGTGAAGATCGTGCGCACGAGTTCGGGGGCGGAAGTCTCCAAGGGCGATGCGCTTGTCGTCATGGAAGCGATGAAGATGGAACTGACGCTCGTTGCGGCCCGCGATGGGACGGTGGAAGCCGTTGAGGTGAGTGAAGGACAGCAGGTTGATGAAGGCGCGGTGCTTCTGACGCTCCGGGTAGAGGAGACGTGATTGTGCAGCCCGGAGAATCGTCACTGCTGCCGCGGGATGTCTCGATCGTTGAGATGGCTCCGCGTGATGGCCTTCAGAACGAGAAGGATCTGATCCCGACGGCGACGAAGATCGCTCTGATCGACATGATCTCCGAATGTGGTTTCGAGCGGATCGAGGCGACAAGCTTTGTCAGCCCGAAGTGGGTGCCGCAGCTTGCCGACGCCGCCGAGGTGATGGCAGGTATCAAGCGAAGGCCGGGGGTCCGCTATGCCGTTCTGACACCGAATATGAAAGGGTTCGAGGCCGCGATGGCGGCGGGCGCGGACGAAGTCGCGATCTTCGCTTCCGCCTCGGAGAGCTTCTCGCAGCAGAATATCAACTGCTCCATCGCCGAGAGCATCGAACGTTTCAAGCCGGTTGCAGACGCAAGCCATGCGCGCGGTGTCCCCATGCGCGGCTATGTCAGCTGCGTGGTCGAATGCCCGTATGAGGGGGCCGTCTCGCCGGATGCGGCGGCGCTGGTCGTCGAGAGCCTGCATGCATTGGGCTGCTACGAGATCAGCCTCGGCGATACGATCGGCCGAGGACGTCCGGAGGAGGTCGATCAGATGCTGGTGACGGTCCTTTCCTATGCACCGGCGACAATGCTTGCCGGTCATTTCCATGACACCGACGGCTGGGCTCTCGATAATATCGAGGTTTCGTTGAAGCACGGGCTGCGGGTTTTCGATGCGTCGGTGGGCGGATTGGGCGGCTGTCCCTATGCCCCCGGCGCGAAGGGGAACGTTGATACCTTGGCTGTCGCGCAGTTCCTTGCCCGCAAGGGCTACCGGACCGGACTCTCGGTAGAGAAGCTGGAACAGGCTGCCCATTTTGCACAGAGCCTGAGGAGCGCAGGATAATGGCGGAAACGCTGATGATCTCGATCGACGAGCGCGGTGTTGCGCGGCTTACGCTTGCCCGTGACGACAAGCACAATGCCATGTCGGCGGAGATGATCGACGAGTTGACCGAAGCCGCAAGCGTGCTTGGGTCGGATAAGAGGGTACGCGCCATCGTGCTTGCCGGCGCAGGGAAGAGCTTCTGTGCCGGCGGCGACCTGGAGTGGATGAGAGCCCAGTTCAAGGCGAGCCGGGCGAAGAGAATCGCCGAGGCGCGACGGCTGGCGATGATGTTCAAGGCGTTGAACGAAATGCCGAAGCCGCTCATCGGTTGCGTCCACGGAAGCGCCTTCGGCGGCGGTATCGGGTTGATTAGCGTCTGTGACACCGTAATTGCCTCGGAGGCCGCGCGTTTCGGCCTGACGGAAGTCCGGCTCGGCCTGATACCGGCAACGATCAGCCCTTATGTCGTAGCGCGGATCGGCGCCTCTGCTGCGCGTTCTCTTTTCGTCTCCGGCCGAACGTTTGATGCTGCCTATGCCAAGTCGATCGGTCTTGTTGCTTCCGTTGTCGCGCCCGCCTATCTCGATCGCGCCGTCGACAAGGAGACGGACGAATTCATCGCGGCCTCGCCGCAGGCTGCAGCGCGCGCCAAGGCTCTCGCACGTTCTCTCGCCGCGCCCATCACGGACGAGATCATCGACAGCGTGATTTCTCAACTCGCAGACAGCTGGGAGACGGACGAGGCACAGGCCGGTATTGCCGCTTTCTTCGAAAAGCGCCGGCGGAATTCATAGCGGGCAGCTTCGACTGCAGCGGAGCAACTTGGCGTCAAATTGAAAGTCGCGAATGGGATCCAATGGCGGAGAGGGTGGGATTTGAACCCACGATGCCGCCCGCCAAAACGGCATCAATGTCTCACCGAAGCCGCTGTCTCGAGTGTATTCTATTACTCGGAGACTTTCAAAAACAGGGCGACCAGCCGATCGTTGATATAGTAATTGTTTCTGCCGCTTTGATGTTTGCTAACAAAACCTGCGTCCGCCAACGTATCAAGGTAGCGAGCAGCAGTCTGTCGAGTGACATTTAACTCTTGCTGCACATAGTCGATCCGCGTGTAAGGATGCCTGAATAGGTTATTCAAAAGATCCTGCGAATATAGCTTCGGGAACTCTTCCCGGAGTCTTCGCTTGGTTGTCGATATCTGCTCGCGAATGTTTTCGATGAGATCGAGAGTTGTCTTTGCTGTCTCATCAACAGCTTTGAGCATGTAAACCAGCCAACCTTCCCAGTCGGCGGTGTCGCGCACATGTTGAAGCAGCCGATAATACTCGCCCTTCGAGTTATTGATTGCCCGGCTAAGATAGAGAATAGGGGTTTCGAGCAGATTGGCGCGTGTCAGATAGAGCACATTCAAAATACGCCCTATGCGGCCGTTTCCATCCGGAAACGGATGTATGCTCTCAAACTGATGATGCACCAGCGCCATCTTGATGAGCGGGTCAAGCGGTGACAACCGATCGTCATTGATGAACCGCTCTAAGGCATCCATAGCGAAAGCAATCTCTCGCTGATCTTGTGGCGGGATATAGACAATCTCGCCCGTCCGATCGTTCCTCAGCGCAGTGCCTGGAGTTTGCCTGAAACCATCGTCCCGCTGCTTGAGGAGACGGAACATGCCGACGATAGTTGAATTGGGCAGCAGACCCTCAAACTGGGTGAGTTTATCGAAGCCATACTTAAGCGCATCGCGATATAGGGAGACCTCTTTTGCTGCTGGAGACTCTGGACCTTCCGGAAATAGCTCCGCTTGAAAGAGTTCATCCTGCGTCGTGACGATATTTTCGATTTCTGAGCTGGCCTTCGCTTCTTGTAGTGCCAGGGTATCGATCAGGATACCTTGGTTCGGTATCGCAGCCGCTCGCCCTTTCAGCTCAGCGAGCGATCTGTTCGCGGAGGCGAGTGCTTTCAATACCTCAATGGTCTCCAAGTCGGAGAGTTTAGAAAGATCTGGCAAGGAGTAGGTCGGCTTTAACATGTGCGACTCAATGAGTTAAAAAAAACGCATTTTCTTAACACGTCTGAGCCTCATGTTAAACTAGCGAACATTCGCTTACATGCGGCCAGACATCGCCAGCCGGTAGATCCTGAATATTGGGATGCGCGGCAAATACTAGGTCGTGCCGAGAATGTGGCCCTAGCCAATTTGGGCGACGATCAAAGCTTGACGAAAACCAGAGGCTGCGGGAAAACCTTGGAACACAAGGGATCCAATGGCGGAGAGGGTGGGATTTGAACCCACGATACCCTTGCAGGTATGCCGCATTTCGAGTGCGGTGCATTCGACCACTCTGCCACCTCTCCGCGGTCTGGTCGGCGCTTGTTCGGCGCGGTGGGCTACATAGAAGGGTCTTCCTACTCGTGAGCCAGCAAACACAATTAATGAGGATCATCTGTGGCCGCACTGTGCCTAACCTGAAAACCATTTCCTCTCTGCGCAAGCTTGATTAGAAGGCTCTAAGGACAGAGGAACTGATCATGGGTTTGCCGAACAATTATAGTCTCGAGGTTCCGGAACGTTGCCTGGACCTATTGACATCTCTCCTTCCCAACGTGCGGCAGAACAGCCGGCAGATGGATCGCTATCAAGGTGCGCTGACAACTACTCTCACGCTTGCCCTTGCCACTCCTATGCTATCATTGCCAATCGAACGGATCGAAAAACACCTAGGGTTAGATGAAGGATATGCCGATGATCGACATTTGGCTCCTGAGCTTGCGAAGCGAGTAAGCGAGGCCATCGTAAACAGAAGGCTATCCGACTATCCCGCCTTTGCCGCGTTAGATTGGCACTTCCTCGAGGGCATTCCGCCTTTCAACATGGCTAGAGGCATGCCCGGCGTCTTGGCGCGTAAGCTAAACACGCCTGAGGCCGCAACCGCAGCACAGGAGATGGGTTTTCAGCTCTTTCTTCGTTGTCTTCGAAACGCTCTGTCCCATGGTGGCATTATCTATTTGGACGAACATGGGGAAGCTACAGCAGGCGAAGCCCGGATGCTTTGCTTTGTGAGCGCCCGCCCGGAGAGGACCAGATATAT
Source organism: Rhizobium sp. BK538 (assembly GCF_014197575.1). Taxonomy (NCBI): domain Bacteria; kingdom Pseudomonadati; phylum Pseudomonadota; class Alphaproteobacteria; order Hyphomicrobiales; family Rhizobiaceae; genus Rhizobium; species Rhizobium sp. BK538. Next base: position 143,588 of record NZ_JACIFT010000016.1, read on the forward strand.
CTGCGACAAACGTGATGGCCCATGTCCCAGCCATACGCCTAAGAATAAAGATCTAAGATTGCTCCGGGTGAGCGAGGAGCATTTCCAGGCGTTCCTTCATCGTTGGGTCGCGTGGCTCCGCGATGAGAAACTTCGAAATCTTACCGCTGCCTAATTCGCAAAAGGCACTACCGAAAGATGAACTATGCCGGTAAGTTCCGCTCATGGGGGAACCATGAGTCAGCAGCTAATTAATCAATATTTGAATGAAATTGACCGCTTGCGCAAATTTTCCGGCTCGGTCACCGAAGGCGTTATATCGGAAGCCTTTAAGGATCTCCTGAAAACGTGGTCGCGCCAGCTCAACTGGCAATTTGCCGCGCAATACGAATTTGCATCGGCGCAGAAATCGCGCATCCGTCCTGATGGCACGATCTTCCACAGCCTCGGGCTACCCTTCGGCTATTGGGAAGCCAAAGATACAGCCGACGACCTTGATGTCGAGATCCGCAAGAAGCTCGCCAAGGGCTATCCTCAGGACAATATCATTTTCGAGAACTCGCAGACCGCCGTGCTGATTCAAGATCGGCAGGAAGTCTTTCGTTGCTTGATGACCGATAGCGGTGCGCTGCTGAAGCTGCTTAACCTGTTTTTCACCTACGAGCGCACGGAGATCCGCGAGTTTCGTAAGGCAGTTGAGGAGTTCAAAACTTACCTACCTTTCGTGCTTGATGCGCTTCGCGCCCGAATCAACGCTGCCTATATGGACAACCCAGTTTTTCAAGCGGCGGCCAAAACGTTTCTTGAGACCTGCAAGGATACAATCAACCCAACGCTCGGCGACGCGGACGTCAGGGAAATGTTAATCCAGCACATCCTAACCGAGGAAATTTTCGCCAATGTGTTCAATGAGGGCGATTTTCACCGCGAAAACAACATCGCGAAGGAACTCTACGCGCTTGAGGGCAAATTCTTCACCGGCGCAGTGAAAAAGGAGACACTAAAGGGCCTCGAGCTTTACTATGCCGCGATACGGGCGAACGCAGCGCAGATTACCAGTCATTCGGAAAAGCAGACTTTTCTTAAGGTGATCTACGAAAATTTCTACAAGGTCTACGACACCAAGAAGGCGGATCGCTTGGGCGTAGTATATACACCAAACGAGATCGTAAAATTTATGATCGAAGGCGCGGATTGGCTCTGCGAGAAACACTTCGGCAGGAACCTAATCGACGATCACGTGGAAATCCTCGATCCGGCCACAGGCACGGGCACCTTCATTTGCGAGCTACTCGAGTATTTCCGGGGAGATCCGAAAAAACTCGCGAACAAATACAAAAATGAACTGCACGCAAACGAAGTGGCTATCCTCCCTTATTATGTCGCCAATCTCAATATCGAAGCAACTTACGCCGCCATTTCCGGGCAGTTCGCTGAATTTCCAAATCTCTGCTTTGTCGACACCCTCGATAACGTGGAAGGGCTCGGCATCCGCACCGGTCAACACGTTGGTGATCTATTTGGCGGCTTGTCCGATGAGAACATCGTTCGGGTGCAGCGACAGAACAAACGCAAGATTTCCGTGATAATCGGTAATCCGCCCTACAACGCAAACCAAGCAAACGAAAACGACAATAATAAGAATCGCGAATATCCGCACATCGATAGGCATATCAAGGACAGCTACATACGCCTATCAAGAGCTCATAAGACTAAGCTCTACGACATGTATGCGCGTTTTTTTCGATGGGCGTCCGACCGCATGCATGATGATGGCGTTCTGGCTTTTGTTACCAACCGGTCGTTCATCGATAGCCGCACATTCGATGGATTCCGAAAGACGGTCGCAGAAGAATTTAATGAAATCTACGTCGTGGACCTAGGTGGCGATGTTCGAGCAAATCCAAAGTTATCAGGCACAAGGCATAATGTCTTCGGCATCCAGACCGGCGTGGCCGTCTCATTTTTTGTCAAACGGCACAAGCAGAAGGGCTGTAAGATCTTTTATGCCCGCCGGCCGGAGTTCGATACCGCCAGCGAAAAGCTTTCATTCCTAGGATCCTCGAGTCTTGCTTCTCTGAAAATGGAGCGTCTGGAACCCGATGAAAACGCGAGCTGGATTTCTATCGGCAATGATGAATTTGACCAATTTCTACCTATCGTCAAAAACAAATTAAGCTCAAATGCTAAATTGAGTAACAAGAATTCGCTCTTTCATCTGAATTCTTATGGAGCGATATCTCTTCGGGATGGTTGGGTTTACGATTTTAATCTATCGAATCTCGAACAAAAAATTACGTATTACATGGATGTTTTCAACGAAACGCAGAGATCTGTCACTCGTCCGCTTCCGCCAAATTGGGAAGATGAGATTGATTATCGGATTAAGTGGTCACAAGACGCACGCAGAAAGTTGGAACGCGGGGACAGCTTACAATTTAAAAAAACTTCGATGACGCGCGCGAGTTATCGGCCTTTCACAAGCCGATGGTTCTACTATGATTCGGACATGAATTGGTCTCTCTATCAACTGCCATCGATATTCCCGCTCGATGGCACCAATGTCGCGATTGCGTTCAGTGATGTCGGGCGCCGGGCAGATTTTATGGCTTTGGGTGTTACTGCGCCGGCGGATATTCACTTTGGTGCATCAATTGATGCTTACCAACAGGTTCCCCTTTATCGATATAATGCCGACGGCGAGCGAGTTGACAATATTAGTGATTGGGGCCTGAAACAGTTTCATAAAGCCTACGGGAAGAACGGGCGGTCCGGGCTTCTTGACCTAGGTGGGGATGAGTCTAGAACGATTAAAAAGCCTGACATTTTCCATTATGTTTACGGCGTGCTGCATGACCCGCTGTATCGCGAAAAATACGCACAGAACTTAAAGCGCGACTTCCCCCGAATTCCCCTCTACCCGGACTTTTGGACTTGGACCCACTGGGGTGAGCAGCTGATGCGTCTGCATATCGGCTATGAAACCGTCGATCCCTGGGCGGTAGTCAGAACCGACGTCTCAGACGAGAAGGCACGTGCCGCCGGTGTCCCTCCAAAGACAATCCTCAAGGCAGATCCAGACAGTGGGGTGATCCGCATCGATAGTGAGACTACACTTTCCGGAATCCCGCCCCTCGCCTTCACCTACCGCCTCGGCAATCGCTCTGGAATTGAGTGGATCCTAGACCAATACAAAGAAAAGACGCCGAAAGACCCGACAATTCGCGAGAAGTTCAATGCCTATCGCTTCGCCGACTACAAGGAGAAGGTTATCGACCTCATCGGCCGGGTCACGCGGGTCTCCGTGGAGACCATGGATATCGTGGAAGCAATGAAATCGGCGAGGCGGGCATCGGTCTCCAATGACGAGCCCGAGGACGAAGCCGAAGCAGTCTGACGGCTCACGACCACCCCGGCACAAAAATCCGTTTCAGTGGCACGAGCTGTTGAGTTTCGAGATCGAGCTTCTCGTATTGCTCCAGAAGGCTTTTTACGAGCTCGTCGAGATCCATCAGCGCCAGCGGAATGTTTGCCCGCTCTGCCTCATAGCGCGCTTCTCGCGTAAAGCCGCCGGTGCTGACGTAAAGACCTTTGTCCTGCGGATGCCGACCACCGAGGAAGCTGCGCACATCTGGCGCTCCCATCGTGCCCTTGCGATGCTTCACCTCGACCACAATACGCGGCGACTCGAAACCGAAGCCGTCCGGCGAGGCGACGATATCCTTGCCTCGATCGGGCCCAGCTTCGGAGACGCGGGTCTTGTAACCGAGTGAACGTAGCAAACCAGCTACCAGCTCCTGCATATCGTCCCAGGCGAGCGCATTCACCTTATCCTTTATGAATTCGCGTGCTCGGCTTTCCATTGACTTGAAGAGATCATCCTCTGTCGCCTCCGTCGTAGCAGCAGCTATCTCGATCGTGGCCGGCTGGCCGGACGCCAGTGCTTTCTTCAGCTCGGCGGCAACTTCAGTCGGTATTCGGAACAACGTCGAGATCGATCCAAGGCTGTTGCGGCTCTCGACAGAGAGCAAATCGCGGCTGACTTCGCCGTGCCACCGCACCGGCCGGTATTGCGCGTCCTCGGGATCTACTGAGGTATCATAGCGGTAAGGACCTACGATCTCGCCGATCAGATAGACGCGGCGCGACGGATTGAAGGTCACCACCATGTCGCCGACATCAATCTCGTTCACGAAGCGATGCAGTTGGCCAGCAGCCATGGCAGCCGCCTGGGGCTTCATCTCCGGCCATGCTGTCGTGACGAGATCGGCGATCGCCTTCCGCGTTTTTTTGTCCGACAGATCGCCGACCTCGTTCCAGCCGATCGCAACCGCCGACTTCTCTTTAAACGCATCGAAAAGCCGCCCGTCACGCTCGGCGCGCACCATCCACGATTTGCTCATGCCCCACCCTTCTATTCGAAGCTGAACATCGCCGAAGAAGCTGGCACCTGCAAGGCCGTCGCGCGGATTGCGCGCTTCGACTCACAGAAGCTCAGCGGCTGGCTTAGTATGTTGGACATTGCATGACACTGCTTTCAAAATGCCGCACGCGCCAGCGAGTCTCCCTGGTCGATTGGGGCGACGATGCTTGACGGGATAATGCAATGAGTAGTGAGTAGATGCACGGTGGCCAAGGATTGTCTGAAGCGATATTGCTTTGCACTTCATCGCGACACCAACCTGGGCAACATCGAACCGTCAAGGAAGCAGGTGCGTCGAGGTCAAGAACCGGACAATAATGCACACGCCTTTGCGGCAACGCTGATCTCGGTGCGGAAACGAGCATTGTTTTCACCAGGGAAGACCACGAGGTTCAAGTTCGACAACGCATTACCCGGCGAGCTCGTCAATTTGATTGGGAAACCCTGCGCCCATGTTTGAACGATCTCTGTGGCTCGCCCGGTGATGTCCACAGCGAGTGTCAAAAGATCGTTTACTCGATAAGCTCTAAGTCGTGTGGCAAGCGGTTCGAAAGCGCCGGTCTGTGACACGAGCTTTGCGTCGGCATCCATTGCTGCGTCGCTTTTGAAATCGGGCCACGGATCCAGGTCGTCGGCAGTGTCTATGAAGAGGAACTGCCGACCACCATCTTGGCAGCTAATCCTAAAACGTGGACGGCGCATAAAATCCCGCTCAGTCAGGTCCTTGTCAGTCAGTTCTCCTCTCAGGCGGACGTCCAGCCCCTCGATTTTGGTCTCCACGGTGCCTGCATCAATGAAGAGAAAAACACCGGCGCTTCCAGCGTTGGCGATCGAGACCGAACAAACGAGCGTCGTAATGGCGGCGATTGTGAGGACTGATCTCATACGGCTTTCTGCTGTTATCACGCGGACAAAAGGGAACCTTTATCCCATAGCTCGCTCTCACGAACCCGCCCCGCCGTAAGCCGCTGTTTCTATTCAGTTCGCTTCAACGGTCTACAGAAAACCCCGAGCCGGACAAAAAGGTTCCTTTAAGTCAATGGGTTACCGAGTATCATGCCCGATGGAACGTCATGGAATTGTAGCCATATGATGCGGAAAATTGGATACGCTCGGGTTTCAACGAACGAGCAGCACCTGGACCTCCAATTGAAAGCACTCGGTGCAAGCGACTGTGACCTCGTGTTCACCGATCAGGGTGTTTCGAGCTCGACTTTCGATCGGCCTGGTCTTGCTGAAGCGTTAAGCACAGTGCAGAGCGGCGACATGCTGATAGTGTGGCGGCTCGATCGGCTGGGCCGGTCTCTGATAGACCTGATCCAGGTCATCAACGATCTTGGAGAACGAGAAGTCGAATTTCGTTCGCTCAATGAGGCCATTGATACATCTACCTCCGGCGGTCGGCTGACATTCCATATCATGGGGGCGATGGCCGAATTCGAGCGCTCCATTATCAGCGAACGCACAAAGGCGGGAATGTCTGCCGCGCGGTCCAGGGGGAGCTTCATCGGGCGTCCGCCTGCGCTCACACCGGAACAGATTCTCGAGGCGAGAGACGCCTTCATGATCGAAAAGGTCTCGATCGAGGATCTTGCCGAGCGCTACAAGGTTCACCCCCGCACGCTCGTGCGGGGAATGAAACAAGGCCTGCTACTCGCCGGCGACTCCGGCCTCTGAGGCGGTCGAAAGCGACCAATGCTGCGATATCGCCTTAACGCGCACCCGAGGCTTTTGAAGTCCGTGCCGATGATAGGGAAACCGATCCAATGCCCAGATGATGTTCGACCGGCGCTGGCTATACTTCTCGGCCATGGTTCGAATCTGCGCTCTCGTTTCTTCGCTCAGCATATCTCAACCTTCGCAACCAGACTGTCCAAGCTTTGCCGCGATCTTTGTCATCTGTTCAGTGAGCTTCTCGTTGCGCTTGTGCTTTCGAAAGGCATCAACGGTCAAGCCAAGTTCTGCGGCAGTCCTTGCTTCCGTTTGATCAAAGCGCTTCTTGCGCTCGCGGCCCTGATGTCGGGCTATGGCATTTGCTGCGAACATCCGAATAAGACCCCAGCGCTCCCAGCGCTTCTGTCGAGCGCTAAATGCTGCTTGACCTTCGTCTGGCCGGAATTCCGGTTTCGCCAGCAAAGGGAACTTCTGCTTGTTCTCCTTCTGCCAAATCGCCAACGCCATCGAGGCGATGTGTAGTCTCTCTAAGAGCAATTCGTCCACGAACTCCTCAAGTTCAGGGGTCATAACAATAGTCCGCAAGTTCTTCTCGTTCTCGCGCTGCTTCCGTTTGCGCTTCTTTGCTAGGATGCGGTCGTGCAGATCGCGTTCTTCGGGCGTTAAATTCAACTTGGGTCTGGGCAATGGTGTCTCCCGCTATCGTCCACATTTTCTTTATAGCGAGCAGCCAGGTGCAAACGCACAAATAGTGGGACTATTTTTGCGCGACAGTGTTCAGGGGTTTGCCGGAGCTCAGGGGCTGGACGAGAAGAGCTTTCGGGTTCTTTTTGTAAAACGTGACTGAGAAACCGTTCTAGCTATGGTTATAGAGTAAGTAAGTATATATTTATATACTATATATAGACGTCACGCACTTTGGGTCACGTCTTTGAGACATGTTCCGGGGAACGAAATGGACGGCAATCAATAGAAACCTTCCGGCGTCGAACTGGGAGTTACCCGGCCCGACGGCATGCTTCTGGTCGGCATGTCCGGTCACCTGGAGATTACGCAGTGCTTCCACGCCTCGAGCGTTATCGGAGGACGTTCAACATACCGGATGCCTGTGTCGCGGCACGCACTTCCCACGACGACCCGAACAGTGACATATGATCGCTGGCTGTGACACGAGGATTTGTCTCAGCGCGATCCTCGATTGTTTTCGTAAACTAGCACTCGCACCAGCCGCGAGCCCGCCCTCGAGCTTCTACGTCGATTTTTCGCAATATGGGAGGTTTGGGCCTTCGGAGCGCGGTGGACGCAAAAGCCATCCCCATCGAGCTCATTGATTTTCTCTAGGACTTCGATTTTGGCAGTGCCCATTCAGCGATAAACACGCCCAGCTCTCTCCGGCAGGGTAGGTTAGCGGTCACCAGTAGGCTGCACAGAGAAGGGCGGCGCGGAAATCCGCAATGTCCATGTTGGCGACGGCAAGTGAGTTCCCATGTGGCAATGGTCTCCTTCGAGACAATGACCCTGACTTAGAGGTTCACTAGGCGCGCTCGGCAAGTCATTCGTGGAAGCTCCCAGGAGAGCCGCTGAATACGTTTTCGGTGCGACCAGGTAAGGCTTCCGGCAATGGTGGTCAGCAATCGGTTACTGTGTTCCACACGGTTAAGACGAACCGTGGTGGACCACCGCAGTCGCTCAAGTGCGTCGCCGGTGACTAGATCCTATTTTAGACGTCACTCAAGTTGACACTTTTGGAAACACAATGATCTCGGCGCAAAAGTGCCAACTAAACGTAAAACTCTGTCAACTTAGCGCAACCAGATCGGCGATTTTGAGCGCAAGAATGGATGAAAAGTTGACGTCTCAGTGGCTTGCAGCCTCAAAAGTTGTCGCCTTTGTCGCGACCTAAACGAGAGTGTCAACTTTTCGCAACATCCCTATGCGTGTATCTGTGTGCTGCCGGATTATCCGAGACGTCCCACCAGGTCATCTGCACTGAGATGGGTGTAGCGCTTTAGCATCCGGAGCTCCTTATGACCGGAAATACTGCTTACCTCGATCATGTTCAAACCGCGCTCGAACATACGACTGACGCTTTCGTGTCGTAGATCATGGAACCTAAGGCCTTTAATCTCCGCACGAACAAGGAGCCGGCGCCAGACCTGCTCCAGGGAACCAGCTTTCATAGGAAATATCATTACCTGTTCGTCGTCGGCGAGTGTCTTCCATTGGGTCAGCGCATCAAATGCTCGCTGTGAAAGAGGCACCTCGCGTCCAGATCCGTTTTTTGTCATCGTCAACGTGACCACCCGGCGATTGTGCGAGATGTCGCTCCATCGCAACCCTATTAGCTCGCCACGGCGCATCCCGGTTTCGATGGCGACAATCAGCAGGGTCTTCAAAAACGCGATCTTGCCACTATCGCACCCGTCGAGCAGGCGCTGCTCCTCATCACCTTCCAAGCGGCGCTTACGTTCGTTCCGAATGATGGGGCGTCGAACCAGCTTGACCACATTGCGGCTGAGAGGAAAGCCCCAGTCTCGCATCGCGACTTCGATGACGTGACTAAGGATCGCCATTTCGCGAACCGCGGTAGATGGAGCTACGCTGCTGAGGCGCTCGTCGCGGAACGATGAGATGTCTGGTTGCGAAAGCCCGACCAATGTCCGGTGCGCAATCTCATGACGCTCAAGCAGGTCAATGCGCTGAATTTCTTGCACGCTTCCGCGTTTCGTTGGTGATACTTCGAGCTTGTAGCGCCTAAGCAGGTCGCCCAGTGTCGTGGTCTCTAAAATTTTGGTGTCAGGCGCGGCACCGAAACGATCAACTTGGCTTTCAAGCTCACGCGCCCACTTCTCCGCTTCAGCCTTGCTGTCGAAGCTTTTTGCCCGAGGCTTCATACCGCGTCGCCGCACCTGTGCTTGCCAGCGGCCTCTAAGTTTTCTGATCGTCGCCATTTGGTCCTCATTTGATGTCGTCGATCAATGCGTAGGACGCCCCCGCCGGGGAGCCAAGGACTATCCCGGAGTTACATCCTTGCGCCGCCTGGCTGAGTTTCCTATGAAGAGCGTAAGGCAAAAAAGAGGAATGAAATGAATAAGTTGATGATCATGGCGGCAATTGGAGTAGCTACAGCTGGTTGCCAAACAGCAGTTCCACAATCAGTCGCAGACACTCAACGTCCACCATCCAAGGCTCTGAAAACCGCGATTGTGAATGCCGCTCGTGATTTCCTTCTCGATCCATACTCGATCCGCGATGCAGAGATCTCCAATGTGGTCTTGTTCAACCCACAAGCTCGTATCGACGCGGTATGTATTAAAGCCAACGCGAAGAACGGCTACGGAGGCTATACTGGCCGACAAGCAACAAGCGTGTCGCTGAGAGATGGCAAGATTTTAGGGGCAACAGCTAATGACGTGCGATGCCTCGATCCTCGTCTCGGTTATCATCCGTTCAAGGAGCTGGAGAGCCTAAAAAGTCTTTGAGCCGGGGTTCGGGACCTAGCTCGGCGTGCCAATCGCCCAAAGAGACCATAACTCACAACGAATGGTTAGCGGTATCAAAGTAAAGTTGACTTTCGTTCAAACTTGAACTCAGAGTGGAAATAAATGGCGATTTGGTGGGTAAATCTTGGACTTCAGTTCGCCGCGCAACGCGACAGTAGCACTCTGTGGTGCCCGGGGAAGCGCATAAGGAAGGATGGCAGCCTAGGAAAGCCATTCTGGCACTGGGCGAACATTGCTGATGTCAAGAAGGGCGAATTTATCGTCCTGTGCAAAAGCGCACAGATACTTGGCCTCGCATATTCGACCGCAACAGCTCGGCCGGATCAGCCCAAGCCGAATGGCTTCCCAGTTGGCGGAAGGTGGCACGATACCGGTTGGCGATTGCCGGTCGAATTTTTGCTGTTCGACACCCCGAAGGATCGGAACGAATTAACCCGAGGGCTCTTTCAAAGAAGGAATAAGCGGCGGCCGTTGTTGAACGATCCCAAAACTGGGAAAGGCCGAGGGACGCAGATTTATCGTAAGCGCGAATTTCGGTGCGCCTTTTGAGGCGCAGCGCTCTGAGGCATGAAGTGTCCACCAAAATAGGTGGACACCAAATCATGGATGAAGAT